>JAVHLB010000024.1 GCA_031082425.1 Candidatus Edwardsbacteria bacterium | reverse complement strand
CACGGTACTGGTACACTATCGGTCGCCAGGGAGTATTTAGGCTTGGATGATGGTCCACCCGGATTCCCACGAGGTTTCACGTGCCTCGCGGTACTCAGGAACCGCCCATGCCGCTTTCGATACCACATACGGGACTTTCACCCTCTATGGTCAGGCTTCCCAGCCTGTTCTGCTCTCTAGTCGCGGATCAATTATGGCGGCCCTACAACCCCGCATGCTCGAAAGCACACGGTTTGGCCTAATCCCGTTTCGCTCGCCGCTACTTCGGGAATCTCGGTTGATTTCCTCTCCTGCAGGTACTGAGATGTTTCACTTCCCTGCGTTCGCTTCCTAAGACCTATGAATTCAGTCAAAGGATGACTGGATATGACTCCAGCCGGGTTGCCCCATTCGGACACCTCCGGGTCAAAGCCTGCTTGGCGGCTCACCGGAGAATTTCGCTGCCTACCGCGTCCTTCATCGCCTCCTGGCGCCAAGGCATCCACCAGATGCCCTTAAACGCTT
>JAVHLB010000023.1 GCA_031082425.1 Candidatus Edwardsbacteria bacterium | reverse complement strand
CAATGTCATTAACCCCGGTCCCGTCGCTGAGGTGCATTAGGCTGTACCACCCCAGGTTCAGGGTGCCGAAGGTGTCCGAGTTCATATACCTGATGAACAGGGCGTGGTTGACCGGGTTCAGGGTCAGGGCCACCGGGGCGTCCCTCACCGGATAAGACAGCCACAGGGTGTCGCTGGCGAAGATGCTGACGGTGTCGCTGCCGTAGTTGGCCACATACAGCCGGTCGTTGTCCACATCCAGCACCATGGAGTACGGTTCCTTTTTAACCGGCAGTCTCTTGATGATGGTGCCGGTGGTGTCGAACACTACCACGGTATCGTTGGTGGATGATCCGTTAATGGAGACATACAGCTTGCCGGTTAGGGGGTTTACGGCCAGGCAGCGGGGCTGGGTTCCTACCGTCCAGGTCTGGGTCTGGTTGGTCCTCCCGTCGACGACCGTAACGGTGCCGGCGATACCGCTCAGATTATTGGCGGTGAAGATCCGGTTGCGCACCGGGTCCACGGCCATGCCCGCCACCTCGTTCCCTGTGGCAACCGTGGCGG
>JAVHLB010000022.1 GCA_031082425.1 Candidatus Edwardsbacteria bacterium | reverse complement strand
TCTTACGTGATCCAGCTGGATACCAACAATAGCTTCGCCTCGCCCATCATCGAAGATACCACAAATACCCTGCTGGATAGCTTCAACTTGTCGGAAGGTCAATACTACTGGCGGGTGATGGCCTACGATGCGGCCGGGAATTTTGGGACCTATTCGGCCTGCCGGACCTTTGGGATAGACACCACGGCTCCGGACATCCAGTATGTCACGGTTCTGACCGACGATCCCAGCGCACCCTACGGCCCGTACGAGGTGACAAGCAAGGTATATGACCTGAGCGGCATCAAGTCTGCCTATATGTTCACCCAGTTCAACGGAGGAGCCTGGGACAGTACGGCGATGTTCACGACAGCTGACTCTTTAAGGGACAGCATACCGGAGATAAATCCGGCCACCGACGAGACCCTGTCGGTCAGCTATTACCTCAAGGCAACCGACATGCTGGACCACCAGAGCATAAGCAGTACTTATAGCTTCAAGGCCATCGGGCCCTCGGGGGTGGCGGGCAATCCGTCATCTGCTCTGCCGGCCATTTATGCCCTTAACGGCGCCTATCCCAACCCGTCAAGGGGGCAGACCACTTTCAAATACCAGCTGCCCAGGG
>JAVHLB010000020.1 GCA_031082425.1 Candidatus Edwardsbacteria bacterium | reverse complement strand
CAGGTCGAGCTCCAGGTTTTTATTCCAACAAAGGGTGACGCCAGAATCAACCGGGATGGCGGTTAAACCAGAAGGGATCAACGGCACTGATCTCGGGGTTCCGGTTACTTCAGTTATTATTGGGCTTTCCTTGGAAGAATCGTCTATCGCTATGATGCCGACATAATACAGATTGTCTTCCGCCAACCCGGTAATAATATATTCACTTAGCCCGGTGATCGCTGAATCTATATAAACCCCTGAACTGTAGCCCCAAAATAACATGTGGGCCACAATATTGTTTGCAATACCTGGTTCCCAAGTGATCAAAAGTTCGGAACCGTTGCCACCATCCTTTGCTAACGGCTTAATAACTCTTGGGTAATCTGAAATGGTGGACAATAATCCCAAGCCGCCCCGGATAATGTTAGCCATGGCTGGATAATTAATATAGGTTGTACTGTCGTAAAAGGAGTGTATCTTTGCAACATCCACTATGTATTCCTGGCTATGAGTGGTAGGATATCCCAAGTCGTGAAATGACATGAAGTCGCTTGACATGTCGTCCCCTATAACGGCCCGAATGTTGTTGGTCCCATCGTTGCCATACATCTCTGTAGTCCGGCAAAGCAATTCGGCGAATACCTCTGAACCGGATAGAGGTACTGTATGATACAGAGTATCACATAAATGGCTTCCAATGCAGTCATAGTTGCTCATCAACCCGATATTCATGTTCTGTTGATATGCCTCACCTGCGTAATGCTTGCTTCCCAAAGACCCTGCTTCTTCGGCATCAAAAGCGATGAACCTAATCGTGCTGTTCGGACGGTTGCCAGGCAATGCCAGCAACCGGGCCATCTCCAGCACCGCAGTGGTTCCGGAGCCGTTGTCATCCGCACCTGGGCTGTAGAATGAAACCACACCGGCTGTGTCAACCCCAACAACAGCATCATAATGGCCGCCGGCAATATAAACTATCGAAGTATCTTGTAAACCGGGGAGGGTTGCCACTATGTTGTAGCCACTTTTATTTGCATAAGGATTATAGAAAGTATCCCGCCGGACATCGCTGATGCCCATCGCCATGAATTGGTTTATCAGCCACTGCACCGTGCTGTCATAATTTGACCTGAATATATTATGGTTATAAAAAGATTGTAGCCCTTCCATATAATACTTAAGGGAAATTGTGTCAACCTGAGTGGTTATTGAGGCGATCGACGGATCATAAGAAAGATGCGGATTGACTATCAGGTTATCAGCACTCGTAATTGACACTACTGCGGTCAATGACACCAAGCCTGCAAGAAGATTTAAAGATGCTTTCACAGTGTTCCTTTCCAAAAACAATTCTATCTAAACTTATTTCAGTACTATCATCTTCCGGCTTTGGGACTTATCGTCAGTGCTTAAGTGATAGATATACACCCCGGCGCTGACCGACATGCTATTGTTGTCTTTCCGGTCCCAGTTGATTGTATAGCCCCCGGCCGGCTGATCTTTGTTGATCAGGGTTTTCACCAGCTGCCCGGTTACGTTATAAATCTTGAGGCTGACGCGCCCGGCTTTCGGCAGTTGA
>JAVHLB010000019.1 GCA_031082425.1 Candidatus Edwardsbacteria bacterium | reverse complement strand
GGGCCATTCAGAGACTGCTGCAGGATCCTTTGTCCATGAGGATTTTGGAGGGAGAATTCAAGGAGGGGGACAAAATAAGCGTTGACGCCAAAAATGGTGAGATAGCTTTCACCAAATGAACCAAAAAACGTACAAAAAGCCTGCAGCAGGAGCTGCAGGCTTTTTTGCCTACCAGATAAACACAAAATGTCATAAAAGCTGTTTACTTATCTGTCGATTTTTAGTAAAATCCTATAAATTATTTTCATTCTTATGTTGTATGAATTTTTAATATCCGCAGCTGTTGTCCTCCCGGCCCTATATTTCCAAATCGACGGAGCCAATCCTTTTGCCGTTAAAAATTTTGTGGCACTGCCGATGATAGCATTGGCTACAGCAGTTGGCCTATATTATGGCCAATCTTTCACGCGCTATCGAGCGGCATCATACTTAACTGTATCCGCGCTTCTCTTTTGTACTACCGGTGCGATATCTTTAATCGGATCGTTAGAGCCATACCTAGGTTTGCAGTGGCTTTACTTTCATTCTATCATGATGATACTTCTGCTTTCAGTATCGTCCATGGATGACCGCAGTCAGTTACAGCAGACCCTCGATCTTGCCATTGCCGCTGGGGGCAGCATCGTTTCCTTTTTTGGCATCAAACAACTGGTGGCCCCAGACTTCATGGATCCCGGATACCTTTCGCCCGGCAAGATGCATATCTATTCGACAATAGGCAATGCCAACTATCTTGCCTTCTTTTTGCTTTATTCGTTCGTCATAACCCTTGGCCTGTTCAAGAGAAACTGTCACAAAATGGTCCGGTATATGTTGATACTGGGAATGTTTTTGCAGGGACTATGCTTCCTGGCAACATTTTCCCGAACCGCATATGCTGTTGCAGCAATACTAGGGATTGCTGCTGCAATCAGGGGAATCGATAAAAGCATCCTTCTTGACAGGATCGGCAAGAAAAGGATTTTGGTAGCTAGCATATGTCTTGCCGGGTTGTCCATCATCGTTTTTGGAATGGTGCGGGCACGGGATATGCTAGATGGGCATACCTTGCGCGGCCGCTATTTGATATGGTCGGCAACAGCAAATATGATTAAGGATCATCCATTAAAAGGAGTGGGAATCGGCCAATACCAGATAAATTATATACCCTATCAGGCTGCACTATTCGGCACGGGAAAATATACGAAATACGAAAGCAATGCCTCTTTTGCCCTGCACGCTCACAGCGAGCCCCTTCATGTTTGGGCAGAGACCGGTGTCGCAGGACTGGCAGCTTTTTTATTCATACTGGGATTGGGGCTTCGCGAAGGCAGCAGATATGAAAAGGAAGACCGGCGGATATGGCATTGGTATGGCGTGATGGGATTGAGCCTGGCCGGACTTTTCAATAATTTTCTTCACACAATCCCATTGGCAACGGCTTTCTGGACAAGCCTGGGCATGATAATGCCAAAACCAGTGATCTTGAACAAGCCGCTGGCCTCTTCTTTGCGCACCTTAATGGTGTCGGGATTCCTTCTGGGAAGCCTCTTCCTGGCGGTCAATCTATATACAACGGGTATGTCGAATTATTATGAAAGACAAGGTGATCTCTGCGGAGAGCAAAAATATTACGCCGATGCCGCCTTGAATATGGGAAAGGCTATAAGGTTGTATCCCAACAACGGATTTGCCCGTGAAAAATATGCCTTATCTCTGTACCTTGCCGGAAGGGTCGCAGAGGCCGAAGCTCAACTGGATACCGCCAAACATTATTCGGGAGATATCGGAATAACCTATCTTAAGGCCGAGATGCTTGCCTATCGCCGGAGCGATGAAGCAGCCATATCTCTTTATCGTTATATAGCTTCCGCCTTCCCGACGCACATTACCCCTCATCTGGCCCTTGGTCAGCTATTGCTTCGTCAGGGTAAATACCAGATGGCTGAACAGGAGTTCCGAAAGATCCTTGAGATTCGGCCCTCTACCCATAATCTGAAAATGGACTGGCGAAAGGCTGCGGCCCAGCGCGCTATCGCCCGGTTCTTCCTGTCGCACGGCCCCTGATCATTGGGAGGACGATATCTCCGGCACAGTCCCCTCCAGGAATTCAAATTCCTCACGCAAACATTCCTCACGTACAGCCGGTTTCTCCAACCGGAGAGAGTCGCCATCCATCTTTATCTGATACGGCTCCCCGGATACGATCGCCCACCATTTCCCCTGATGCCTGGTTATGCTTTTTGTCACTCCCGAGGAAATTTGCCGGACCTTCCCATTCTTTGTTACCATCTTTAGCCCACCGTCGGTACCTATCAGCATCCCTTGGTCCGGCACAGATTGAATTTCCTTCGGTTCTGAACGAAGTACCGAAAGGGAGCAGACCGGCTGCCAAATCCCGGCCGTTGGCAGGTATTGTTGTATCATCTTGTCATCCTTTATGAAAAGTCCAGTGCTTGAATGTAATATCCTGATTTTCGAACCCTCAAGTATCTTTTTCCATTTTCTGGCGCCGTGTTTGTAGACCGCTTCTTTCGTTGCTACCATTACAGTGCCTTCCCAGTCGGCCAGCCCGGTGATATAATCGCTTGACAGGCCGACAGCGTCGGGAATCTCGCGGAACCACATATTGGTTTTAAAGTCATAATAGAAAAGTCCGTTAATAATCGTGTCATGATCGGCATCATAATTACGTGCCGTCCACCCCCGCCCGGCCCATAGGCCGGTTTTATCTCCGGCCAAATGATAAAACCATTCGCCTGAATTGTAATATGGGGTTCCCGAAAGATCCGTTCCTTCAGTTATATCGATATTCCTCCGATTCAAAGTATCCAAGGTCGCTCTTACGATCCGCGGAGGGCCACCT
>JAVHLB010000018.1 GCA_031082425.1 Candidatus Edwardsbacteria bacterium | reverse complement strand
TTCTTGCTCAAGAGTCGCTCGCCCTCCTGCGGGATCAAGGACGTCAAATTCTACGCCGGGTCGGAGCACCCGGTGCCGCTGGGCAAGGGCCAGGGCTTCTTCGGAAAAGTAGTGATGGAAAGGTTCCCCGAAGCCGCCGTCGAAGACGAGGCCCGGCTGGAGAATTTTTCCATCCGGGAGCATTTCTTCACCAAGCTGTTCGCCCTGGCCGATCTGCGGCGGGCCATCGCTTCGGGAGAGATGAAGGAACTGGTGAACTTCCATTCCCGGAATAAATATCTGCTGATGGCTTACAGCCAGGCCAAGCTTAAGATTTTGGGCCGGATCGTAGCCAATCATGAAAATAAAGATTTTGCCGAACTGGCAGAGGACTACCGGGTCGAATTCTCGGCCGCCCTGGCCCACGCCCCCAAGCACACCTCTCACATCAACGTGCTGATGCATACCCTGGGGTATTTTTCGGACAAGGTCTCCTCCGGCGAAAAACAGTATTTTTTGGATAGCCTGCAAAGCTACCGCAACGGCAAACTGCCGCTGAGCGTGCCCCAGAGTTTGATCCGCTCTTGGATCGTGCGGTTCAATGAGGAATATCTTAAGGATCAGACCTTTTTCCGGCCGTTCCCCGAAGAGCTGGTGGAGATAACTGATTCCGGCAAAGGAAGAAAATATTAGGAGGTCCCTATGGATAATAATCAGCCGACCCAGCAACAGAATAACCTGAACATCGTCTACTGGGCAATGGCCGCCGAGCCGGTGATCCTGGCCCTGATCGCGATATTCCTGAAATCCCGGAACGCCGTGGAAAATTTTCTCTCCCCGGCATCGGATGAACCGGTAATGGTGGCTTTCATTGCAATATCCATGATCTTCGTCTGGCTCAGCTTCAGGTTCGCCTCCGGCCGCAACCTTGTGCCAAAAGCCATGACAGCCCAGGCCAATCCCCAGGGGTTCCGCCTGGTGGCCCTGGGTCTGGCCATTGCCCCGGGAATACTGGGCTTCGTTCATTACCTGTTCTTCGGAAACCTGCTGATCCTGCTGATCCTGAACGGCGGCGCCGTGGGTCTGGCCATAAAGCATATCACCCAATTCAACGAAGGGACCTCTCCCCTACCCCTCTCCTAATGCTTTAGGAGAGGGAAGGGTGAGGTCAGAATAGCATGCGTCTCAACCTCAAAATAGTCCCCAACGCCAAACAAGAGAAGATCGTTCCCGAGGGCGACGTCTACAAGGTCTACATCCCGGCCCCGGCGGTGGACGGCAAGGCCAATGCCTATCTGATAAAATTCCTGGCCAAGCATTTCGGGGTGCGTAAAAGCGCCGTCACCCTGGTGCGCGGCGAGACCAGCCGCCACAAGGTGGTGGAGATAGCAGGTCTATGAATAATGAAAATACATTAAGAGCATCCCGCTGGCTGTGGGCAGTGTTTTTTCTGCTCGACCTTTTGGCCATTCTGGCGCTGTCGTTTATCATTACCTTGAAAACATTGCCCCTGACCGTCTTGGGTTCGGTGCTTTTGTTATTTTCCGCTTTCGTGCTGGCCATGTTGTTTCGCCAGATCATTGTTCCTTCCTGGCTGGAAAAAAGTGGAGATCTGGTCATCGTTCGTTGGAACAACTGGAAGCTTTCGGGCAAGATCCTCTCGGCCGGTTTTCAGGAAAAACACAAACTGCTGCTTGAGGTAGCCGACATCAATCTGATATTGACCCCGGTCGGACCCATGATGGGCCTGGCCGGCCTTATGATAAAGCCGATATTGGGCCTGGCGCTCCCCGGCTATCTGGCTCAGAGTTATTATTTTAAAAAGGAATCCCTGCTGAAAAAGATACGCTCCGGCGAAAACCATTATAAACTTGTCTTCCCGGTGATCCTGCTGGGAAAAAGAAAGGTGAAAAAATGGCTTGGTTGAAGGACCTGTTCAAAAAAGAGAGGCCGCTCAAGGCCGGCCTGTTCCAATACCGGGGACAGGAGGGCGATAAAAGCTTCCGGCTGCACCTGCGCATCGAGCCGGATGGCAGGGGCGTATTGGTGATCAACGCCTCCCGGATACTGCATTTGAACCAGACCGCCGCCGAGATGGCCAAGCATATCATCGAGGACGACGAAGCGGCTGTCGCGGTAGAACAGATGCTAAAAAGATACCGCGGGGTAAAGCCCGGGCAGTTGGAGCAGGATTATAATTCGCTTAAGGAGAAGATATTCGCCCTGGCCCGGACCGACGACATCTGCCCGGTCACCTATATGGACATCAACCGCATCGAGCCGTTCGAGACCCCGGTCTCGGCGCCCTACCGGATGGACCTAGCCCTGACTTACAAGTGCGACAACGCCTGCGGCCACTGCTACCTGCCCAAGGACCGCCAGCCGGCCGAGTTAAACACCGATCAGTGGAAACAGGTCATAAAAAAGATCTGGGAGATCGGCATCCCCCACGTCTGCTTCACCGGCGGCGAGGCCACCTTAAGGCCCGACCTGACGGGCCTGATCGCCTACGCCGAGGAGACCGGCCTGGTCACCGGGTTGTTGACCAACGGGCGAAACTTAAAGAACAATGATCTGGTTAACAGGATGGTGGAATCAGGGTTGGACCATTTCCAGATAACGCTGGAATCGCACGATGCCAAGGTCCACGACCAGATGGTGGGCGCCAAGGGGGCCTGGAAGGAGACGGTTCAGGGGATCAAGAACGCGGTGGCCACGCCGGTATACACCATCACCAACACCACCCTGACCAGGCTTAACGCCGACAATATCGAAGCCACCATGGAGTTCATCAAATCGCTGGGCGTGGCCGCCATGGCCTGCAACGGGCTGATCTATACCGGGCAGGGCGCCACCTGCGGCATCGGCTTCAAGGAAGAAGAATTGAAGCCGTTGATGGAACGCATCCGCCAGAAGGCCCGGGAGCTGGAACTGCGGCTGATCTGGTACACCCCCACCCAGTACTGCCAGCTGGACCCGGTCAATCTGGAGCTGGGGGTCAAGACCTGCACCGCCGCCAAGTACAACATGTGCCTGGAGCCCGACGGCTCGGTGATCCCCTGCCAGAGCTATTTTGCCGCTTTGGGGAATATATTGGCCGACCCCTGGACGCAGATATGGAACGCCAAACCGGCGGTGGACCTGCGCAAGAAGGCTTATCTGCAGGAGAAATGCAAGGACTGCGACAAACTGCCGCTGTGCGGCGGGGGCTGCCCGATCTACAACCAACAGCAGGAAGTGCTATGCCTGGACAGCAAGTCGAACGGTTAGAAAAAATGTCGTTTAACCCTGCCACACCGGACTTGATCCGGAATCCAGGAAAAGTTGGATTGCTTCATTCGTTTAACTTCGATGCCTCCCTCGCAATGACCATTCCCTCGCCAAATTTATTTGGAGAGGGAAGGCCTGCCCGCCAATAATTACTCCTTGCTAATGGCGGGGTGAGGTCCAAATTCACCACCGTTCTCTTGGTTCAGCAGCAGAGCTGATGCGACTGACCTCTCCCTGCCTGACGGCTTCCCTCCCCGCAACGGGGAGGGAGTGTGGGTGGGGTCCGCCTGCAGCAATTTTGCCTTACCAAACCCAAGCCGATTATTTTGCCCGCCAAAATGATCGGC
>JAVHLB010000017.1 GCA_031082425.1 Candidatus Edwardsbacteria bacterium | reverse complement strand
AGGGATGGACGTTAACACCGTGTGGTGCGCACCGTCGATCACTGTCACCGTGTTGCTGACATCGTTGCCAACGTAGATGCGGTTGGTGACCGGGTTGACCGCGATGGAGAAGGGCTTGGTGCCGACCGGTACCGAGGTGGTATCCCAATCCTTGCCGTCTATCACCTTGATCCGGTTGGCGGAGGCAAAGAAACTGTTGACGTAGATGAAGTTGGTCAACGGATTGACCGCCACAATGGTCGGCAGGGTGTCCACCGGAACGGTCAATTCCACAGCATAGGTGGTGCCATTGATCACCGACACCGACTTGCTTCCGGTGTTGGCCACGAACACTTTGTTGGTCAGGGGATTGACCGCTATCATCCGGGGATCGTCGCCCACTGCGATTGTCAGGGTGTCGCCGTTGGCTTTGACCACGGTCACGTTGTCGGCATTGCTGTTGCTGAAAAAGGCGTCTCCGGTGATGGGGTTGACGGCCGTGAACTGGGTGCCGGCCTTGGCCACGGTCATGGTAGTGTCGAAGTCGGAGCCGTCCACCACCGCCAGGCTGTCGCTGGTTCCGCAATTGAGCGGCACATATATTTTATTGGTGACCGGATTGATCGCCATCTTTCCGGTATTGTAACCGAAGACCAGGGAGTCGCGGGCTACCGTTCCCCGCCAGTCCAGGATCATCATGACATGGCTCCCGTAATCACTGCCCACGTAAAGCTTGCGGGTGATCGGGTTCACGGCCATGTGATAGGGAAAGCTTTGCACCAGCACGTTGCTATCGCTGGTGTTGGTCTCACAGTTGATGGCTGTCACCGTGTTATCGAACATGTTGGCCACGTAGACCTGTTTGGCCGCCGGGTCGCATATTATGGCCGACGGATAGTCCCCCACTTTGATCTTCTTGGATATTAAATTGTTATTGCAGTCTATCACCGCCACGCTGTCCTCGTCGGCGTTGGCCACATAAGCCATGTTTACCGAAGCGCAGACCGTAACGTCATATGCCCTGAGTCCGCTGCGGATGTTGGCGTTGGAAGTTCCGGCCAGGGTCAGCACCGTGACTGAATCCGAATTTTCGTAAGCCACATAAACGAAGTCCATCACCGGATTGAAGACCATCACCCGGGGACGGTCCTTAACGGCCACCTCGCGAAGCAGAACATCGCCTTCAAAAATACTGACGGTGTCGCTGCCGTAATTGGCCACATACAGCAGGTTGTTGCCGGCGTCTATCACCATGGAGTATGGGTTGCTTTTCACCGCCAGACGGTTCACTATAACGCCCAGGGTATCGAACACCACCACCGTATCATTGGTGGCCGAGCCGTTGATGGACACATACAGTTTGCCGGTAATGGGATTAACTGCCAGACACCTTGGCTCGCTGCCGGCGGTCCAGGTCTGGACCTCGTTGGTTTTGCCATTGACCACGGTGACGGTTCCGCTTAGGTTGTTGGCAGTAAAGATGCGGTTTTTGACCGGATCTACGGCCACGCTCTGAATGTTGTTTCCAAGTCCTATCGTGGCGGTCTGCCAGTCACCCATCGGAATAGGCGGTACGTCGGCCAGGACCGGAACGGTTGAAAGCACCACTGCCAGAGCCAGCAAAAACAGTTTACTCCAAGACTTCATGGTAACCTCCTTATTTAATTTGGTTGGTTGATTTAACCAGTTTTTTAGTATCCGGCCAGGCTTACCTCGCTTATTGACACCGCGGCACCGGATACCGCAGATTCTTCCGCCTCTTCCGGCTTCAGACTGATGCCCAGCCCCCGCCGCTGTTTGTTGGTGGTGGCCGGCCGGGCCTGGATCACCCTGACGTACTTGCGGATGACCTGCTCCACTGCCGCCCGTTTGTTCTCCTTGTCCTCGGTGGCCAGCCGGGCCGCTTCCTGGGCCAGCTTGTGCCGGGCAAAGGCCTGGTTCCAGGAATTACGGGCTTTCTGCAGCTCGGCGGCTTCGCCGTCGGTCAGGCCCAGCTCCGAGCGGTGCTTGGTGCTGTATTCTATGAAATCGGCCACCCATCGGTCAAACACGCTGTCGGGGCGCGGCAGATAATCCGGCATTTTTAAGTTCTCCAGGTTGCTGTCTATTCGGGAACGATAAACCCGTTCCCTGTTCCCTTCACTTTATTCCCTTGAACCGGGGTTCAGTATATAACACCGGTTCTTAGTTTTTTCTTAGTTTTCTTAGAAAAAAAAAGAGCCCTTTTTTGGGCTCTTTTTAAGATACTTTTTTTAGGTTACAGGGTCCTATTTCCCGGAAACCATCACCGTCCGGTAAAGTTCCACGGTCTCAGGAGCAGGCTCCGATTTCAGTTCCCGGCGCAGGGCTTTTTCCAGTTTGGTGAACAGGGCCTTGGCTTGGTTACGGTCGCCTTTATTCCCGTGGATCCTGATCAACCCCCGGCAGGCCTCCTCGCACAATTCGTCGCGCCCGACGGCCAGTTCATAATATTCCCGGCTGTTCTCCGGCTCTCCGTCCCGGAGGTGCAGGGCCCCCAGCTTCAACAGCGCCTTTTGGTGCAGTTCCTCCAGCCGGCGGGATATCCCCTGGACCCAATCCTCCGTCCAACCCTGGCAGAACTCCCCCCGTTTGAGGGACAGCGCTTCGCCCAGAAGCTTTTTGGCGGCCGCCGCGTCCCCGGCTCTTTCCGCCTCCCGCGACCCGGCCAAAAGTTCCTCAAAGGCCCGGACATCGTTGCTCACCGGCAGGCCGGGGCCAATCCGGTATCTTCCCCCCTCTTTTACTATTGCCTTGCCATAAGACCTCCCGATGCTTTTCTGCAGGCCCTGCCGCACCTCGAACAGCACCAGGTGAAAATTATCCACCCCCTGTTTGGGCTTGACCCTGGGCCACATGGCCTCCAGTATCTCCTCCCGGCTCAGGCCCCGCTCCCCGTGATATGCCAAAAGACACAACAGCTGTTGGGCCTGGCGCCTTAAGCCGTTGGTGATCTCCTTTTCTCCCCCGAAGATCCTAGGCGGCCCCAGCAGTTCCGCCCGCAGACCGGATCCCTCTTTAACCTGACCTTTGACCTCTGCGGCCATGAAGGAGGGTATGGTCAGCAGATAGGCTTTCTCTGCCGTGCATTTTTGAGCCAGCCGGCAGAGGATGGGGCTGGCCCTCAGTTCGCAGGCCAGCAGCCCGTCAAACCCGTAGTCCTTGGACAGGGTGACCGCTTTAAAAAACCAGCCTTCAGCCTCTTTCGGCTTTTTCGATCCGGCCTGTATGCCGGCCTCGGCCAGATGGCACACTATCTCCCCCATCCTGCCGAAATACTTGATGGCCTGATCCCGGCATGAGTCCAGCGTTTCCCGGGCCGGGCCGTACTGTTCCCGATAGATGCATATCAGCGCCTGCTCCATCAAGACCGCGATCCGGTCCAAAGGCCCCAAGGGCTGCTGCTTCATCAACTCCAGGTAGTGCCGGGCCCGTTCCGGGTCCCCCCGGTAGCGGGCCAGACGGCTCAGCTGGCGGAGGGCGATGCAGACCGACCGGGTCCAGTTCATCTCCTTGAAGGTATCGTGGGCCTTCTCCAGATGCTTTTGGGCCCGGTCCCATTCCCCCTTGAAAAGGTACAGGTATCCGAAACCGAACTCCAGCATGGATCCGGAAAAAACATCCTCGTAACCCCGGCATACCACCTGCCCCTTGTTCAGGCATTCCCCGGCCCAGCCGTACCGGCCGTAATCCAGGGCCACCTTGGCGGCGTTGTGGAAGTAAGAACCCACCAGGTGGGAATAATCGTCCCCGATCGTCTCGATGATCCCCTTGTAGATCTGGAAGGCCCGGCGCTTCTCCCCCAGGCTCTCCCACAGCACCGACTGCTTCTGCTCGATGTAAACCGACTGCATCTTGTTGGCTGTCCCCTTCAGCAGCTTCCGGGCCTGGTTAAGGCAGGTCCTGGCTTTGCTGGAATCGCCCAAACCCTCCAGCCAGACCTGGGCGGTGAACCCCAGAATGGAGGTCTTAAGGTCGCTGTTCTCCGGCGGACAGCATTTAAGGGCCTGCTTAAGAACCGCTATGGCTTCCTTGGATTCCCCCTTGCGGTGCAGCACAATGCTCTTTTCGTAGAGCACGTAGCCATGGGAAGGATCCCGGGGGCCTTTCTTCCGCAGCTTTTCTTCCGCCTGCCGGTAAAGGCTTTCGGCCTGTTCCAGCTTCCCCTGCTCCTTGCACAGCACCGCCTGGACCGCGCACAGCCAGGGGAACTCATCGTAGGTCTGCGGGGCCAGCCGCTCCAGCCAGGAACGGAGCAGGGCGAACTGGGCCCGGTTGACCAGGCGCTCCCGGTCCCGGTCTATCAGCCGCACCGCCTCCCGGGGCTTGTCCGCCGAAAGATACTGTCCGATGGCCTTGGCGGATTCTCCGTTCTTTTCGTGGTGCTCCGCCGCCCGGACGTGAAGCCCGCTCCTCTCAGCCGGGTCGCTCAGCTGGTCGTAAAGGAACTCGCGGAAAAGCCTGTGATATCTGTACTCCCCCGGCCCGGATACTGTGATGAATAGATTGCTGTTGACCAGCTCCTCCAGATATACTTGGGGTTTATTGACCTTCAGCACACAGCGGCAGGCTTCGGGGGTCATGACGTCCAGCACCGAACTGCGTTTTAAAAAATCCCTTAAGTCCTCCTTCTCCCGGTTGAAGATCTCCCCGGCAAAATAGCGGAACAGGTCTCCGTGCTCCTCCAGATAGGCGTTCAGCATTTCCCGCACCGAACGCCCATCCCGGCCGGCCGCCTGCAGGATCAGCTGGACCCCGGTGATCCAGCCTTCGGTCTTCTGGGCCAGACCCCTGATCTCGGTCTCCGAAAGGCTGATCTTATAGAACTGCTCCAGCAGTGATCTGATCTCTTCCTCGGTGAACTTCAGGGCCTCCCGGCTCAGTTCGGCCAGGTCGCGCTTGGCCCGCCATTTGGGAAGGGAGGGCAGGGGCGGTTCCCTGCGGGAGGCTATCACCAGGTGAACGTCCGGCGGCGAATGGTCTATGAAATAATCCAGCGCCTGGTGCACTTCGCTGTCGTCGGACAGGGAATGGTAGTCGTCCAGGAAGATGAAGATCTCTTCGTTGCGCTTCTCCACCAGCTCGTTAAGCAGGGTCCCCATGGCCAGCCGGTGGTTCTTCGCGACGTCCGTACCCCTGTCAACCAGCCCCTGGCAGCGGGCAGCCAGGCCAGGCTGCAGTTTTTCCAGCCCGCAGATCAGGCCGGAATAGAATGTCACCAGGTCGCTGTCTTCCGGTTCCAGGGAAAGGAACACTCCGGGCAGGCGGGCCTTTTCGCTGAGCTGGGCCAGCAGGGTGGTCTTTCCATAACCGGCGTCGCCGGTGATCACCAGCAGGCGGCGGTCCAGCTGATTGTGCAGCAAGGTCAGCAGCCGATGCCTTTTGAGGGTCTCGGGCCGGGGTCGGGGGAGCTGCAGGTTGGAACGCAGCACTATTGGTTGGTTCACTGCTTTAGCCATGCCTTTACTATACAAAAATATTTACCGGCTGTCAATAAATAAACTGTTGTTTTTATATATATTTAAGGAAAAGAAAAAGGGACTGTTGACACAGTCCCTTTTTACTGTTTTAGCTTTGGATCACCTTACTATCAACAGTTTATTGGTGGCGCTGAAATCCCCCGCCTGCAGGCGGTAGAAGTAGACGCCGTTGGGCAGCAGGTTGTCGTTTAAGTTGATTTGATGGTACCCGGCCGGCTTGGTCCCCTGGTCGAACCGTTTGATCGCCTGGCCCACCACGTTGTAAACAACCAGGTTGACCTTGCTCTCCTTCGGCAGCTGGTACTTGAAGATGGTCTGCCCCCGGGAGGGGTTGGGATAGGCTGTCATCAGCAACGCCGGCTGGATTTTGTCCAGAGCCGCGGGGTCTCCCGTCACGCCCGTTGCCGTCGAATCCAGATAGAACTGCCTCACCGATTCGAACAGCGAGGCTGAACCGTTCTGGTATCCCGCAGGTGCCTGGCCCGCTGCCCGGACATAGCCGATTTCCCCGGCTGGAAGGGACAGCCCGGTCAGCTCCCAGCCGCCTGAGATCCTGTTTCCCGGCCCCAGCGGGGTCCAGCTTGACTGGTCGGTCGAGTACTCGAAAGCCGCATCGAATACTTCCGGCGACGATTGCCCTCTGGTCCAGCTTATGGCCGAGCCGTCGCCGGATACCGAAAGGCTTTGCAGGGCGGCCTGGTCGGCGCTCAGCCGGGCGATCCGGTTCCGGGCCTGCCCGCCGATGGAGGTGAAATCTCCGCCCAGCAGGATTTTCCCGTCGGCGGATACAATGATGGCAGCAACATGGCCATTGGCACCGGGATTGAAGGTGGTGTCCGCCGTGCCGTCCTCATTCAGCCGGGCGATCTTGTTCCGGGATTGCCCGCCGATGCTGGAAAACCACCCCCCGGCCAATATCTTCCCGTCGGTTTGGAGAGCCAGCGATAGTATAACACTGTCCGCATTGGGATCGAAGGCCGCGTCGGCCGTGCCGTCCGCATTCAAGCGGGCGATTCTGTTTCGGGCCTGTCCGCCGATGCTGGTGAAGAATCCCCCCGCCAATATCTTCCCGTCGGGCTGGACGGCGATGGTACTGACACTGGAGTTAGCGTTGGGATTGAAGGAAGTGTCGACCGCGCCGTTGGAATGAAGCCGGGCTATCCGGTTGCGGTTCACACCGCCGATGGTCGTAAAAAGCCCGCCCGCCAGGATCATGCCGTCCGGCTGGACCGCCAAAGACTGAATTTGGGCGTTGGGATTGGGGTGAAAGGCCGTGTCCAGTGTTCCATCGGCATTCAACAGCGCCATATAGTTAAGCGGGCGCCCCCCCATGCTGTCGAAACTTCCCGCGGCCAGCAGCTTCCCGTCTGGCCGGACCGCCACGGAGTACACCGATCCGCCGGCGCTGGGGTCGAACCC
This sequence comes from Candidatus Edwardsbacteria bacterium, assembly GCA_031082425.1. Lineage (NCBI taxonomy): Bacteria > Candidatus Edwardsiibacteriota > Candidatus Edwardsiibacteriota bacterium. The sequence goes on along the minus strand of JAVHLB010000017.1, from coordinate 21,413 downwards.
GGCGTCCAGCGTCCCGTTGGCATTGATACGGGCCAGGCTTTTCCTGGGCTGGCCGCAGATGTTGAAATAATAGCCGCCGGCCAGTATGCGTCCGTCGGCCTGCACCGCCAGAGAATATAAGACACCGTCGGAATTTGGATTGAAGGTAGTATCGGCCAGCCCGTCTGTGTTCAACCGGGCGATCCGGTTCCGGACCAGTCCGCCGATGCTGGTGAACCCGCCGCCCGCCAGGATCTTGCCGTCGGACTGGACGGCCAGGGTGTTTACGGTGCTGTTGGGGTTGGGATCCAGGTTGGCATCCAGTGTGCCGTCCAGGTTAATCCTGGCGATATAATCCCTAGCCTGCCCGGCTACGCTGGTGAAACCTCCGCCCGTCACTATCTTGCCGTCCGGCTGGACCGCCAGGGCCCAGACATAGTTGTTGGCATTGGGATTGTAACCGGCATCCGCGGTGCCGTCAGCGTTCAGCCGTGCGATCCGGTTCCGGGCCAGTCCGCCGATGCTGGTAAAACTGCCCCCCGCCAGCATCCTGCCGTCGGCCTGGATGGCCAGACAATAGACTACATCATTGGCGTCCGGGTTAAAGGCCGCATCAGCGGTGCCGTCGGTGTTCAGCCGGGCCAGGCGGTTCCTGGCCTGCCCGCCCAGGGCTGTGAATTCCCCGCCCGCCAGTATCTTGCCGCCGGGCAGGACCATGACGGACCGGACCACACCGTTGCCGTTGGCGTCAAAGGCCGTATCTGCAGTGCCGTCGGCGTTCAGCCGGGCGAAGCAATATCGGGACTGCCCGGCGATGCTGGTAAAACTACCCCCCACCAGTATCCTGCCGTCGGGCTGGACCGCGAAGCAGTAGCCGGCCCCGTTGGTGTTCGGGTTGAAGGTCGTATCCTTGCTCCCGTCCGCGTTCAGCCGGGCTATGTATTTTGCGGAATCACCGCCGATGGTGGTGAAAACCCCGCCCACCAGTATCCTGCCGTCGGCCTGGACGGCCAGGGCAAAGACCGAGCCGTTGGCATCCGGATTGAAGGTGGCATCCAGCGTGCCGTCGGAGTTCAGCCGGGCCAGGCGGTTCCTGGCCTGCCCGCCGAAGGTGGTGAAGCTTCCGCCCACCAGTATCCTGCCGTCGGCCTGGACGGCCAGGGCACTGACCGCTCCGTCCGCCCCCTGGTTGAACGCCACCTCCACCGTGCCGTCAGTATTCAGCCGGGCGATCCGGTTCCTGACGTAAATGCCCATCCCGGTAAAGGCCCCGCCCGCCAGGATCTTGCCGTCGGATTGGACCGCCAGGGCAAAGACAGAGCTGCTGGCATCGGGGTTGAAGCCGTCGTTGGCGCTGGCGCTTAGACCGGATGCAGGAAACAGGGCTCCCAGGCCCAGGCAGCACAGAAATGCGATCCCACTTGTAAGCTTCATGACGAACCCCCTTGCTTTATGGTTTGTCCTGGAAACGCTAAAACCATCCGGCACTATTGATGCTGGATGGTTTTGTAGAACAGTAGGCCGATTTGGTACGATCTTGATAAACCTGACCATCGAAGCCATGACTGCTGACCGCTGGATGATACCACCGCCGCCATGTTTTGTCAATATAAAAAGGAGCTGTTGGCACAGCTTCTTTTTGCCCTTTGCTCTGATTTACTTCAGCAGCACCAGCTTCCTGGTGGCGCTGTAGCTTCCCGCCTGCAGGCGGTAGAAGTAGACGCCGTTGGGCAGCAGGTTGTCGTTCCAGCTGATCTGGTGGTATCCGGCCGGCTGGGCGCCGATGTCGAACCGTTTGACCGTCTGGCCCACCACGTTGTAAACCGTCAGGCTGACCTTTGATTCCCTGGGCAGCTGGTATTTGAAAGTGGTCTGCCCCCTTGACGGGTTGGGATAGGCATTCTGAAGGGCATAGACCGTCGGCAAGGCGCCGTCCGGTTTTCCGGTTACGCCCAATGACCCGGTGCCCCATACTTCTGAGGCCGGTCCGATGTTGTTATGAATGTCCACCGCCGCAACTTTGTAATAGTAGACGCCATCGCTGACGCTATCTACGTATACGGTATCAACCGAGGTGCCTATCTGGTCGGAATCGTTCGGTACGAAACTGCTGCTGGTCGAGCGGTAAATTTTATAATTCATCAGGTCGCCCACGGTGTTGGCCGTCCAATTCAAGAGGACGGTGAACTGTGTTTTCGCAATGCTGCCGCTCAAGTTTATCACCTTGGCCGGCGCCAGGTTGTCCGCCGAGTAGCCCGAGTCGGGATGCGAGTCCCAGTACAGCAACGGATCGTCGGTCTGGGCCGAAACAAAGAAGTAGTGCCAGGCCATCTCTCCGGTCAGGGTGTCGCACAGGGTGGGCATGGTGTAGGAATAGGCCGTCAGGTAATGCTGCCAGGGGATGTTGGCGATCCATTCCCAGGCGTAGGTTTTGCTGTCCAGCTCGGTTAGACGGTAGGCCGGGCCAATGAAATCCAACGTGATATCCGATGCCTCCACCTGAATAGCCCCCTTGGATATCAGGCTCTTGGCCGCGTCGCCGGTCAGGCTGCGCCACAGAGAATAGAAGCTGACGGTGGTGTCCGGGTAAATATCCAAATAGGACGGGGTCCACTGCAGGTTGACATAGCCGCCCTGGTCGTTGGGGATATCCTGAGCCCCGATGATGGCCGGGGCATTGCGGCCAAAGTAACTGCCGTCGTAACGGTCCACCCGCTGGGCGTAGATATCGTAATTAGTGCCGCTGCGGTAATCATTCCAGGGTATGATGGCCCCGCCCCAGCCGTCGGAAACGATGGTGGGATAATATTGGTTCCCGGCGGCCGTGCAGAGGGCCGCGCCGTCGGCCGTCCACTGGGCCGCCCCGGCGCTGTTCACCCGCTGGGCGTAGATATCGTAATTAGTGCCGTTGCGGAAATCACTCCAGGTTATGATGGCCCCGCCCCAGCCGTCGGAAACGATGGTGGGAGAATCTTGGCTCTCGGCGGCGGTGCAGAGGGCCACGCCGTTGGCCGTCCACTGGGCCGCCCCGGCGCTGCTCACCCGCTGGGCATAGATATCATAATTAGTGCCGCTACGGTAATCGCACCAGGTTACTACGGCCCCGCCCCAGCCGTCGGAAACGATGGTGGGATCATATTGGTCCCCGGCGGCGGTGCAGAGGGCCGCGCCGTTGGCCGTCCACTGGGCCGCCCCGGCGCTGTTCACCCGCTGGGCGTAGATATCATAATTAGTGCCGTTGCGGAAATCACCCCAGGTTATTACCGCCCCACCCCAGCCGTCGGAAACGATGGTGGAAAAATATTGGCTCCCGGCGGCGGTGCAGAGGGCCACGCCGTTGGCTGTCCACTGCGGCTCGCCGGCGCTGTTCACCCGCTGGGCATAGATATCGTAATTAGTGCCGCTGCGGTAATCGCACCAGTTTATGATGGCCCCGCCCGTGCCGTCGGAAACGATGGTGGGATAATATTGGTTATCGGCGGCGGTGCAGAGGGCCACGCCGTCGGCCGTCCACTGCGGCTCGCCGGCGCTGTTCACCCGCTGGGCATAGATATCACAATTAGTGACGTTGCGGAAATCATACCAGGTTATGATGGCCCCGCCCGTGCCGTCGCTAACGATGGTGGGATAATATTGGCTCTCGGCGGCGGTGCAGAGGGCCACGCCGCCGGCCGCCCACTGCGGCTCGCCGGCGCTGTTCACCCGCTGGGCGTATATATCGTTATTGCCGTTGCGGAAATCATACCAGGTTATGATGGCCCCGCCCGTGCCGTCGCTAACGATGGTGGGGTGCTCTTGGCTCCCGGCGGCCGTGCAGACGGCCGCGCCGTCGGCCGCCCACTGGGCCAGGGCCGGAACGGCCGGCAATAAAAAAGCCCCCAGCACGGCCAGGACTGCGGATATGGTTGATCTCATCATGTTCTCTTTTATAGAAGCGTTAATACTATTTTTGGACAACGCCAAGTTTATATGTCATTGGCATTTTATCAATATCACCTTCCCTTGTCAATTAAATTAAGCAGAAAAAATTTTCAGGGTTTTAGATATTACAAAACAGGGCCGCCCTTTGGGGCGGCCCTTGGTGGATAAAAGATATTTACCTTACTATCAGCAGCTTCCTGGTGGCGCTGAAATCCCCCGCCTGCAGCCGGTAGAAGTAGACGCCGTTGGGCAAAGTATTGTCGCTCCAGCTTATCTGGTGATACCCGGCCGACTTGGTCCCCTGATCGAACTTTTTCACCATCTGCCCCGCGATGTTGTAGACATGAAGAGCAACCTTTGCCGCCCTATTCAGTTGATAGGAAATCACAACGTGCCGCGATGCCGGATTGGGAAAGGCCTTAAGCTGCAAGGACTCCGACCTGGACTCATTGGGCACCCCCGCTACTCCGGAATAGGGATCTATGCGATAAATCGGATAGACTAAAATGTTACCCGTCATAGGAGTTCCTATGCCGAGATTGTTGGTGGTGGCCGTATTTGATTCCAGCGGGATGGCGCATACAAGGTTCTCGCCCCGGATCAGAGAATCCCCGCCCCAGCCCAAGGTCCAATCTATCGAGTCAGTTGCTGCGCCGTATGGTCCGACCATCCATCCCCAGGCCGCCGGTCCGGTTGTCCAATCGCCCAGCACCCCCATGATGCCGGTCTTGTTGGGGCTCCACCGGTTTACCGCCCGGCCGGAAATCGTGGGTGTTGCCGAAAAGACGGTGTTTCCAGACGGGTCATCGATCTCTGCGAACACCCCGGTGGCCCTTGCCCGGTGGGGATCGATCACCGTCACGTCATCTCCGGTAAATCCCAGGACGTAAACCTTGCCTGTCACAGGATCAATCGCCACGTTCCTAGAACCGGTGCCGGTTCTGAGGACCGCCGTATCGCAGGTCACACCATCTATCGCATAAGTCCTGTTTGTGTTGGAGCAGGCCACATACACCAAGTTCCTGACCTGATCCACGGCGATCCCGGCCGGCCCATCCCCGACCGTCACGGTGGCTGTAGCATTATTATCTCCGTCAATCACCGTTACATTATCGGTGGTTTGGTTGGAAACATATATCTTATTGGTGGCTTGGTTCACCGCCACCCGCCAAGGGTCACCCCCGGCCGGGATCATGACCGTACTGTTGTCCACATTGATCACTGTCACGCTATCACTGCCCTTGTTCGGAACGTATGCCTTACCGGTCACCGGATTGACAGACACCTTGGTAGGGGTGTCGCCAACGTCAAGGTTAGTGACCGCATGCGTCGAACCGTCGATCACTGCCACCGTTTTGTCCCAAGATCCAACCGCATATATCTTATTGGCTGCCTGATTCACCGCCACAAAAGACGGGCGGCAACCAACGGCCACGTTGTCAATGATGCTGTTGGTGATGCCATCAAACACAGATACCATACGGCCGGAGTCACTGGAAACGTAGATCCGGTTGGTCACAGGATTGACGTCGACGGCGCCGGGCCGTTCTGGCGTGGCGATCAGGGTTATGGCATTGGTGGCGCCGTCAATCACCGTCATTGTATCATTCCAGACATGAGTGACATAAACGGTGTTAGTAAGGGGATTGACGGCAATACTGCCGGGACTATTGATGGTCGTCACATGAGCGGTGTCGCCGCTGGCTATGTCGATGACCGTAACGCTGAACCCGGAATAATTGGCGACGTAGACCCTGCCGGTGACGGGGTTGATAGCCACCTCGAACGGCATATCCGGCATGGCGATCCTGGCCGTGTCCCGGTCAAAGCCTCGGATCACCGTCAAGTCCCCGCTTCCGTTGTTGACAGCATAGATCATGTTGGTAGCAGGGTTGACCGCTACGGCGTACGGTGTGGTTCCGGCCGGCAGGCTGGATACCGTGTTATGGTCACCATCGATCATCGACAGGGTATTATTGTTGGTGCAGGCCACGTAGATCATGTTGGTGGCCGGATTGACCGCCAGGGCCCGGGGGATCCCGCTAAAAGAAAACGTGGTGGCATCGTTTGTGGCTCCATCGATCACCGCCCCGCCCCAGTCACCTGGCACCAGCACATATATCTTGTTGGTGGCCGGATTCACCGCCACAACCGAGGGGTCGTTCCCCACCGTTACCGTGGTGGTGGCATTGGTTATCCCATCGATCACCGTCACGCAAAAGTCGTTGGTGCAAGCGGTATATATTTTATTGGTCGCCGGGTTCACTGCTACGGTGTTCGGACCGCCGTCGGTGATCACCTTGATGACGCCATTCGTGGCCCCATCTATTACCGCCATCCTGTCTTCGTCGGTCACAGATACGTAGATCTTGTTGGTCACCGGGTTAATCGCCACCGCCCGGGGATGAAAGCCAACGACCACGCTGGCAGCACCGTTGTTGTTGCCGTCAATCACGGTCACTGTGCTGTCTCCGGTGTTTACCACATAGATCCTATTGGTAACCGGGTTGACCGCCACGGCTTGGGGCAATGCCCCCACCGCTATGGTTGTGTCTACTATACCGGTGGCCCCGTCGATCACGGTTACGCTATTGCCACCGGTGTTTGCCACGTAGATCATGTTGGTGACCGGATTGACCGCCAAAGCTGTGGAGGAATCACTTGTCAAGATGCTCGTTTGCTGATTCGTGGCACCGTCGATCACGGTGATATTATCGCTGCCAGCGTTTGCAACATAAATTTTATTGGTAGCCGGATTTACCGCGATGGCCATCGGTTCTGTTCCGACGGGCAGCGTAGCCGTGACCCAGTCGGCCCGGGACGGGCCGGCCAGAATAAAAAGTGCCCCCAGCGCCAACAGTACTGCGGACTTGAACGGCCTCATTGTTACCTCCGTTTTGATTGATTGTTCGGTGGTTTGGCCACGGATCAGGCGGCGATCATTTGATTTTAAGTATACTAAAGGGCTGCCACCCCTGTCAATGGAAAAAGCCCCGCCTGAAGCGGGGCTTTTTCGCTTAAACTGCCTGATCCGAGTTTACCTTACTATCAACAGTTTCCTGGTGGCGCTGAAATCCCCCGCCTGCAGGCGGTAGAAGTAGACGCCGTTGGGCAAAGTATTGTCGCTCCAGCTGATCTGGTGATACCCGGCCGGCTTGGTCCCCTGGTCGAATTTCTTGACCGCCTGGCCCACCACGTTGTAGACCGCCAGGCTGACCCTGGATTCCTTCGGCAGCTGGTACTTGAAGATGGTCTGCCCTCTGGAGGGATTGGGATAGGCATTCTGCAGGGCGAAGGCCCCGGGAATGGCCGCTGTCGGCTGTCCGGCCACTCCGGTCAGCTCCAGGGCCCGGAAGCCGTAGATGTTCGAGGCGGCGCTGTTCCCGCTGGAATCCCGGGCCACTACCCAGTAATCTATGGACACCGTGTCGTAGGCCCCCGGGACCTGGGACGGGATGGCGGCCTCGAAGGTATCGGCCGAGGTGAAGGACATCTCCAGGGTATCGGCCGTCCCGCCGTTGATCTGATACAGCAGTTTGACCTGCGACAACAGCTGGTTGTCCGTCACCACCGCCTTGATGGTATAGGGGCCGTAGGGGGCCGCGGCGTCATCGCCCAGCGAGTCCACCCAGGCTATCACCGGGGCTTCTCCCTCGATGTGCTGCAGGTCCCAGTCGGTCAGCTTGGCGTAAATGTCCAGGCCCTTGAACCGCCGGTTGTCATCCCAAGTGAATATTACCCGCTGATCGGTGCAGGTCACCCGCTTGCCGCCCCAGAAATAACGGTTGGCCAAAGCTGTTCCGTTGACCAACACATTGCCGCCGACCGCAACCCCGTCTACATATTTCTGGGCCATTATCTGGACCAGGTTGCCGTTGGGGTCGTTGCGGTAGTCCTCCCAGGCGATCACCAGATTGTGCCCGTCCGGCGACAGGGCCACGCTGGGATAATACTGATCATTCCCGCTGGCATCGTCGTTCACCAGGAAATTTCCGCCTATCGTATCGCCGTTGGCCTTGTATATCTGGGCGTAGATATCCCAATCGCTGCCGCTGCGGTAGTCGTACCATGCGATCACAAAACCGCTGTCCGCCATGTCCACGCTGCCATCGTATTGATCGTGGTCTCCGCCGTCATCGCTCACTATAAAGTTGCCGCCCAGGGTGTCGCCGCTGACCTTGTAAATCTGGGCGTAGATGTCGGCATTGCCGTTGCGATAGTCGTTCCAAGTGATCACATAACCGCTGTCGTTGGATGATATTTTGGGGGTGTACTGCTCGTTGCTCCCGTCATCCACCCTGAAATTGCCGCCGATGGTGTCCCCGTTGGCTTTATACCGCTGGGCGTAGATGTCGGCATTGCCGTTGCGATAGTCGTACCAGGTGATCATGAAGCCGCTGTCGGTGGCCGCCACGTCGGGACAGTATTCGCTGCTGCTGCCGTCGCTGACAATGAAGTTGCTCCCCACTGGTGCGCCGGCCGAGTCGAAGCGTTGGGCGTAGATCTCTCCGTTCCAGCTAAAGTCGTAGTTGTACCAGGTCACCACGAATCCGCCGCCCGGCAGAAAGGCCGCCCGAGGGTCATAACCATAACGGTGGGCCGCCGACAGGGTGTCGTTGATGATGAAGTTGACGCCCACCGGTTTGCCGTCGGCATCGTAAAGCTGGCCGTACTGGTCCACCAGGTTCCAGCTGCCGTCGTCATGCCGCAGGTCGTACCACACCGCCAGTGACCGGCCGGAGGCGTCCATGGCCACCGAGGCGTCCCACTGGTCGGCTGTCCCGGTATCCCCGCTGTTGACCATGAAATTGGGGCCCAGGGTGTCTCCGGCCGGGTCGTAGCGCTGACAGAAGATGTCGTAGTACCCGTTGGTATTGTGGCGGTCATCGTACCAGGACACCACGAAGCCGCTGTTGTTGGCCGCCACGCTGGGGCTGTAATGGTCGCAGATGCCGGCCCCGTCGTCGTTGACCAGGAAGTTGCCGCCCAGGGCCGCCCCCGAAGCGTCGTATTGCTGGGCGTAGATGTCCCAGTAGCTGCCGCTGCGGTAGTCGTACCAGGTGACCACGAAGCCGCTGTCGGAGGCCGCCACTATGGGGTCGTATTGGTCGTAGCCCCCGCCGTCGTCGCTTACCAGGAAGTTGCCCCCTAAGGTGTCGCCCGCGGCATTATAGCGCTGGGCGTAGATGTCGGCATCGCCATTGCGGTAGTCATACCAGGCAAACACGAACCCGCTGTCGCTGGCCGCCACGCTGGGGTCGTATTGATCGTCGCCCCCGCTGTCGTCGTTCACCAAAAAGTTGCCCCCCACCGCCGAGCCGGTTGCATCATAGCGCTGGGCGTAGATGTCCCAGTCGCCGCCACTGCGGTAGTCGTACCAGGTGATCACGAATCCGCTGTCGCCGGCGGAGATGTTGTAACCGCCATACTGATAATGGTCAGAGCTTCCGCCGTCGTCATTGACCAGAAAGTTGCTGCCGATGGCCGAACCGGAGGCGTCATAACGCTGGGCATAGATGTCATAATAACTGCCGCTGCGGTAATCCTCCCAGGTGATCACGAACCCGCTGTCGTTGGCCGCCAGGCTGGGATAATAGCATTCGCCGTAAAAGTCGTTGACCATAAAGTTGACGCCTATCGGCGTACCGGCCGGGCCGAACCGCTGGGCATAGATGTCGTCAAAATTGTTGCGGTAATCGGTCCAGGCCACTATGAACCCGTTGCCGCTGGCGGTGACGGCTGGATATTCGGCCCCGGCGCCGGTGAAATCGTTGATCAGGAAATCGTCCCCCGCCGGGTTGCCGGCCGCATCATAGCAGCGGCCGAATATCTGGTAGTTCCAGCTGTTGCGATAGTCGTACCACACCACCATCATCTCGCCGGAAGGCAGCAGGGCCGTCTTGGGTTCGTACTGGTAGCCGGCGTAACATCCTATGTTTTGGGTGTCGTCGTTGACCAGAAAATCGTCCTTGACCAGGCCCTTGATGCTTTCCCGGGGCATGGCCTGGCCGGCCTTGGCCGGTTTGTTCTTTAAAGATTTTGATATCTCCGGTTTCCCGGCATCGCGGCCGGCCGGCCGGCCGGGCATCTGGGGCCGGCCCGGATGCTGTTTCATCTGGGCCGGCTGCTGTTTCCGGGACTGGGGCTGTTTGTGCCGCAGGTGCGGCGGCAGGGGCTTGCCGTCTGTTCCCAGCTCCGGTTTGGCCCAGGCCAGGCCGGCCATCAGGGCCAGCGTCAGAACCAACATTACTTTCCTTGACATGAAGACTCCTTGTTTATGGTTCGGTTTATGGGTTATTTTTATCTTTCGGGGAATGATAAGGGCAGAGTTTATCAAATTTCCGGCCGTTTTACAATCAAATTAATTTTTATTTCCGCCCCCGGTGTCAAACAAAAAAACGGGGACCTACCCCGCGAAACACACGAAATTGCACGAAACATCTTTTTAGATCATTTAGTGTTTTTTAGTGGGCAGGGTCCCGGCGTATTTTCCGCCGGGCATGCATGTAGGGGCGGGTTTTAAACCCGCCCCTATGAACACGATGGACCACGGACAACCGGAAATGGGGGGTTTGATAGGCAAAGAGCCGGGCTTTTTCGCTTAAACTGCCTTGATCCGTGTTTACCTTACTATCAGCAGTTTCCTGGTGGCCGAATATTCCCCTGCCTTCAGCCGGTAGAAGTAGATGCCGTTGGGCAAAGTATTGTCGCTCCAATTGATCTGGTGATACCCGGCCGGCTTGGTTCCCTGGTCGAATTTCTTGACCGCCTGGCCCACCACGTTGTAGACCGCCAGGCTGACCTTGGATTCCTTCGGCAGCTGATAGCTGATGGTTGTCCGGCCCTTGACGGGGTTGGGCCAGTTCTGCCCCAGCCGGAAGGCCAAAGGCTTTTTACTGTCGGCCGGCCCGCCCGCCACCCCGTAGGCGGTGGAGTCGATCCGGTACACCGGATAGACCAGCCGGTTCCCGGCGAACGGCGTGCCCAGCCCCAGGTTGTTGCTGGTGGCGGCCTGCATCTCCAGCGGCAGGAAGACGGCGTAGTTCTCGCCCCACACCAGGGAGTCGCCCCAGTTGAAAGTGAAGCCGATGGAGTCCGACGAGGTGCTGTCGAAGGGGCCGGCCGCCCATTGCCAGGGCTGGGAGCAGCTTGGGACATCGTTGATAACGCCCATCATGTCGGTCCGGTTGGCAGCCCAGCGGTTGACCGCCCGGCCGTGGAGGTACGGCTGGGACAGGCCGGTGAAGTGCGATACCGCCGGGTCCATCACCGCCCGCACCCCGGTGTCGTAGGCCGGGGCCGCGTCGACCACGGTCACGCTGTTGCCGTAGTAGTTGGCCGCGTAGGCCCGGCCGGTGACCGGGTTCACCGCGATGCCGTAGGGATAATTTCCTGAAGGCACCTGGATGGTCTGGTTGGAAGGTCCGTCAATGATGGATATGGTATACCCGTTGGCGTTGCAGACATAGACCTTGTCGGCCACCGGATCGACCGCCAGGGCAAAGGGGCTGACGCCCGCGGGTACGGTGGCCGCCACCGTGAAGGTGGCCCCGTCGACCACCGAGACCGTGTTGCTGGCCCAGTTGGCCACGTAGATCCGGTCGGTGACCGGATTGACCGCCACCGCCCGGGGATTGGTGCCCACCGTCACGCTGGTCACCCCGTTGGTGGCGCCGTCGATCCGGCTGAGGGTGCCGCCGCCGTGGTTGGGGACGTAGATCATGTTGGTGGCCGGGTTGACCGCCACCGCGATCGGCCCGCTGCCGGTATAGACGTTGGTGGCGGCATGGCTGGCCCCGTCGATGATGGTCACCCAGTTATTGATGTAACAGGCCGCGTAGATCTTGTTGGTTATGGGGTTTAAAGCCAGGTCGTAGGGGCTGTCGCCGGTCCCGATCACGCCCACGGTGTCGCCGGCATTCCCGTCGATGGCGATGACGCAGTCCCCGTTGTAGCTGGTGGCGTAGATGCGGTTGGTCACCGGGTTGACCGCCACCTTCTCGATGATGTACCCGGTGGCGATGGAGCTGGTGTCGTGCGAGGGCTCCTGCACCACCGCCACGGTGCCGTTGTCCATGGCCGCGTAGATGCGGTTGGTCACCGGATTGACCGCCACCGCCTTGGGCTCGACCGCCAGCCCGATGGTGGCGGTGTCAAGGGTGGCCCCGTCGATGGCGGTGATGCTGTTGGACCCTTGGTTGGCGGTGTAGATCATGCCGGTCACGGGATTGGCCGCGATGGCGCAGGGTTCGGTTCCGGCCGGCACGGTCATGGTGCTGTCGGTCATGCCGTCCACCACGGTGATCACCGTATCCATCAGGCAGGCCACATAGACCCTGTTGGTGGCCGGGTTGACCGCCACCGCCCGCGGCCCGCGGCCCACCTCGACCGAGTCGGCGGTGCCGGCCGCCCCGTCGATCACGGTCAAACAAGTGCTGTAGCTGTAGGAACTGGTCACATAGATCCTGTTGGTGACCGGATTGATGGCCAGGGCATTGGGCTCGTTACCGGCCCCGATGGTGGCGGTGCTGTAGTCCGAACCGTCGATCACCGTGACGTTGTCGCTGGTATAGTTTACCGCATAGGCCATGTTGGTGGCCGGGTTGACCGCCACCATCAGCGGCTGGTCGCCGGCGGGGATCAGGGTAACGGCGCTGGTGGCACCGTCCACCGCCGCTATGTTGTCGCTGGAGGCGCAGGCCACGAATATCTGGTTGGTGGCCGGATTGACCGCCACCGAACGGGGATAGGCCCCCACCGCCGCGCTGGACGTGTCGAGGGTGGCCCCGTCTATGATCATCAGCTTGTTCCGGTACAGACTGGTGGCATAGACCTGGTTGGTGACCGGGTTGACCGCCAGGGCCGAGGGCACCGAGTCCACCGCCACCGAATCGGTGGCCAGGCTTCCTCCGTCTATGATGGTGATGTTGTTTCCCCAGTAGTTGGCGACATAGATCTTATTGGTGACCGGGTTGACCGCCAGGGCATAGGGATAGTTCCCCACGCCCACGGTGGTGGTGGCGTTGGTAACCCCGTCGATCACCGTGACGCTGTTGCTGTCGGCGTTGGAAACGTAAATTTTGTTGGTGGCCGGGTTCACCGCCACGGCATTGGGGGTGGCCCCCACCGCCACCAGGAAAGTATCGTTGGTGGCCCCGTCGATCACCGTCACATTGTTGCTGCCGCGGTTGACCACGTAGACCTTGTTGGTTACCGGATTGACCGCCGCTGTCCAGGGCAGGGTCCCGCTGGGGATGGTGGCCGTGGCCAGGTCGGCCCGGGCCGGGCCGGCCAGGAACAAAAAGGCCCCCAGGCCGGCCAGGACTGCGGACAAGGTTCTCTTCATATTGCTATCTCCCACAATAATATTGTAATGATATTGTTCAGGCACAATGATGATATGGTAGGAATATTCTACTATTGATCGCCCCCGGTGTCAAACAAAAAAACCCGGCACATTCCCCACGAAACACACCAAATTGCACGAAATATCTTTTTAGATCATTTAGTGTTTTTTAGTGGGCAGGGTCCTGGTACCTACGATAAACAAAAAACCCGCGTCGGATTTACCACCGGGCATACCTGTAGGGGCGGGTTTAAAACCCGCCCCTATGAACACGATGGACCACGGACAACCGGGGCGAAGGCCCTTCGCCCCTACGAATGGGCGATATCCGGTTATTTTATCAGCCCCAGGGCCACCGCCACGAACACCGGGCCGTTGAACAGGCCGTGGATGAAGATCCCGGTCAGGGTATTTTTGGTCTTATGGAACACGTAGGGAATTATCAGCAGAACCGGAAACATCATCATCAGCAGGTCCGGGCCGAAGGGCAGGTGGAAGACGGCCCATAGCAGGGAACACCACAGCCAGGCATGCCGGCCCGACAGCCGGCTCTGAATGTAACCCCGCCATAAAAGCTCCTCACCCACGATATTGAAAAAGAACATCGGCAACCAGGCCAGCAAATAAAATTTCTCCGCCCCGCGGAAGGGTTCCATCTGCATGAACCAGGGGGTGGTGGATAGCATCGGCGTCCCGAACCATTTTTGGGACAAAAAGAACCCGCCGAAGATGATCCCGGTGGCAACAAAGGACAGAATAAGCCCGGCGATGGAATATCTCCAATCCCGGGGATCGAAGGGCCTCAGGTTAAGGGCCGAAAGCAACTGCCCGGCGCCGATGTTGCCCTCGCGTTTGGCCAGGGCCAGGGCGCAGAGAAACAGGGGGATGAACAGGAAGTATCCGGTGATGAACCAGTACAGGGCCGGGTGGTGGGAAATGTATGCCTTTAGGAACGGCAGCAGGGTGAACAGCAGCAGGTAGAAATAGGCCGTGAAGGCGAGGAATATAAGCGAGGCCCTTAACGGGGTGATGGTTTGTTTGGTCATGGCGTTAAAATTTGGATTGGGGTTGGGGTAATAATATAACAACCGGCGGGCAACTGCAATGAAAATATTGGATTATCGCCGGGGTGCAGGCCGGGCAGGGCAAAGAAAAGCGCCCGGCGGGTAGCCGGGTGCTTGTTATTGCGGGTTTATCAGTAAGCCTAACTTTTAAATATTTTGGCATGGCTAATTTTAATTATATATTACTTATTTTTTGATAGGATAATTACACTCTCTCGTAAATGTGTAATATCGGCACTATATTTTGTTTTACGTTTTTTTAAATATCTTAAAACACCAATCTCTTTAAGATACCAACCTGCTTGTGTGGCAAGATCCCCAATAATTAAGTCCACTGGTACTTCGTGCCCGGCATAAGCAGAGTTAGACACTACAAACCATATTTGTGCACCTTCTGCTGCTCTTCTCTTTAGTAATATTAATATATTTAACATATCTTCAAAGTATGCCTGTATCATAATTGGTATATTTTTATCCATCAAGTTTGCTTCATTCTCATTAATATACTTCATTGTTTGTTGATACAACAATCCAAAATCATTTTGGGTCGGTTTAAACCACTTAGCTTGCACGTGTGACCGTACTGTTTCAAGTCGTAATTTATACAACTGTTTTGAATTATTAATGAACTTACCCAAAAACAGTTCCGGTCGGTAAATATCCGTATAATCAAATGTATTTAAATATGGGGGAGATGTTATGCACAACTTAAATTTATTAATTTCATTTTTCTTTTTTAAAATCACCCTACAATCGCCTTTAATTATTTCTGATTGTGCTTGAATAGGGGTATTTTTTATGTCCGTTTTAATATTTGCTAAGTTCCGTCTTAAAGTTTCAATGAACGTACTCTTATTGAATTTATTGTCTTTCCAATTTTCCCGATATCGTAAACATTTACCGTCTCTTTTTGCATTGCAATTTTGCATTGCTGCAGTAATTAATGCAAGGCGAACCAATTTGCGTGAATTATAACCGGGAATAGAATTTGATTCTAGCCAACCACCCTCAAAAGCATTTAAAACAGAATCATTAAAAAGCCACTTATCTAGCACTTTGGTTTTAGAGAAAGTTGAATACCCCAAAAGAGGAGAACGGTCTCCTTTTTCTACAGACTTAAGTAGTTTGCTTTCTGAATTACTTAACTCAGATATATCAACATTCTTAGTCTTTGTATCAGATAAAAATGAAGTAAATGGATTAACCTCAATACCAACCGAACTGTGACCCATGAGCGACGCTGTAAGTGTTGTTGTTCCACTTCCATTGAATGGGTCAATTATAAGTTCGCCTCTAACAATGTCTGTTTGTTCAATCGCTTTTTTAACAATATTTGGTGAAAACCCTTCTTTGTAATAATACCACCTATGACGCGGTAAATCTGTAGTTGCCTCATAACTTGAGTACCCACCATCTTTCAGAATATAATTTTCATTAATATTATCTTGCATATTTCAACCAGTGCAAATAGGTTCAGCAAACATCCTGATAGGTTTTTCAAAACCTACCATCGTTTCATAGTGTTTTTTATCGGGGGCAAATGTTATTTCTTGATTTTTATAATGCATTCCATCGGTACCATTTATAACCGTAGGGTTTTCAGCCACCCCCCTTCTCCTACCATCAACAATTACAAGATAGCCTTTAGTTATACAGGTAGGTGTATCTTGTTTTTCCAAGTCCAGATACACCTTTAACTGGTCTAAGCCATCATTCCCTCTGCTATTTGAATATGCTGTAGACAAACCACCCTGTTGGTTTTTTGATTGCCCCAACCATTTTACTTCTATCAATGCAGCACGATTGGCTTCTTTCCAATAAACCCGTACATCAACGGGTTTACTCGCGCCAAGATTGTATTCTCTAACTACATCAACACCTCTCAATGAAGATCCCAAATAATCCTTCAAAGATATTTGCATTTTCTCTTCTGGCTGTTGTTTAAAATATATTTGCTTGTCATCAAACCAACACTCTTTGAATCTTGAGCATGAAGAATACCGTATTTTTTCTTCTTTATACTTTAAAAGTGCTTCCGTTAAATAATGATACTGTAAAGCAAATATGCTAGCACAATCAAAGTAGTTATCTATCTCAATCTTTACGTTATTTGCGTAAAAGCATTCACCGTGGTTATGATAATAATATACTATTGCATTGGTAGATTTAATAATGCCTTCAGCGTTGACATTCTGCCACAATAAAGGCAAATTGTTCCTTTTGAAATATTGGATAATTATCGTGTCCGATTTATTGTTTATCAATAAATTTTGATCAAATAAATCTATTGCTGCTTTTCTATCTGGAATTATTGAATCATCTATAGTTGCATAAATAATTAGGTGTCCATCAAAGTGGTCTGGCTCAAGGCTTTTATATACAGATTGAATATATGCAATCAACTTGTTTGCCATACCAATAACTTCGTGATTGTTTTGGAAGGCCGCATAAATACGCAACAAGTGGTTTTCCTTACGAATTTTGTTAACTAAGTCGTCTGACATAATCTTTATACACCACTTTTATTATTTATTTCATCAATATAGTTAACCCAAGTTACAGCGGGTATCAGAAGATCCATTGCTGATACACCTACAGCTTTACTTATTTCCATAAATTTTTGATATATGTTGCTTTGGTCTAGCCAATCATCTTGTTTCATTGATTTTGCTTTAGCTATTACTGGATCATTCAACAAAGCCCTAAGTGTTTTAGAGTATGGCATTAAAATGCTTGTTACGCATGAAGCATTAAGATATTCCTCTCTATGTGAAAACGACTTCAATAATTTTAATTCATTAAATTGATCTGTGCCTCTGCTAGTAATAGAATAGAAAATACCATTAGACTCAATCCAACCGTTCTGATTGTGTCTTTCAATAGCATCATACAGTGAGTCTGAAAAAGGATAACCCAATTCACTCAATGTAAATCTGTATTGCCAATCGCTAACGGGGTTTCCTCTATATAAATAAAGTATGGACGAAAAATATGCAAACAAATGAATCTCTTCCAATTTAAAACCGTCTAGATTATTATCAAGTTTGTGTGCTAATGATAAACTATCAAAAAAGGCCTCTGGGACAATAGATTTATTCATGGCTTATTTCTTTCCGCTTAAAGCAGATTCAATATTTGCATATACCTGTTTAAACAGTGTCTCACCTTCTTTCTGTACATCTGACAAGTCTGTCCATTCTAACATACGCCTGAATTGCATTTTACTTTCACCACACTTTTCCGCAAGTGATACTAACAGTTGTGAAGCATTAATATTTGCTGTCATAAATATATTTTGATGGTATATAGTTACATATTCAGCAAACATATTCCCTACACGGCTCTCATAAGCAATATCTAATGAACCTTCCGGTGTATCAACCAACATTGTTGCACCATTTATTTTATTTGAAAGATATATGGCAAGGGACATTCGCAAAGCAATATCTAAAAAGAAACGTTGGCTTTCTGAAAGTTGAAACGATTCTGTTCTTGCTGTTTTATGAAATTCCAAAACCAATTTAATTGTTTTGTCGCTACGCTTGGGGTGTATATTTAAATCATGCCCTATGAAACTCTTTGCAAGCTTCTTGAATGTTGGTACAAAAACGGTTTCAGCTTCCTTATATGATGCCTCAACTGTCTTTAGAAGTTTTTCATACAGTGGCTTTAACTTATCCCTTTTTGTATATTCATCTTTTGCTTCTTTGGATGCCATTTCATATTGTTTTTTATACTGTTTAATGAGATTATCAATTTTTTCATTACCAGTCCCTACAAATGCCACGTTTGGGTTATCCTCCATGAAAGCTTCGTATTTAACCCTCGCTTTATTTACCTCTATTTCTGATTTATCAAGCTCATCTTTTTTTCCATCAACTTCAATAATAAGATTTTCCAATTCAGAATTTTTAGTAAATATTCGTTCATCGTTTTTTTGTATTATTTTTAAAAGTTTATTTTGCTCTTCATCACCAGCTTCGTTTATTGTTGAATTACATAAAGGACATTTAGCCTTATGTATGCTTCTTTCAATGTTATCGATTATAAATGAACCACTTGAACCACACAAGCAACACTCTTGTTTTTTTATTGATAATTGAACCTGCGTATTTTCCAATAAGCTTGAACGTGGCCTTGAATACCGAGAAAACAATTTTGTATGCTCAATTTTCAAATACATTATCTCAGAGTTAAGAACACTTTGCGCTTTCAACATAGTATCATATTCAATCTTTATGTTGTTATGCGTTTTTTCCAGCTTTAATATTTCTTTATTAAGTTTATTATACTCATTTTCAAGTTTTTCTATGTCAGCAACTTTATAGGCTTTAGTTTTTTGTGTTAGTTCTTCAATTTTCTTTTTAGCCTGTGTGGATTGCCATTTTAAATTCCGGGCGTTGGATTCATGCTTCTCCATTTTTCTAGTTAAATCCAATATTTTTTGGGCATCATCAGGATCAGAATTAAAAGCAATAGCTAATGCGTGGGAGGAAGCCCTGTCATCCCAAAATATCATCCGTCTGTTTTCATCAAAAGTCAAAACATATAGCTGGTAGAAAATAAAATAATCAAAACTGGAAAATCCAATTTCTTGTGCTAATGCTTTTTGGTAATACGTATTGAGTTCTTTTGGACTAACATTATTGTTTTTATAGTGTGATATTGTCTTTTTTCCGTTTAAACTAAAGATTTCCAAAAGACGAAGTTCGTCACGTTCAAAAAAACCCCTAATAATCCTAAAATATTTATCTTTAACTTTAAATAAGATTTCTATTTCAGAACCTTTTTCGTCTTTTTTTGCAATTCTACCTTTGAAATATCTATCAGTATAGTCATGATTGGATTTTTCAATTTCACCCGGTGAATACACCTCTTTATTGGGTTCTAACACAATTCCTGTCAAACCATAGTTTATAGAATTAAGAAAAGTAGTTTTTCCTAATCCATTGGCTCCAGCCAAACAATAAACACCTTCATTAATATTCTCGTTCACTTCGTATACCTTATCACCTTTCTTGTACAAGGTGAAATTTCTGAGAATTATCTTTTGAAGTTTTATGAAATTATATTTGCCTTGCATATTGTTAAAATACTTTCGTAAAAAATTTATGTATACAGAACTTGAAATTAATAATTTTCATATTATATATTTTACATTTAATACAATATAACTTGCTAACTATTTTATTTTACAGTCTTTCTATGATAAGTGCAACATTTATTTTAATTATTATTCATACCAATCAATTTTATTTATATCTAACAACTTAAATTATTATAAGTTAATGTAAATTAGGCACTAACGTATAATTTCTTCTCTATATAGCACCCTTTAACCCTTCAATCGGTCCCGTTCAACCACTTATCGGTCCCTTTCTACCACTCATCGGTCCCGTTCACCCCCCGATCGGTCCCGTTCTACCTCTCATCGGTCCCGTTATACCCCTTATCGGTCACGTTCGGGCAAAGAACAGTCCCGTTCAACCTCTGAACGGGACCGTTCCACTCCATAACGGGATCGTTCCGCCCGGCATAGGGACCGATCTCACCGGCAACGATCCTGTTAATACCCCCATCGGTCCCGATCTGCCTGCCGGCGGAACAGTGTTTTACCCTAGTGGCCCTGCTGTCCCCTCTAAAAAGAGGGGGTAGGGGGTGTGTCATGGCCCCCCGCTAAGCCTTCTTCACCCTCGGCCCCTTCCGGGGGTGAAAACTGCGCGGTGTGATCCCGAACTCCTGCAGTTTCTCCCCGGTCTTGCCGTAATTCCCCTCCAGGGTGCTTACCCAGCGGGCCATCTCGGTTTTGAGGGCCTTCTGGGTGTCCTGCCAGTCAATGGTGCTCTGCTGCAGGGCGGCCTTGGCCCGTTCCTGTTCCGAATTGGCGGCCTGGTAGCCGTCCAGCAGTTTCTGCAGTTCGGCGGGAATCAGCCCCCACTTGGCTATCTCGGCCTTGTTGGCCTCGCCTCCCTTTACCAGTAGTTTGGCCCCCTCGGAAAAGTCGGCGGTGGATGATGGGTACCGGCGCATGGCTCCTCCTTAATTAAGTTAAAAGTTTAAAGCGGAAAGCTTAAAGTATAAAAGCCATCCACTTTTTGCCGTCTTCTACTGACACTAGCCGGGCATTTCGGTTGGTCCGAAATGATCGGCCGGGGTATGGGGGCGATTGGCGGCTTCGGACAACTGATCAAAGGCCTGCACTGTTGAAATGAACCTTTATCAACAAACTAGTTTCGTGCAACAACAGCTCTATCGCCCCCAGGACTTCTCTTTGTTACTTTCTCTTGGTCACAAGAGAAAGTAAGGCATGGGTTCTAAACCCCGGCACTGGTGTAAATATATGAACCGGTGCATAATAAAAGTAAATTTTAAACCAAAAGCAAAAGGCGGTTAAAATTTTATCTCAATCCCTGGGCGCCGGGGGAACCTGGAGCCTGAATCTGACCGTACCGTATTCGACGTTATAGCTCGACCCGTCGTAATAATAATACTTGGAAGAATACCAGTGGGTAGAGCCGGAATCGGCGGTGAAATAATAGTAACCGGCTACGGGGTGCAGGCTATAAGAAAGACCAAAATCGCCATATACGGTATCAGCCACATTTGACCCGTAGGTGCCGCCACCGCATTGGATGGTCCAGCCTCCCAGGTCATTCCCGGTGGTGTAGCTTACCGCCTGGCCGTGGCACCATCTGGGTTCGGCATAAGCCGAAGCCGCCAATGCCAACACGATAAGGAAAGATATCCCGATCAATTTTTTCATAGGTCTCCTTTGCTGTGATTTTTGGTTGTTTATTGCCTTTTGCTTTTGGTAGGCGGTTTTATATTGGCCGGGATGGTTGTGTACAAAAGCTCGTCGGTGGTCGTACCCCGCCTGCGGCAATTTTGCAGTACCAAACCCAAGCCGATCATTTCGGCTGGACCGAAATGATCGGCCGGGACGGGGGGCAGTCGGCGGCTTCGGACATCGGATAAAATGAGCTGAGTAAAATAAAAATTAATGGTATTACTTTTTCAAACTGTTAAGCTTTAGCTGGACAGCCCCCGGAACTTCTCTTTGTTACTTTCTCTTGGTTACAAGAGAAAGTAAGGCAAGGTTCTGC
>JAVHLB010000016.1 GCA_031082425.1 Candidatus Edwardsbacteria bacterium | reverse complement strand
TCCCGGGCCGAAGACTATGGGGGGGAATTCCTCAATCTGCCGGTGGGGGCAAAAGCCATGGCCATGGGGGGGGCTTTCGGGCCGGTGGCTGATGACGCCAGCGTCTTGTACTGGAATCCGGCCGGGCTGGGCAGGCTGAAGACCCCCGAGATAATGCTGGCGCACACGGTGTTATTTGCCAACTTGGCCAGCCATGACTATCTGGCCCTGGTCTGGCCAATGAACAGCAAAATAACAGCGGGAGCCGGCTGGATCAGGCTGGGCGTGGACGATATCCCCAGGTTCTCATACACCGTGGGAACCCCTTCGACCGGGTCTTTCGGCGACAACGAAAACGCCTTTTATTTCTCGGCCGGCGCTTCATTCGACAAGATCCTCTTTGGCAAGCCCTGGAAAATTTATCCTGGCGGCAGCATCAAGTTCATCTACAACAAATTGGATGACAGGCAGGCCACCGGGCTGGGGGTGGATGCCGGTTTCTTGATAGACATCAACCTGGCGGAATGGTTCATCCGCCGGTCCGAATCCCGGCCTTTGATGGGCATGCTCCCGGTAGCGGTCGAGAATTCAAATCTGGGCTTGTTGTCCCTGAGCGCCGTGGCCCAGGATGCCGGAGGCACCAGCATAGCCTGGAATACCGTCAGACAGCACAACGACGTTCGTCCGGCAATATATAAAATGGGCCTGGCCTATCGGCAGCCGGTGAACATATTAAGAAGTACGGTAACGATCTCCTGGGAGGGATCAACCGAAGACTATCAAAAGGGAAGACTGGGAACAGAACTTAGATACAGGAATATACTGGCTTTTCGGGCCGGACGGGAGCAATCCCAGACTACCTTCGGGGGCGGATTATCGATCTGGCGGTTCAATATAGATTACGCCTATAACAGCCATGATCTGGGCAACACCCACCGGATGGGAGGAAGTTATAAGCTGAAGTGACCGCGGCGGTAACCTGGGATCATTTATAGCAGCGAGGCGGATAATTATTCCACCTCGCTTTGCTTTGAAAATATTTCTTGCCTGCTGGTAAAATATAGGTTATCATACTGTTAATTGCAATTGCAGAGGGGGCCCATGTCCGTAAAAACCGTGTTCATGGACCGGGACGGGACCATCAATGTTGACACCAATTATGTCAATTCTCCCCAACAGTTGAGCTTGCTGCCAAACTCCGGCCGGGCGGTCAAGCTGCTCAATCAGAATAAATACAAAGTTGTGGTGGTCAGCAACCAGTCGGGGGTGGCCCGGGGATACCTGACCCTTAAAACACTGGGCGCCATTCACCGAAAATTACGGCAGCTGCTCAGGAGGGAGGGGGCGGTCTTGGATGCCATATATTATTGTCCTTGCCATCCTGACGAAAAGGCACCCTGCCGCAAGCCTGATATTGGGATGGCCCGGCAGGCGGAAAAAGAGCTGAAGATCAGCCTCCAGGGATCATACATGATCGGCGACAGCCGGGCCGATATCGAATTCGGGAACAATATCGGGGCCAAGACCATACTGGTGCTCACCGGCCAGTCCAGGGGAAACGAACCCTGGCTGAAAAAATACAGGATCGACTGCGTGGCCGATGATCTGCTGGGGGCGGCCCTATGGATAACCAACGACGGATGACAGATGAATAAGATCACCGCCATAATAATCGCCCGGAACGAAGAACAGAACATCGCCCGGTCCATCGGCAGCCTTAAGGGCTTCTCGGAGGTCATAGTCATGGACTCCGGCAGCACCGACCGGACAGTGGAGATTGCGCGTTCCATGGGGGCCGCAGTATATCAGACCGACTGGCCGGGCTATGCCAGGCAGCGGCAGCGGTCTTTGCAGAAGGCGAATAACTCCTGGGTGCTTTTCCTGGACGCCGATGAGGCGCTGGATGCCCCCCTGAACCGGGAGATATTAAACCTGGACCTGGCCGGCCCGGCCCGGGGATATTTCCTCAAAAGGAACAACTATTTTCTGGGCAAAATGATCAGATATTCCCGCTGGGGCAATGATTGGCAGCTCAGGCTGTTCCAAAAAGATTCCGCCAGCATACCGGAGGTCGATATCCATGAAGGAGTGTTGATAAACGGTCCGACGGGGAGGCTGGTCACGGGCTGCATAAAACACCATACGGTTCCGAATCTGTTCCGGTACTTGGAGAAGACCAATGAATACACCTCCCTGGAGGCCAAACAGAAGATCCGGGAGGGCCGCCGGTTTTCAGCCTTCAGGCTTTTATGGGAGCCCCTGGCGGAGTTTTGGAAACTGTATGTTGTCCTGCAAGGGTGGCGGGAGGGGGTCCGGGGCCTGGCCATAGCCGGCCTGTCGGCCTTGGGCCGTTTTGTGGTGATGGCCAAGATCAGGGAGGCCGGAAGTGGATAAAATCTCGATAATGCTCAATACCTACAATGGCGGGCAGAAGCTGGCCAACTGCTTGGAATCGGCCCAATGGGCCGACGAGATAGTGGTGATAGATTCCGGCAGCAGCGACGGCTCGGTCGAGCTTATCAAGAAGTATACCGATAAGTATTTTCACAACGACTGGCCCGGCTATCTGGCCCAGCGGGAATTCGGCATGCAACGCTGCACCGGGGAATGGATATTGATACTGGATCAGGACGAGTATATCACCGGCCAATTGAGGGACAAATTGTCGGATATCTGCCGCAATCCTGAGGCCTACCTGGAATATAACGCCGGTTGGGTAAGAAGGGTGGAACATTTCTGGGGGCGGCAGATAAGATACGGCAACTACAATCCCAGCTCTCAGCCCCGCCTGGCCCGAAGGGGGAAATGCCGCTGGACCGGATTCGCCCACACTTGGATGGAGGTGGAGGGCGGGGAGAATCGAATACTTCGGATCAAAGAGCCCCTATGGCACGATGCCTATAACACCCCTTTTGATTACTTCAACAAGATAAACCGCTATTCCGAACTGGATGTGGAGGAACGCCTGCCCAAGGGATACCACCCCAGCCTGGCCCGGGTGATATTTTCCCCCCTGGGAATGTGGTGGAAATGCTACATTGTCCACCAAGGGTACCGGGACGGGGCCCACGGGTATATGAATGCCACCTCCATGATGGTATACTGGTTCTTCCGGCTCTCCAAGGCCTGGCACCGCCGGTGGCTGGAGAAGAACCGGCCCGATACCTGGCAAGAGTATCAACGGAAGACGGGCGGGGGGGGCGGAGAATGAGAATATCGGCGACGGTTATCACTAAAAATGAGGAAGGCAATATCGAACGGTGCCTCTCGGCGCTGGATTTCGCCGATGAGATAGTGGTGGTGGATGCCGAAAGTACCGACCGCACAGTGGAGCTGGCCAGAAAATTCACGGGGCGGGTCTATAGCAACCCCTGGCCGGGCCATATCCAGCAGAAGAACCATGCCATAGAGCTGGCGCAGGGCGAATGGATCCTTTCCATAGATGCCGATGAGGTGATCACCCCCGAGCTAAGGCGGGAGATCCTGGCTGTCAAGAAAGACCGGGATCAAGCCATAGACGGTTATTATATCCCCCGCCGATCCAATTTTATCGGGAGATGGATAACCCACTGTGGGTGGTTCCCCGATCACCATCTACGGTTGTTCCTGAAGAGCAAGGGGCGGTTTGGCGGGATGAACCCGCACGATATAGTTGTTTTGAGGGGAGCTACGGAATATTTCAGGCACCCCATGCTGCATTATACCTACCCGTCGCTGGATGTCTACCTTTCCAGGCTGAACAGCTATACCACCATTGCCGCCAAAGAACTGAAGAGCCGGGGAAAAAGATTCAAGCTGCGCCATATTATATTGTCGCCCCCGGCCACTTTTTTAAAAATGTATATATTCAAGGCCGGGTTCCGGGACGGATGGGAGGGATTCATGTTGTGCGTCCTTTCATCCTATTATGTGCTGGTCAAATATCTGAAGCTTTGGGAACTGGACCTGAGGGAAGTCAAGAGTGAAAATTAATATCGTACATGTCTGCAGCTCGGCTTCCTGGGGCGGAATGGAGATGGTTGTCGGCCGATTAGCTTATCTGCAAAAAACCAATGGGTACAAGGTAAAGGTGGTTACCGGCAAAGATACTCCACTGTCCGCCAGGTGCAGGGAACTGGGCCTGGATAACCAACCGATCCTGGCCGATGGCTCTTTGGGCTGGAGCGGCTGTTGCCGTTTTTTAAAGTTTGTAAAAGAGACCGAGCCCGATGTAGTTCATGTGCACTACTCAAAGGACCTCAACCTGGCGGTGCCGGTCAAACAGTTGACCGGAGGGAAGATAGTTTTTACCAAGCACCTGGGGTCCTATATCAACAAAAAGGACCCCTGGCATAGGTTCGTATACCGGGGGGTTGACCGGGCTACGGCCATCTCCCGGCTGATCAAGGACAACCTTATCGAAACCACCCCGCTTCCCGAGGGAAAAGTAGATGTCGTCTATTTGGGCACCGATACGTCCAGATTCATCCCGGATCTGATTCAAAGAGAGGCGGTTCGAGACGAACTGGAGATATCCAACGATGCAATCCTTATCGGCATGATGGGCCGGATATCCTATGGCAAGGGATATGAGGATTTCATCCAGATGGCCCAGGCCCTGTCCGGAAGGAATGTTGAGTTCCTGTTTATCGGCGGGCATAGCCGGAACGAGGACCGATACGGGGATGAGATAGAACAGGAGATCAGGGATAAACTGGGCCCCAGGGCCCATCTGACCGGGTTCAAAGATGACCGGGAAAGGTACCTGCAGGCCCTGGATATGTTCGTCTTTCCGTCATATGCCGAATCCTTCGGCCTGGCTCTGACCGAGGCCATGGCCTGCGGGCTGCCCTGCGTGGCCTACGGCAAGGACGGCGTCCTGGACATAATAGAAGATAGGAAGGACGGCCTGCTGGCCGAAGTAAGGAAGGTAAAAGACCTGATCCAAAAAACCAGCGTTCTTCTCGATGACGAGGGCCTGAGGATCAAATTGGGCAAGGCTGGCCGGGAGAAGGTGATCAAGGAATTTTCGGACCCTCAAATGTTGCAGGGTTTTGAACGGGCCTATAAAATAGCACTGGGCGCACAATGAAGCTGAAGGCCGATAATATCCTGGTCCTCAGGATGAGCGGCGTGGGGGATGTTTTGTGGACCACCCCTTTTCTGGCCAACCTTAGAATGGGCTATCCTTCAGCCCGGATCTCATATGTGGTCAGGGATTTCTGCGCCCCGGTGCTTTCCAACAATCCGGATCTCGACCAGCTGATATTATTCAAAAAGAACAGCCCGGCCAAGCAGATGTCTTTCTTGAAAGGATTGAGGGACGCCGGATATGACCTGACCATAGATCTGGTGGGAACGCCGCGGACCGCCATTCAATCGGTGATCTCCGGTGCCAGGAACCGGATCGGTTTCGATTTCGGCTACCGGAGATATTTTTATAATCACCTGCTGAATGCCCGGGCTGCCAATTACGGTCACGAAGTGGAGTTCAATCTTTCGGTGCTGGAATATCTGGGGATACCAATATCACGCAAGGACCTGGTTTTCAACCTGACGGAGGAGGAAAAGAATTACCGGCAGGATATTTACCGGTCTTGGGCTTTGGACGGAGGCCGGGTTGTCGGCTTGATCCCCACCGGGGGTTGGGCCTGCAAGCGCTGGCCGATTGATAGTTATATCGCTGTGGCCAAAGCGCTGTCACCCAATCCAAGAAATAAAATTCTGGTATTTTGGGGGAGCCCTTCGGAAGAGGCCGATGCCAAGATCATTTTATCAGCCTGTCCCTCGGCAAAGCTGGTCCCCAAGACCAGTCTGCGGCAGATGGCGGCATTGCTCGCCGGCTGTGACCTGATAATCGGCAATGATTCCGGCCCGCTGCACATAGCCACCGCCTTCAAGGTCCCGGTGATCTCCTTCTATGGTCCGACCGTCCCCAGAAGCCAGGGGCCATGGGGAAAGGGGCATGTGGTGCTTCAGGACAAGCGGCTGGGATGCCTGGGGTGCAACCGGATGGACTGCCGGGACCCCAAATGTATGGCCGGGATCCCTCCCGACAGGGTCATAAAAGAAGCGGAAAGATTGTTGGACCATGCCGGAAAAAATTAGGCCGTCCATCGGCAAAATCGAGGGGATGCTCGGCCGGCGTTACGGGCACCCCAGTTGGACCGCTTCCCGCCCGCTGATGGATGTCTTGGTGGAGACCATATTATCCCAGAATACCAGCGACAGCAACAGCCACCGGGCCTTCCTGGCCTTGAAGGAAAAATACCCCGGATGGGAGTCCCTGGCCGGCGCCCAGTCCGGCAGCATAGCCCGGACCATCAGGTCCGGGGGGCTGGCAAATATCAAATCGCGAAGGATCAAGGGCCTGGTATCTTTCATCCTTGGGAAGCGGGGCAAGGCTGGACTGGAATCCCTGAAAAAGATGCCGCGGGAGGCGGCCTATCGGTACCTGCTGGCGATCAAGGGGGTGGGCCCCAAAACCGCCGCCTGCACCCTGCTGTTCGGGGCCGGGATCCCGGTCTACCCGGTGGATACCCATATCTACCGGGTTTCCAGCCGGCTGGGCTGGGTGAAAAGGAAAGAGGACCGGGAAAGTTTCCAGGAGCGCTTCCGCAAACTGGTCCCGGACCGGATGGTCTACCCCCTGCATCTCAATCTGATCGAGCACGGCAGAAGGATCTGCCATCCCCGGAAACCGGAATGTCCCGTCTGCTGTTTGAACAAGGCATGTAACTGGAAGGAGAAAACCCATGAAAATGTGCATTAAGGCCGGCCTGATGGGCTTAATGGCCTCGATTCTGATCCTGGGATGCAACGCCCAGCCCAAGAGGGCCGATTTTCAGGCCCAGAAACCGGTGGTGATAAACATTCTGGCGGACAGTACCCAGCCAGCTGCGGCCGGGGACAGCCTCAAACCGGCAGCAAAGCCCGATTCGCTTAAATACGGCTTCCAGATAAAATTTACCGGCCAGGGCGAGTTCCATTTCTATGATGAGGATGACCGGCATACCGGGCCGGCCACCCCCGAGGAATACCTGCCCACCGTGGAGACTCTTCTGAAGCAACCCAGCCTGCACCAGCAGGAGAGGGCCGGGCTGGAGAATATCAAAGCCAAGATAACCCGCACCGGAAGTGCCGCCGAGTTCGCCACCACCCGGAGGATACCCAATCTTTATTACCAGATGAACAGCGACGGCAGTTTGACGGCGGAATTCAAGGGGGCGGGCGAGATCACCTTGCGCATCAGGCCCGGCGATGGCGGCCCCATCAAAATCTCCCTGAAAATATGGAACCACAAGTCGATCAAGAGCGCGGTCTATGATGTCCCCCAGGGCGTCGGCCGGAGCGGGCAGCTGGCGGTATCGGCCCTGATGGACGATTTTGTGATATCCTGGGATGTCAACGGCGACGGCAGGGACGACCGGGAGCTGGAGCCCCAGAAACTAGACAGCGCGGTGGTGGCAGACTGAGCGGGGGATATGCCAAGGCTGATCGCCCACGTGGATATGGACTGCTTTTATGCGGCGGTCGAAGTGCTGGATGATCCGGCTTTAAGGGGTCGGCCGGTGATAGTGGGGGCCGATCCCCAGGGGGGCAAGGGGCGCGGCGTGGTGTCGGCGGCGTCATATGAGGCCCGGAAATTCGGGGTGCATTCGGCCATGCCGGTCTCCCGGGCCTTTGCGCTGTGCCCCAGAGGTATCTTTCTGCCGGGACGGATGGGACGATACTCCGAAATATCCGATAAAATCATGGAAATACTTGAAGGCTTCACTCCGCAGATCGAGCAGATCTCGGTGGATGAAGCCTTTCTGGATCTGAGCGGCTGCCGGAGGCTTTTCGGAGAGCCCCGGGAGATCGCCCGGAAGATAAAGGGGGCCATAAAGGGCCAATTATCCCTTACCGCCTCGGTCGGCATGGGGTCCAATAAATTGGTGGCCAAGATCGCCTCCGACCTTGAGAAACCGGACGGGCTGGTGATTGTTCCCCAGGGCGGAGAGAGGGAATTTTTGTCCCCGATGCCGGCGGGGAAGCTATGGGGCGTCGGTCCGAAGACGGCGGACCGGTTAAAACAGATGGGTGTCGAAACCATCGGCCAGCTGGCGGGATATGACCCCCAGCGGCTGGAGGCTGTTTTCGGCAGAATGGGAGGCTACCTCCATGAACGGGCCAACGGCATTGACGGCGATCCGGTCAGCCAGGGAGATCAAGCCAAGTCCATGGGGCGGGAGCACACTTACGACGAGGATACCGGTAGCAAAGAAGATATCCATAGAACGCTTTTGACCCTGTCCGAGCAGGTGGCCGCTTCCCTGAGGGCCCAAGGGGCAAAAGGAAGGACCATCACCCTCAAACTGAGGTACCAGGACTTCGAGACCCATACCTACGGCCGGACTCTGGAAGCCGCGGTTGACAACGCCATCGAGATCAATGCCATAGCCCGGACGCTTTTCGACAAGAACTGGCAGTCTTTCCGCAAGATCAGGCTGATAGGTGTGTCGGCCTCCAATCTGAATCAGGGGGAGGACCAACTGGGCCTGTTCGACGATCCCAAAAATAAGATCAAGAATGAGAAGCTGGACAAGGCGGTGGATGAAATAAGGGAGAGATACGGCAGGAAGGCGGTCAAAAGGGCGGGGGAGATGTAGCTTAAAATTTATTTGACGGAATATTTATAAGCTAAGATCGCCGCGCCGACAGCTCCGGCTGCGGGACCGATTTTAGTTTTTCTTATTTTAAGGCCTTTGGCATTATACGGCATCACTCTTTTGATCATCTCCTGCCTGGCCGGGTCTATCAAAAGCCTTCCGGCCTGGATCACTCCGCCGCCCAGCACTATCACCTGGGGATTGAAGATGTTGGCAATGCTGGCCAGGGCGACACCCAGTATCTTCCCGGTTTCGGCCAAGGTACTGACTGCGGCCGGTTGGTCTTTTCTAGCCATCAGGGCTATCTGGGCAACGGTGAGGCTTTTGATTTTGGTGGTTTTGTCGATCCTATGATATCTAGCTAATATTGCATCGGTGCCGATCATCGCCTCCAGGCAGCCGTGATTGCCGCATTTGCATAAAGGACCGTCCATCTTGACCGTCATGTGCCCCAATTCCCCCGCCCCGCCGTGGGATCCGGTCACCAGCCGGCCGCCGATAATTATCCCCCCGCCCACTCCGGTGCCGATGGCCAGCCCCACCACCTCCGAATACCCTTTGGCCGCCCCAATGGTATATTCGGCGGCCACCAGGCAGTTGACGTCATTCTCTATCAGGATCGGCAGGCC
Source organism: Candidatus Edwardsbacteria bacterium (assembly GCA_031082425.1). Taxonomy (NCBI): domain Bacteria; phylum Candidatus Edwardsiibacteriota; species Candidatus Edwardsiibacteriota bacterium. The sequence goes on along the minus strand of JAVHLB010000016.1, from coordinate 21,631 downwards.
GCCCCCGGGCATCCGGTCTGTGATCAATTTGAGCAGGGGAACCGATCCCTGCCAGCCGGGAAGATTGGGGGAATTGCGAACCACGCCATTCTCCACCAGCCCGGCCGAGCCGATTCCCAGGGCGGTTATTTTGTGCCGGGACTTAACCGCGGCGGCCAGGTTGTCCTTGATCGAAGAAACGATGTTGTCGACCACCCGGGAGACGCCCGATCCGGCCTGGGTCGGTATCTGGCCCTGGGTGATGATCTTATTACGGACCGGATCGAATATGACGGATTTGATGTTGGTCCCGCCCAGGTCCAGCCCCAGAATTGCCTTTCTCATGATCTCCAATCCACTGTGTTTCCCAAAGGGTATCATAATCCCACAATAATATCAAGCAGATATTGCCTGACCGGAGGCGGCCTTTTTAACTTGACTTGAAGATTTTATTTAAGGTAAAATGACGGGTGGTTTGAAATACCGTATTGAAGAAAAACCCGGCATTATAACATTACCGGGGTTCACATATCAAAACTGAGATGGGATCGTATGGGAAAGATACCTGAAAAATACCAATTCGACCAAATAGAAAAAAAGCTGATGCAGCGCTGGCTGGAGGAGAAGATATACCACTGGGACCAAACCCGGGGGAGAGAGGAGACCTTTGTGGTGGATACCCCGCCGCCCACGGTAAGCGGTTCTCTGCATGTGGGGTCGGCCTTCGGCTACATCCAGCAGGATGTGATCGTCCGCCAGAGAAGGATGAGGGGCTTTAACATTTTCTACCCCATGGGCTGGGATGACAACGGGCTTCCCACCGAGCGGCGGGTGCAGAACTTCTACAATGTCCGATGCAACACCCATCTGCCTTACCAGCCCGGCTTCAAACCCAAAAATGATAAGAAATCGCATCCCGAGGAGATCAACCGGGACAATTTCATCGAACTGTGCCACAATGTAACCGGGGAGGACGAAAAGGTCTTCAAACAGCTGTGGCAGCATTTGGGTCTGTCCATAGACTGGCAGCTGGAATACGCCACCATCGATGATCTCTGCCGGAGAACCTCGCAGTTATCCTTTGCAAAGCTTTTCAAAGATGGCCATGTCTACTCCATGTTTGCCCCCCATCTGTGGGATGTGGATTTCCAGACGGCCGTCTCTCAAGCCGAGGTGGAGGACCGGAACATGCCGGGTTTCTTTCACAACATCAGATTCGGAGTGGAGGGTGATTCGACAGGCTCATCACAAGCGGCATCTTTTGTCATCGCCACCACCAGGCCGGAACTGCTGGCCTCCTGCGTGGCGGTGATCGCCCACCCCGAGGATGAAAGATATAAAGCCCTTTTCGGCAAAAAGGCTGTCACCCCGCTGTTCCGCGTCCCGGTGCCGATCATCGCCAACGACAAGGCCGACCCGGAAAAGGGCACCGGGATCCTGATGGTCTGCACCTTCGGCGATGTGATGGACGTCGAATGGTGGCGCCAGTACAAACTCCCCCTCAGACAGACCATAGGCCGCAACGGCCGGATGATGCCGGTCCAATTCGGCCCCCAGGGTTGGGAAAGTCTGAATGCCGGCCAGGCCAATGAATTCTACGGACAGCTCTCCGGCAAGAACATCAAGCAGGCGCAGGCAGCAGTAGTGGAACTGCTGAGGAATGCCGATACCGAGGCTCTCTCTGGCTTAGGCGCTCCACTACAGGGAGATCCCAGGCCTATAGAGCATCCGGTAAAGATGTATGAGAAGGGCGAGCGCCCTTTGGAGATAATTCCCACCCGCCAGTGGTATATCCGGATAATGGACAAGAAAGAGGCCCTGATAGAGCAGGGCAACAAGATCAAATGGCATCCCGATTTCATGAAGGTTCGCTATGAGAACTGGGTGCAGGGATTGAACCAGGATTGGTGCGTCAGCCGTCAGCGGTATTTCGGGGTGCCGTTCCCGGTGTGGTACAAGCTGGATCCGGAAGGCAATCCCGATCACGAGAATCCCATTCTGGCCGATGAAAAAATGCTGCCCACCGATCCCCAGTCGCACCCCGCACCGGGATTCGATGAAAGCCAGAGGGACAAGCCCAACGGATTCACCGGCGACCCCGATGTGATGGATACCTGGGCCACCAGTTCCATGACCCCCCAGATCGCCAGCCACTGGGCACTGGGTGACGGAAGGCACCAGAAGGTCTTTCCCATGGACATCCGGCCCCAGGGGCCGGAGATCATCCGGACCTGGGCCTTCTACACCATCGTCAAGGCCTATCTTCATGAGAACCGGATACCCTGGCATAACGTGCTGGTCAACGGCTGGATACTGGACCCCGACCGCAAGAAGATGTCCAAGAGCCACGGCCAAGCGATAACTCCGGAACACCTGTTGCAGCAGTATTCCTCGGACGGCGTCCGGTACTGGTCGGCCAAGGCCCGTCTGGGGGTAGATACCGCCTATGACGAGGCTTTGTTTGCCAACGGCAAGCGGCTGGTCACCAAACTGTACAACGCTTCCAAGTTTGTGGCCGGTCACCTTCTGAACCAGGACCTGTCATCGCTTACCACGGATAAGGTCATCGAGGAACTGGACCGCAGCTTCCTTGACCACTTGCTGCAGGTTGTCACCAAAACAGGAAAGCATTTCGATAATTTCGAATATGCCGATGCCCTGCAGTACACCGAATCGTTCTTCTGGGAGAAGTTCTGTGATAATTATCTGGAATTGGTAAAGGTCCGGGCCTATCAGGAGGAGATGACCCCGGGAAAGATCTCGGCCCTGGCCACCCTGAAATTCACCCTGTCGGTATTGCTGCGGCTGTTCGCCCCGTTCATCCCCTTCTTCACCGAGGAGGCCTGGGGCTGGATATTCGCCTCGGACCAAGGCCGGGACAGATCGATACACACTTCGGCCTGGCCCGAGGAGAAGGAGTTCTCCGGCGTGGCAAAACCAGGGGTGAACGACGCCTTCGGAGCGGCCATGGAGGTGCTGTCCGCGGTCCGCAAGACCAAGAGCGAGGCCAAGGTCAGCGTCAAAACGCCTCTGAAGGGTCTATCGATATCAGGAAACGAGGAGGATATAAAGGTCATAAAACTGATCTGGAACGATCTGCTGCAGACGGCCGGGGCCCGGGAGGCCGAAACCTCCTTTGCCAAACCGGCAGCCGGCAGGTTCGAGATCAAAGCGGAGCTCTAACTAAAAAGGAGTAAAATGAAAAAGGCGTTGCTGGTCGTTGGACTAGGTCTTTTATTGACCGGCTTGGCCATGGGCGGGACACAAAAGACCGCCATCTCGGTGATGGACCTCAATACCTCTTCGGGGCTTTCACCGAAGGAGCTGTCCCTGCTGACCGACAAGCTGCTGAACAGCCTGGTGGAATACCGGGTTTACCATGTGGTGGAAAAATCCAAAAGAGATGAAATACTAAAAGAACAGGGCTTCCAGATGACCGGGGCCTGCAGCGAAGCCTCCTGCCTGGTGGAGGTCGGACAGCTGCTGGGGGCCCAGAAGATGATCGGCGGCACCATCGGCAAACTGGGCACAATCTATGTGGTCGAATTGCGGATGATAGACATCCAGACCGGGGGCATAGACCTGTCGTTTTCCCGCAACTACGGAAAGATAGCCGACCTGTTGACCGCCATGAAGGAGGCGGCCGAGATATTCTCCTCCTGGAAGCCGGGTGCCGGACAATCTGCCAAGCCGGGCGGGATTTTTGTGATCACCGAGCCCGATGGGGCCAAGATAATGGTGGACGGGCAGGAACATAACGGCCTGACCCCGAATCTGATATATCCCCTATCCGAGGGGCTGCACCAGGTTTCGTTGGTGAAGGAGGGCTACAGCCTGTTTTCCACCAGCCGGCTGGTAAGCATCGGGAAGGTGGACACCATCAACGCCCCGCTGATGAGCCTGGCCGGCAAACTTAAGATCAAGACCGATCCGGCCGGGGCCAAGCTGTACCTGAACAAGAAATACCAGGGGATCGTTACTGAACAAGGCATAACCATAGATGACCTGACGGATTCCTTGTATCAGATAAAGGCCACCAAGTGGGGGTATAAGACCTATAATGCGAAATTAATCCCCACACCCGGCCGGGAGACAAAGATCGACGCCAAAATGCCGCTCCGGCGCTGGAAGATTAACTTTTGTTCGTTCGATTTTGTGAAAACCCTTGTTTCCAGTGCCGAGGATGTTGCCACATTCGCCTCCTATAGTGCCACTACCCAGACCATGTCTGTCACTGAAGATGATTTCGTGGGCAGCGGATTGGGGGGCGGGGCGGGGGTGGGCTTTGCCCTCAACCGCAATATTACCCTGGGACTGATGTACCAGTTCCGGATCTATCCGGATGCGATCGAAAAGAACCTCTCCTCCGACTGGTATTCGACCACGATGCAGTCCGAGGACCTGGAAATAAATTTCACCTCCCACACCCCGCTGGTCAATCTGGCGGTGGCGGTACCCTGGGGACGGTTGGAACCCTACGGCGAGATCAGGTATGGGGCCATCAGCTTCTCGGCCAAGGCCGACGGAGAATATTATATCCAGTATATGTCACGTCCATCAGTGGACAGCGCCTATACCATTGACAGCACCATTACCAGAACAATCGACGACAAGGTGGTATACCGGACCCTTCAGGTGGGCGGAGGCTTTTTATTCTGGCTGAAGCCGGACCGGGAGGCCTTGAGGGTCTACTGGATGTATTCCAGGGACAGTTTTGAGGATTTTTCAATGCCCGGATCACAGCAGGAGATCGACCTGAAGGCCTCGGGTCTGCAGTTCGGCTGCGGCTTTACGGTTCATTTTTAATACATTGTAAACCGGACAACAGAAAAGCCCCGATGAGTTAATCATCGGGGCTTTGATAACATGGCGGAACATTACTCCGCAACAGCCAGTCTTTGTCCGGAATTTAACAGACTTTTGGAAAGCCATCTGAATACGGCAGCCAGGCCATTGAATAGGTGAAGTGAAAACAGACCCAAAACCAGTCCGATGGCGGTCAAACTTAAGGCCTGAGGCATGGTGCTGATGGCTCCCCAGGGCAGTTCATAATCCACGAATCTGTATATGAACGGAGCGATTATCAGAACTCCGGAAACGCCGGCCAGGGTGAAGGTAACAATAAAGGAGGCAACGCCTAACGGTGCCTTCAATAAAAGGTAAACCAACCCCTTCCAGGTATATTTGCTGGAGAGCCGGGAGATGATCCAATTCCAGAAGCCGTTGGCTTCGGTCCACCTAAGCGGCCGGTCGGCCTGGACGGCCGCTTTTAAAAGCCATCTGGCCTGAAACCCCTCAAACCGGGCAAAGATCCTCCAGGAGAACATGGTCAGCAGCAGGAATGGCAGGCCGATAAATAAGTATAGCAGGCCCAGGCCGATGGAGAATCCGGTGATCAGATATACAAAATAGAAGATCCCCAGGGGGAAGGCCAGCAAGAGGTACAGGATATTCAGATACGAACCGGGCTTCAAACCGACGCCCAGGATGTTTTTCAGGCCCGTTGACAGGTCCTTCATGATGGTCTCCTTTTTGTTGCTATTCACCTTAAATTACGGATTGCCGGGCTAAAAGTTACATATTATTTTAAACTCACCGGAAAGATACCTCAACAAGTAAACAGCCTTCTTGCTTCCTGGTTCGGCTTCTATAAACCGAAGCCTTATCTCTTGACAAAAGGCCTTAAAATTTGTATACTTACCAATCTGATTAAAGGATATTATGGCAAAAAAAACTGATAGGCGGCCAGCCGCCAAATATGAGGCGGTCAGCAAGGAATCCGCCCCGGAGACCCCCATCGGCTTTACCAGGGTAAATTATGTTTTGTTCGCCGCTGCTGCCGGGCTGATCCTGTTGGGCTTCCTGTTCCTTTCCAGTCCCACATTTGGCGGCGGTTTCCCGTTCGTTCACCCCTTTAAGGGCGGGATCAACGGATGGCTTACCATGAACGCGGCCCCGGTGCTGCTGGTGCTGGGATACTGCGTGGTGATCCCGATCGCGATCATAAAGAAATAATTCAATATAATAAAATTTAGGACCACGGTCTAGCGGATGCAGTAAAAATCTGCAAAGGCTCCTACCGTGGTTTATTGTTGGGTATGGAAAGAATAAGACTGGGCGTAAATATCGATCATGTGGCCACCCTGAGGCAGGCCAGAAGGTCCCTTCAGCCGGACCCGGTGTGGGCCGCGGCCGTGGCCACCCTGGCCGGGGCCGACGGCATAACGGTGCATCTGCGCTCCGACCGCCGCCATATCCAGGACCGGGACGTCCAGCTGCTTCGCCAGACGGTCAACACCCATCTCAACGTGGAATTGGCGGCCGATGACGAAATGGTTGCCTTGATGACCGATATCAAGCCCGATGCGGTGTGCCTGGTGCCTGAGAAACCAGGCGAGATAACCACCCAGGGGGGGCTGGACCTGCAAAAGGCCGGGGACCGGGTGGCCCGGGCCGCCAGACAGCTGAAGGCGGCCGGGATATCGGTGACCTGCTTCATCGAGCCGGACGACAAACAGGTCAAACTGGCCCGAAAACTGGGGGCCGATGCCATAGAGATCAACACCAACGCTTTTTCCCAGGCCCGGGTGGATGGGATGCAAAAGGAGGCCGCCCGGGTGGCCCAGGCCGCCAAGCTGGCCCAAAAACTGGGTCTGAAAGTGCACGCCGGGCACGGGCTTGATTATTTTAATCTGCTTCCCGTGGTCGGAATTCCCCAGATAACCGAACTGAACATCGGGCATGCCATCATCGCCCAAGCGGTGCTGGTGGGTCTGGATAGGGCGGTTCGCGACATGAAAGCGCTTTTGGAAAGGTAGCCATGCCTGCTGGCAGCATCAAGAAAAAAATCGCCGATAAAAAGATCGGGGTCCTGATGGGCGGGCGTTCCGGGGAACGGGAGGTGTCCCTGCGCTCCGGCAGGAATGTTCTGGCATCCCTGAAACGGCAGGGATTCAAAGCGGTGGGCATCGATGTGGGAACCGATGTGGCCAAAAAGCTGGCGGCCCAAAAGATAGAGCTGGCTTTCATCATCCTGCACGGCCGGTACGGCGAGGATGGCACCATTCAGGGGCTTCTGGAGATGATGGACATTCCCTACACCGGGTCGGGGGTGCTGGCTTCGGCCCTGGCCATGCACAAGGGCTACAGCAAAAAAATATTCAAGGAGCAGGGGATCCCCACCCCGGAATTTTTATGGATCGATCGGGGCGACGACCCGGCCCGGGCCGCCCAACAGGCCCAGGAGGAACTGGGACTGCCGCTGATAATAAAGCCGCTGGAGGAGGGCTCTTCCATCGGGGTTTCCATCGTCAAGAACCACCGGGAGGCTGTGTCGGGTTTCAAGAAGCTGCACCGCAAGTACGGCGGGTTGATCGCCGAGCGGTTCATATCGGGCATGAATATCACCACCGGCATTCTGGGCAACGGCCAAAAAGCCAAAGCCCTGCCGATCCTGGAGCTGGTTCCCAAAAACGAATTCTACGATTTCCAGGCCAAATACACCAAGGGGATGACCGAGTTCATCATACCGGCCCGCCTGCCAGGCAGCCTTTACCGCCGGGCCCAGGAGACGGCTTTGGCCGCCCATCATACGTTGGGCTGTCACGGCTGGTCCCGGGTGGATGCCATAGTGGACCGGGCTGGGACCCCGTACATTTTGGAGGTTAACACCCTGCCGGGGATGACCGACCTGTCCGACCTTCCGGCCGAGGCCAAGGTGGCCGGTCTGAGCTATGATGAGGTGGTGCTGACGATCCTAGCCAGCGCAAAAATCTAAATTACAGACAACAAGTCCTTTGCGAGACATACCACTGAGACACGGTACTATTCAAAAACCTTAAACCCCATCTTGTCCATTAGTATTATTCCGAAGATTCAGTGTTTCCGTGGTTAAAAATACTTTTGCAGATATCCCATACCGTAAAAATAACCATCACATAATGACATTAGGAGGAAACCAACATGCCAGTCCCCAAGAGAAAACATTCCAATTCGCGCACCGGGAAACGCCGGGCCAACTGGAAGCTGACCGCCCCCAACCTGGTGAAGTGCTCCCACTGCCACCAGTCGCGGATGCCCCACCGGGCCTGCCCCTACTGCGGATATTACGGGGGCCGGGAGATCGTCAGCATCAAAGAAGTTTAATTTTTTATTAAAATAAAATGGCACCCAAGGCTAAAAATACCGGGGCCAGGCCGGCGGATGCCGGGCATTCCCCAGACAAACGGAACCGCGGCAAAAAGGCCAAGGAGATAACCACCGGAGGAAAGCTGGGGCTGGAGAACCTGCCGGATGGAGGTTATGACGGTCCGGTCAGGATCGTGGTGGATGCCATGGGCGGCGACAACGGGGTGGTGCCCAACATCCTGGGGGCCATCGAGGCCGCCAGGATCGGCCGGGGCAAATTCCAGGTGATACTGGTAGGCGATACGGTGGCCATCAAGACCGAGCTGGCCGCTGGCATCGGAGAAAAGGAATACCAGGAGGAGGATCTGGAGAAATACGGGGTCAAGCTGGTGCATGCCTCCCAGAGCATAGGTATGCACGAAACCCCCACCGAAGCCCTGCGCAGCAAGCGCGATTCCTCCATCTCGGTCGGCCTGCGCCTGCAGAAGAAGGGGGAGGCCGAGGGTTTCATATCGGCCGGGAACACCGGAGCGGTGATGGGCGCCTCGCTTTTTGAACTGGGGCGGATCGAGGGGGTCTCCCGCCCGGCCATCGCCACCTTCATGCCCACTGAGCTGGGAGGCTGCATCGTGGTGGATGCCGGGGCCAACCCCGACTGCAAACCCCACTATCTGCTGCAGTTCGGCATGATGGGTTCGTCGTTCGCCCATTACGTCTTCGAGAAGCCCGATCCCAAGGTGGGGCTGCTTTCGGTGGGCGAGGAGTCCACCAAGGGCGATGAGCTGACTCAAAAATCCCACCTGCTGCTGGCGGACAGCGGATTGAACTTCATCGGCAACATCGAGGGCAAGGACATCCTCAAGGGCACCGCCGACGTGGTGGTCTGCGACGGGTTCGTGGGCAATGTCATCCTGAAATTCGCCGAGAGCGTGGTCCGGATGTTCTACGGCTCCATCAAGCGCTACGTCTATACCAATATCTTCGGCAAGATCGGGGCCCTGCTGTTGAAGCCCGCCCTGAGGAAATTTGCCAAGGACCTGGATTACGAGGAATACGGAGGGGCCCCGCTGCTGGGGGTCAACGGGGTGTGCATCATCTGCCACGGCCGTTCCACCGCCAAGGCCATCAAGAACGCCGTTCTGGTGGCCCACCGCTGCGTCTCCCACCGGGTGAACGACCATATCAAGCACCAACTTTCCAATTATGCAAAGGAAGTTAAAAAATGAAATATGCGGCCATTCTGGGGACCGGGCATTTCGTCCCCGAGAAGATATTGACCAACGCCGACCTGGAGAAGATCGTCGAAACCACCGATGAGTGGATAACCCAGCGCAGCGGCATAAAGGAACGGCATGTCTCGGATGAGAAAACGCCCACCTCGAAATTATGCATCGAGGCGGCCCGGCGGGCGCTGGAAGCGGCCAAAATGAAACCCGAGGAGCTGGATTTTATCATCATCGGGACCATCACCCCCGACATGATGTTTCCCTCCACCGCCTGCCTGGTCCAGGCTGCCCTGGGCGCCAAGCAGGCCGCGGCGTTCGATCTGGCGGCCGGCTGCACCGGGTTCATCTACGGGCTGGAGCTGGCCCGCTCCCTGATAACGGCCGACCCCAGAAGAAAGATACTGGTGATCGGGGCCGAGGAACTGACCAAGATCACCGACTGGACCGACCGCGGCACCTGCGTGCTGTTCGGGGACGGGGCCGGGGCGGCGGTGCTGGGGGCGGTGGACGAAGACCGGGGGATCCTGGGAACCTACCTGGGGGCCGACGGCAACCTGGGAGACCTGCTTTACATGCCCGGCGGAGGCTCGCTCAATCCGGCCAGCCACCAAACGGTGGATGAGAAAATGCACGTGGTAAAGATGGCCGGCAACAAGGTGTTTCCCCATGCCGTCCGCAACATGCTGGAAGCGTCCATGAAGGCCATGGAGAGCGCCGGGGTCACCAAGGACCAGCTGAATCTGCTGATCCCGCACCAGGCCAACATCCGCATCATCGAGGCCATCGCCGAGCGGCTGGGGGCCGGAGCGGATACGGTCTATGTCAACATTCAGAAATACGGCAACACTTCGGCGGCCTCCATTCCCATCGCATTGGACGAGGCGGTGCGGGAGGGCCGGATCAAAAAGGGCGACCTGGTGATGCTGGTGGCCTTCGGGGCCGGTTTCACCTGGGGAGCGGTGCTGATCAGATGGTAGGCTTTTATAAAGAATATTGAATATAGAATTAGGAATATAGAAGGCCGGTCATTGTGAGGAGGCATCGTTGCGGGACTGACGAAGCAATCCAATTTTGTTATAAAGAGAATCATCAATATCCGCGTAAATCTGTGTCCAATTTAAAAGGAATTAATGAATATGTCAAAATTAGCTTTTATATTCCCCGGACAGGGCGCCCAGTATGTGGGCATGGGAAAGGACCTGTACGACAACCATCCCATGGCCAAGGAGACCTACGAGAAGGCCAACGAGGCCCTGAAGTTCGACATCACCAAGATCTGCTTCGAGAGCACCCCGGCCGAACTGCGAATGACCCACAACGCCCAGCCGGCCATCCTGATCCACTCCATCGCCGCCTTCAGGCTGATGGAGAAGGATGGCATCAAGTTCGATTACACCGCCGGGCACAGCCTGGGCGAGTATTCCGCTTTGGTGGCGGCCGGGGCCGTAGCCTTTGAGGACGCAGTCAGATTAGTACGCATCCGCGGTTCGCTGATGGCCATCTCCGGCGACATCCAGCCCGGCACCATGGCGGCCATCATCGGTCTGGAGCCCAGGGAGGTGGAAAATATCTGCCACCAGGCCCGGGAGGCCGGCATCGTGGAGGCCGCCAATTTCAACTCGGCCGAGCAGACGGTGATCTCCGGCGAGGTCAGGGCCATAGAGAAGGCCATGGAGCTGGCCAAGGCCAAGGGGGCCAAGCGGGCCGTCCAGCTGGAGGTCTCAGGCGCCTTCCACTCGGAGCTGATGGACATCGCCCAATACGGGATGAGGCGGGCGCTGAACCAGATCACGATCAAAGAGCCGGCCTGCCCGGTGATAGCCAATGTTTCGGCCGAGCCGGTCCACAGCCCGGCCACCATCAAGGAACTGCTGATAGAGCAGGTGAAGAAGCCGGTGCGCTGGGAGGAGTCCGTTAAAAAGATGTCCGAGCTGGGCGTGACCACTATGATAGAGTGCGGCCCCGGCCGGGTGCTGAAAGGTTTGATCAAGCGGATCGCGCCCGAGGTCAACGTGCTGAACGTGGAGGACAGCAAGACCTTGGCGGAGACGATGGAAGCGCTGAAGAAGTAATAATTCGGTTTTCATGTGTATATTCTCAGAAAAACAAAAGCATATTTTCCCATAATGTCTCGAAAGAAAATAAATAAGGTTCATCTTACGAAACTGCAGATTTTTGCTTTAGTTGCTTGGCTTGTTATAGCAGTAATGCTTACTTATGACTTCATAATAGAATCATTTAAAATTGAGACTTATGTTTTATCCATGGTGATTACTACGGGCTTATGTTTAACAGCTTGGGGTTTATTCTTGTTTCCAATCGATTGGTATGGGATTTTTAGGGGGAAATTGAGGAAGCCATACAATATAGATAATTCAAAAGAAAATAGAAAAGAAAAGTGAAATTATTTTGATATGTTACTAAAAGATAAAAACGCCATCATAACCGGCTCGGCCCAGGGCATAGGAAAATCAATAGCCCTGGCGCTGGCCAAGGCCGGGGCCAACATCGTGGTCAGCGACGTCAACCTGGAGGAGGCCGAGAAGACCGCCAAGGAGATCGAGACCCTGGGCGTAAAAGCCATAGCCATCAAATGCAATGTGGCCGATGCCAATGAGGTCGCGGAGCTGATCAAGAAAACGCAAGAGACATTTGGCACTATTGACATTTTGGTCAATAATGCCGGCGTCACCCGCGACAACCTGATGATGCGGATGGAGGAAAAGGACTGGGATCTGGTGCTGGACATCAACCTGAAGGGTGCTTTTCTGATGACCAAGGCAGTGTCCCGGATCATGATGAAACAGCGCCAGGGCCGGATAGTCAACATGTCATCGGTCATCGGCGTGATGGGCAATGCCGGGCAGTCCAACTACGCGGCCTCCAAGGGGGGCCTGATCGCCTTCACCAAATCCACCGCCAAGGAGTTTGCCTCGCGCAACATCACCTGCAACGCCATCGCCCCGGGCTTCATCGAGACCGCCATGACCGCCAAGCTGACCGACGAGGTCAAGGAGAACTACAAGAAGGGCATCCCGCTGGGCCGGATGGGCAGCGTGGACGACGTGGCTAACGCGGTGATGTTTTTGGTCTCGGAGCAGGCTTCTTATATAACCGGCCAGGTGCTGCATGTGGACGGCGGTCTGGTGATGTAGTTTTGGCGAACCGCAAAGCCGCTAAGTTCGCTAAGAATTATCAAATATGATCTTTGCGTGCTTCGCGTCTTGGCGGTAAATCAAGGATTATGGTAGAACTATGATAAATGTTTATATTGTTTCGATTATGAAGAAAGCAAATTGATATTAACCAATCATTTCATTAATAACAAAAAGGAGGTGAAACAACAATGGCAGTAATCGACGATGTCAAAAAGATCGTTATCGATCGTTTGGGAGTTGAGGCTTCGCAGGTGACCATGGAGGCTTCTTTCATCGAAGACCTGGGTGCCGATTCACTGGACACCGTGGAGCTGGTGATGGCCCTGGAGGAGAAGTTCGGGATGGAGATCCCGGATGATGAGGCCGAGAAGCTGACCACAGTAGGCGGCGCGGTCGGGTATATCGAAAAGAAGATGGCCGAGAAATAGAGCAAAGCCGTCATACTGAATAAAAACGGGGGCGTCCGAAAATGGCGCCTCCGTTCCGAAGAAACAATCATCTTGAAGAAAGATTTAAAGTATATGAAAAGAAGGGTAGTAATAACCGGAATGGGGGTGGTTTGCCCCATCGGCAATACCTTGGATGAATTCTGGGCCGGGCTGAAGGAGGGCAAAAACGGGGTAGGCAAAATAACCCGTTTCGACACCTCCCGGCATACCGCCCAGATAGCCGGGGAGGTCAAGGATTTCGATCCGGCGGCATACATGGACCGCAAGGAGCTGCGCCGGATGGACCGCTACACCCATTACGCCATGGCGGCAGCCAAGATGGCGGTGGAGGACTCCGGCCTGAAGATCGAGGGCGAGTTCGCCGAGCGGGTGGGGGTGATCATCGCCTCCGGCATCGGCGGCACCGAGACCTGGGAGGCCCAGCACCAGAAACTGCTGGAATCCGGGCCGGACAAGGTCTCCCCGTTCTTCGTGCCGATGATGATCTCCGACATCGCGGCCGGTTATGTGTCCATCGCCCATGGAGCCAAGGGACCCAACTACGCCACGGTCTCGGCCTGCGCTTCGGCCGGCCATGCCATTGCCGATGCTCTGCGGATCATCCAGACCGGCGACAGCGAGGCCATGATCTGCGGCGGGGCCGAGGCCCCGATAACCCCGCTGGCCCTGGCCGGGTTCTGCGCCTTAAGGGCCCTCTCCACCCGCAATGACGATCCGGAGCATGCCTCCCGTCCCTTTGACAAGGACCGCGACGGTTTCATCATGGGCGAGGGATCGGGCATCGTCATTCTTGAGGAGCTGGAGCATGCCCGGGCCCGCGGCGCCAAGATCTATGCCGAACTGTGCGGCACCGGCGCCACTGCCGACGCCCACCACATCACCGCTCCGGCTCCCGGGGGAGAGGGCGCGGTGAGGGCCATGAGAACGGCCATCAAGAACGCCGGACTGAGACCGGAGGATATTAGCTATATCAACGCCCACGGCACCTCCACCGACCTGAACGACAAGTACGAGACGGCGGCCATAAAAACGGTGTTCGGAGAGCAGGCCAAAAAGCTGGCGGTGTCCTCCACCAAATCCATGACCGGACACCTGCTGGGAGCGGCCGGCGGCGTGGAGCTGATCGCCACCGCATTGTGCATAATGCACCAAACCATTCACCCCACTATCAACTACGCCACGCCGGACCCGGAGTGCGACCTGGATTACGTGCCCAACAAGGCCCGGCCGGCCGAGGTCAAGGCGGCCCTTTCCAACTCTTTCGGGTTCGGAGGGCACAATGTATGCCTGGCGGTAAGAAAATTCGAGCAGTAAGATTTGTTTAAAAAGATTTTCCCCCATCTCAAGAGAAAGCTGCTTCCCGGCCACCGCAAGGAGGCGCTTAACAGGATAGAGGCCCGGCTGGGCTGGAGGATCAGGGACCAGGAGCTCTTCCTCCAGTCGCTGAGGCACCGGTCGGCGTCCTCCACCCATCTGGAATCCAACGAGCGGATGGAGCTGCTGGGGGATGCGGTGCTGGGGCTGCTGGTCTGCGAATATCTCTACCACACCCGGCCCCGGGACGACGAGGGCAAGCTGACCGAGATAAAATCGCTGGTGGTCAGCAAGCGGATCCTCTCCCAGGTGGCCCGGGAACTGGGGGTGGGCGAGATGCTGGAGCTCTCCCGTGAGGAGCTGGCCTCCGGCGGGCGGTCCAAGGACTCCATCCTGTGCGATGCTTTTGAATCGCTGATCGCCGCCTATTACCTGGACTCCGGATTGGGGGCGGTGCGTAAATTCCTGGAGAAAGGGTATTTCTGGCGGATAGAACATCTGATATCCAGCGATTCCTATCGCAATTACAAGGGGCTGCTCCAGGAATATCTGCAGTCGCATAACATAACCCAGGCGGTGCGCTACAACCTTAAGGCCGAATCCGGCCCCAAGCACAACCGGATGTTCGAGGTGGAGCTCAAGATCGGTCGCAAGCGTTATGGAATAGCCTGGGGAGCCAGCAAGAAAGAGGCCGAACAGTCGGCGGCCCAGCAGACCATCGAGAAACTGAAGACCGAGAACGGCGGGCGATAACCAGTCTGGCCGTTATGAACGTGCAACCAGATCTGTAAATAACGACAAAATATTAGGAGTTGCCATGAATTATTTCTTCACTGATGAACAACAGATGATAAAGGACCTCTGCCACAAGATCGGGGTGGAGAAGATAAAGCCGGTGCGGGAACACCATGACGTCAGCGGAGAGTTCCCCTGGGATATAGTCAAAGTGCTGGCCGACGCCGATATCTGCGGGGTCTACATTCCCGAGGCCTACGGTGGCCTGGGCGGCGGAGTGATGGAGATGGTGGTGGCCACCGAGGAGCTGTCGCGCTACTGTGGCGGCATCTCCCTGGCCTTTGCCGCCACCGGACTGGGCACCTTCCCCATCATCCTGTTCGGCACCGAGGAGCAGAAGAAGAAATACCTGCCGGACATTGCCAAGGGCAAGAAGCTGGCGGCCTTCGGGCTGACCGAGGCCAATGCCGGATCGGATGCCGGAGGCATCCAGACCACCGCGACCAGGGACGGCGACCACTTCGTGCTGAACGGCACCAAGCAGTGGATCACCAACGGCGGCGAGGCCGAGATCTATTCGGTGGTGGCCCTGACCGACCGCACCAAGGGCAGCCGCGGGGCCACCGCCTTCATCGTGGAGAAGGGCACCCCCGGCTTCTCCTTCGGCAAGAAGGAGAACAAGATGGGCATCCGGGCCTCGATCACCAGCGAGCTGGTGTTCGACAACTGCCGGGTGCACAAGGACCAGATCCTGGGCAAGGAGGGGATGGGATTTCTGGTGGCCATGGGCACCCTGGACCGGACCCGGCCCGGGGTGGCCGCCCAGGCCCTGGGGATTGCCCAGGGGGCCCTGGACGAGGCGGTGAAGTATTCCCGGGAGAGGGTGCAGTTCGGCAAGCCGATCTCGGCCTTCCAGGGGGTGCAGTTCATGCTGGCCGACATGGCCATGAAGCTGGAGGCCGCCCGGGCCCTGGTCTATGCCACCGCCCGGACCATAGACTCCGGCGAGAAGAAGTTCGCCAAGGAGAGCGCCATGTGCAAGTGCTTCGCCTCCGATGTGGCCATGGAGGTGACCACCAATGCGGTCCAGGTGCTGGGCGGCTACGGCTATATGAAGGAATACCCGGTGGAGAAGATGATGCGCGATGCCAAGATCACCCAGATCTACGAGGGCACCAACCAGATCCAGCGGGGCGTTATCGCCTCCAACCTGATCAAGGAGGCGGCGGGAAGCAGGGAATAATTCCCTAAAACTTAAAACCCCGGCGTAAGCCGGGGTTTCTTATTGACTTCTGTGGATTTGAATGCTAATATTCATGCCATCAAATGTAATTTTCAATACAAGGAGAGGTATGAACTCAAATAGCCGATTCCAAGCTCTTGTTTTCGTTGCCATTCTGCTGCTGTCCGGCCGAAATCTCTGCCTGGCCGACGGCGGGGAGGTGGATACCCCCGATGACAAATCCACCATAAGTTCTCCGATCTATTCCAACAGCGAGGCCATATCCGATAATCCTTTGAACCGGGTGACCAATGAAAGTCCTGAGAAAATAATGGCCTTTTATAAAAAGACCCTGGGCCCCTATGATATTATCGAGCCTTTTACCGATGAGCCGAATTTCCGGAAGGGTTTTTCGGTGATCTACCGGGCCCACTATAAGAGCAAGCCCCAGAATGAACTGACGGAGCTGACCCGTTTGATGGTGGCCATGACAGATTCCATTGGTTTTAAAAAGCGGACCAGGGGCTATGAATACATGATACCCCAGCCTTTAGCTCAATTAAAGGGTCTGATCGGCCGCTACGGCCACACCCAGGCCGATTACGAGCAGCTTTTCAACCAATATCAGTGGCTGCGTTTCGTCCAGTTCTGGGCTCCGGGCACCGATGGGTCATTGATCATCAAAAAATACCACGACCAGGTGTTCGGCGCCGGCCCGGGCGCTCCTCCCAAGGAGAAGTCCGGCGACGCCGCCCGGAAGGCGGACCTGGAGGCCAAGAAGAAAAAAATGAAGGAGTTGAAGAAATCCGGCGATATGGCCGCCATGATGGCCCTGGCCCAGGAGATGCAGGAGGGATATGCCCAGACCGGAGCCGGGGAGCAGGCCCGGCAGATGCAGGACCAGGCGATGGAGGGCATGCAGAAGGACAGTTGGAACGACTGGGTGGCCTGTCTCAAGGAGATGGCTCCCGCCGCCCGCTGGATCAGGCTGGAATACAATTCAGCCGTCATCTGGTGGATGGATGGCCAGGATTTCTGGAAGCAGTCCAGGGCAACCATAAATAAAAAATAATGGAATGGCAAGCCAACGCCCCCCGGCATTTCTGCCGGGGGGCGTTGATATTCAATATCTCAGAAGGCGGCTCCCAACGGCAGGTACTGCAATTTGATCCCGGCCATCCAGCCCCGGCTGGCTTCCTGCGAAAGGAACAACCCCGGAGTGATCCCCTTATATTTCAACAGGCCGGGGTAGACATTCATCCGGAATCGGCTCTCCGGGATCCCGGTAAGTATCACCGAGCACATCAGCGAGTTGTTGAGGTCATAAAATGCTCCGGCCCGTAATGCCAGCCTGGCGGTCAGGGCACTTCCTGCCTGGTCCTCCTGGGCCGGGGTCAGTTCCTTTACCGTGAAACCCAGGCCCAGGGAGAGAGATCTTTCCCGGTCGATCTTACGGGACAGGCCGGCCACCGCATTGAGGCCGAAATGGGAAAAAGCCTTCCAGCGTTTGTCTCTGGTCAGAGGGTATTTCATCACGTAGAACTGCCCCATGTTCTCCAGGTTGCGACTGTGAAAATCATAGGCCGGCGGATTGGACCATTCGGCCAGCTCCAGTTTTTGGGAGAAAAACCGGCAGATGCTCTCATTTGAAAATAGGGCAATACCCAGGGGATCGAACACGTACAGGTCGGCGATGGCATCGACCGTGATCTCTGTATTATTCCGGTTCTCCACCATCTCCGAAAGCAGGTGATAGGCGGTCATGGTCAAGGCCGAACTTATGGCCGGGTGCGGGAAGCGGCGGTGCCGGTACCACTCCATGGTGGCCCGGTAATGCATGCCGGCCCCCAGAGTGTGCAAAAAATAATTGGGGAAGAATTGCTGTTTTTCGATGTTCAGGCTGGTGGGGAAGATCTCGGTGGAAAGAAAACGCTTCCAGCCGAATTGGTCGATGGTATTGATCGGGTGCCCGATATATCCCCAAAGGGTTTTCCACCATGACCGGTAAGGATATTCGAAAACCTGCCGATCGGTGTAATTGGGTATCTGCAGGACACCATAGCCGCCGTTGATGATCACATTCAGGGGGTCATAGTTGGCCTGGCTGCCGTAGGGCAGGCCCCGGTAGAAATAATAGGCGGTATCCTGGGCCCGGCCAAGGGAAGGGACGGCCAGAAGGATAAAAACAAATACCGGCAGCATCGGCCGATATTTGAATATTTTGCTGGTTCGGGTCATTTGGAAAAAGATCACATTTCTTTCTTCAGGTACTGTCCGGTATAGGACCTGGCATGGGCGGCCACCTTCTCCGGGGTGCCCTGGACCACGATGGAGCCGCCCTGGTCGCCGCCCTCCGGCCCCAGGTCGACGATCCAGTCGGCCGATTTGATGACGTCCAGATTGTGCTCGATGACGATCACGGTGTTGCCCTTGTCCACCAGCCTCTGCAGCACGGTCAGCAGCATCTTGACATCCTCGAAATGCAGGCCGGTGGTGGGCTCGTCCAGGATGTACAGGGTCTTGCCGGTGGCTATCTTGGAAAGCTCCCCGGCCAGCTTGACCCGTTGGGCCTCGCCACCCGACAGGGTGGTGGCCGATTGTCCCAGATGGATGTAACCCAATCCGACGTCGGCCAGGGTCCTCAGCTTGCGGTGGATCTTGGGGATGGCCTCGAAGAACTCCAGGGCCTGGTCCACCGTCATCTCCAGCACCTCCGAGATATTCTTGCCCTTGTAGGCCACCTCCAAGGTCTCCCGGTTGTAGCGCTTGCCCTTGCAGACCTCACAGGGCACGTAGACATCCGGCAGGAAGTGCATCTCGATCTTGACGATCCCGTCGCCCTCGCAGGCTTCGCAGCGTCCGCCTTTGACGTTGAAGGAGAAGCGGCCCACCTTGTAGCCCCGCAGTTTGGATTCCTGGGTCAGGGCGAACAGCTCCCGCAGGTAGGTGAACAGCCCGGTGTAGGTGGCCGGGTTGGAGCGGGGGGTGCGTCCGATGGGCGACTGGTCGATGTTGATGACCTTGTCCAGGTTATGCAGGCCCTCGATCTTGCGGTGTCTCCCCGGCTGGGTGCGGGAGCGGGTGAATTTTTGGGCCAGGGCCCGGTAAAGGATATCGTTGACCAGGGTGCTTTTGCCGGAGCCGGAGACCCCGGTGACGCAGATCAGCCTGGCCAGGGGGAACTCCACGTCAATGTCCTTTAAATTATTCTCCGAGGCCTGGCGCACGGTCAGGCTCAGGCCGTTTCCCTTGCGCCGTCTGGCCGGGGTGGGGATATGCCGCTTTCCGGCCAGGTACTGTCCGGTCAGCGATGATTTGGTCTGCATGATCCTGGCCGGGGTGCCCTGGGCCACGATCTCGCCCCCGGCGGTCCCGGCCCCGGGACCCAGGTCCACGATGTGATCGGCCGCCAGCATGGTCTCCTTGTCGTGCTCCACCACCAGGACGGTGTTGCCCAGATCCCGCAGTTTGGTCAGAGTGTTGAGCAGCCGGATGTTGTCCCGCTGATGCAGTCCGATGGAGGGCTCGTCCAGCACGTAGAGCACCCCGGTCAGCGAGGCCCCGATCTGGGTGGCCAGGTGGATCCGCTGGGCCTCGCCTCCGGCCAGCGACTCCGAGGAACGGTCCAGGGTCAGGTAGTCCAGGCCCACGTCCACCAGAAAGCCCAGGCGGGCATTCAGCTCCTTCAGTATCTGGCGGCTGATGGTCCGGTCCTTGTCCGACAGATCCAGCCCGTTGCTGAAGAATTTTTTGGCCTGCTTTACCGACATCCGGGAGATATCGTTGATGTTAAGTTCCAGCACCTTTACCGCCAGGGTCTCCGGCTTCAGCCGGGCTCCGTTGCAGGCGGGGCAGGGCAGGATGGACATGTATTTCTCGATCTCGTAGCGGATGTAGTCGGATTCGGTCTCCTTGTAACGGCGCATCAGGTTGGGGATGGCCCCCTCGAATCTTTTGGAGAACTGGTAGATGTTCTGGTTGTTCTCCGATTCGTAGCGCACCTGGATCTCCTTGTCGGTCCCGTACAGCACCGTCTGGCGGGCCTTGGGCGGCAGGTCTTTCCACGGCAGGTCCAGGGAGAATTTATAGGTCTTGGACAGGGCCTCCAGCTGGGTGCCTATCCAATGCCCCATGGGATCGCCCCAGGCCATCACCGCGCCCTCGTTGATGGTCAGGTCGGGATTTGGCACCAGGGCTTCGGGGTCGATCTCCATCTTGGTGCCCAGCCCGGAGCAGGCCGGGCAGGCCCCGAAGGGGCTGTTGAAGGAGAACATCCGGGGGGTCATCTCGGCAAAGGAGAATTTGCAGTCGGGACAGGACAGCTTTTCGCTGTAGATCTGTTCATCTTTATCGTCGAAGATCACGGTGACCAGGCCGTCGGCCAGTTTCAAGGCGATCTCCAGTGAGTCGGCCAGCCGCTTCTGCGACTTGGGTCCTATTGTCAGCCGGTCCACCACCGCTTCGATCTGGTGCTTCTTGTTCTTATCCAGGGCCGGGGCCGCTTCGATCTCATGCAGTTTGCCGTCCACCCGGACCCGGACGAAGCCCTCCCGGCGCATCTTGTCGAAGATGTCCTTGTATTCCCCCTTGCGCCCCCGCACCAGCGGGGCCAGTAATTGGACCTTGGCGCCCTCGGGCCGGGTCAAAATGTCGTCGGTGATCTGCTGGACGGTCTGGGAGGTGATGGGGCGGCCGCAGTGGGGGCAGTGGGGTTGGCCGATCCGGGCGAACAATAATCTCAGATAATCGTGGATCTCGGTGACCGTGCCCACGGTGGAACGGGGGTTTTTGCTGGCCGCGCGCTGTTCGATGGCGATGGCCGGGGAGAGGCCGTCGATAAAATCCACGTCGGGCTTCTCCATCAGCCCCAAAAACTGGCGGGCATAGGCCGAGAGGGATTCCACATAGCGGCGCTGGCCCTCGGCGTAGATGGTGTCGAAGGCCAGGGAGGATTTGCCGGAGCCGGACAGGCCGGTGATCACCACCAGCTTGTCGCGGGGGATCTCCAGGCTGATGTTTTTTAAGTTGTGCTCCCGGGCGCCTTTTATTATCAGTTTGTCGCGCATAAGCTTATAAAATTTCCAATATCAAAATCATTAATAAATACAAAGACTTGATCTAATACAAGCAGTCATATTACCTCACAAACTCATTTTGGCTATCTTGTCATTCCCGAGGAATCGGGAATCCAATAAAACGCTGGATTCCGGGTCAAGCCCGGAATGACAACCTGTTAAAAGTATTGGCAACCGACAAGTATAACAGCTTTTTATTTAAGTGTCAATTAGGCATAAAAAATCAGTAGAAATTCAAACACATAGTTGTTATCATAACCAGGTAATTATTTTGCTTGACAATCATAAACTATTTAATTACAATAATTAACAAGATATTTGTGTACAGTAACGCAATATATAAAGA
>JAVHLB010000015.1 GCA_031082425.1 Candidatus Edwardsbacteria bacterium | reverse complement strand
CCGATGGGTCTATTGGGATCGGAAAGCCCGGCCCGGGCCCGGCGGACCGCGTTGGATACCGCCACCAGTGCATCGTCCTGCCCCACCACCCGCAGCTTGAGCCTCTCCTCCATCTTCACCAATTTGGCGGTCTCGCCCTCCAGCATCCGGGCCACCGGGATCCCGGTCCATTTGGCCACCACCTCGGCGATGTCCTCATCGTCCACCTCCTCCTTCAGCATCTTGATGTCCTTCTGCACCTCGGCCAGCTGCTTATTCTCCTGCTCCAGGTCCTTCTGCAATGAGGTGATGGTGCCGTAGCGCAGTTCGGCCACCTTGTTGAGGTCACCCTGCTTTTCGGCCTGTTGTTCCTGCAGTTTGGCATCCTCGATGCGCTGTTTGATGTCGCCGATCTTTTTGATGGCGGCCTTCTCGTTCTGTATAACGCCTCATTTAGTTTGAGATTTTGTTGCAAACAGTTTGAGATTTTTTAACGGCCGTTTTTGGGCCATAAAACACCCCTTTATTAGCCAATAATAAAAGGGTGTTATCTTTTTGCGTTATACTATTGTGTAATATTTAGGCCCCGGCTAAACAGCCGCCATTATATACTATATAATGAAGGAACGCAAGGGGTCATTTACCCTCCAGGGCATCCCACACCTGGCCCACGATCACTGGGCCGTAATATTTGCCCACCAGGTCCTTGATCAGCTTGGCCTCCTCGATGCTGATCTCGGCCTCGGCCTGGCCATGGATACGGCAGGCCAGCTTCCAGCGTTTAGCCTTTTCGTCGCCGCTGATGGCCGTATCTCTGGTGTCGAATATTTGCAGCGCCTCGACCGCTATGGTGCCTACGGTTTGCACCACCTCCGCCTGTTTGATCTGCTCGCCATTAATGCTCAGCAGGATGGCCGATAGATTTACCTTCATTTCTCCCCCTTTATATTGTTGGTTTACGCCGCAATGCACGGCACTTTATAGCTGGTCCCGTTAAGGGACAGCGTGAAATAACTATCCGGGGCAAGCCCGCCAACGGTGGCCGCCTGGTCTATGCGTAGGCTGTCGCACTGGAGATCCCCGATTACCTCCGCACCAGAGGCGCTAACAGCCAACCGCAGGGTACCATCAGCTGAAAATCCCAAGACATTATCTGCGCTACGAAATATTCCGGTATTACCATCAGCATCCCATGCTATAAACGGTGCGCCAGCGCTGCCATTAGCCAGACCCCTTATTACAGTATCTATATAAACCGTATTCCGGAGCCTAACGGTACCGTTCACATCTAAATAATATCCCGGGTCTGATTTATTAATACCAACATAACCAGCCGTTGTTACCCGTAGCCTCTCGGTCGACGTGGAACCGTCATAGAGAGACAGCAGCCTACCATTTGCCACTGTATTGTTGCCCCAAACAGTAAGACCATAATAACCAGATATCCGTGCTGTGCCGAACGAACTATAATAATCAAACCGGCAATTTGCGCCCATTCCCGATGCTGTGATTGAACTCGAATTAGTCTGTGCTCCGACTACGTTCAGCGTCCCATTAATATCCAACCTATATCCCGGCGTATCCGTCCCTATCCCCACCCTGGCGGTGCTGGCGTCCACGAAGAACAGGTTGGCATCGCCCACGCCCTCTATCCGGGTATCGCTGTCGGCGCCGGACTCGTTGATCACCATGCCCAGCTGGTTGGTCTGATAGCCCGTAGAGCTTATTGACACCTTACTCCCCCCGGCCACCCGAAAATCAGCCACGGCCCCGCCGCCGGCAGCGCAGTCAACTATCAGCCCATCGTCGGCGGTGGTCTGATACACATACAGCCTGGCGGCCGTGGAGAACCCAGTGCCCAGGAACATCGAGCCGTATACGTGCAGGTTGTCGTCGGTCTTAAGCCAGTCGGCGGCCGATCGGTATAGGTTGGCATCGTATCCACCGGCGCCGTCACCGAACTGCATCTTGCCGTAGTATAGATCAAAATATCCGTCCGACGCGCTCTTGGCCACAATATCCTTGGCCGAGTTGCCCGAAAACATTTCCGCTACGGTACCCGACCCCTCGTTGCCCCAGGTAAGTCCATTGCCCACCCCTTCAAAATGCACGCCGTGGTTGGCTGTTCCAGCGGTCAGCCGGGCGATGTAGACCCCGTACAGATCGGGGATAACCGTAGTGCCGGTCTTGTTGATCTCATTGCATTTTAAGCCGATCACATGTTCGGCCGTTCCACCGTCCGAGATGATCTCTATAAAAGTGCTCAGGGCATACAGCGAGTTGCCGCCGGCCGCGTTAGTATTATCGTAATAGATCTTGGCCAGCAGGCCGTGGACCTGGCCGATCCACTGAGCACCCTGGATATGCGAGATAGCCTCGACGGCCGCCACATTGTGCGATTCCCCGGCGCCGTTGTAACGCGCCTCCACGTAAAGCCCGCGCAGGCTGTTGACCACGTCCACGGCAGGAGTGAACACGGTGCTGATCTTATTGGCATACACCGTTCCCGTCTCGGCGTTGGTGTTATAGATGTCGATATTATTGGCGTCCACCAGGCCGTTAAGCCACAGCGTCCCGTCCGGCGCCACAGACATCATCAGGCTGTCGTTATAACGTGCCTCCAGGATATTCTGCCCGGCATCAACCGACTTAAGTTTAAGCACCGGGTCGGTCAGCACGCTGTTGAAAATTTCCATCCCCTTGGTAAACGGGGCGAACTGGTCCAGCAGCAGGGTGGGATCTCCGGGATCGCCATCCGCTCCCGTGGCCCCGGTCAAACCGATCAAGCCTTGTATCCCCTGGATCCCTATGTCCACCTCTTCGGAGTGGATCTCTATGATCGGGTTGTCGCTGCTCTCGATTATGATCTTGCTCATTACTCGATCACTCCGTCCATCACTATTATGTTGGGAACGATGGATCCAAAATAGGCATGCACACCGGCATCGTCGGTGACGGCTATGTCGTATACGTAGCGGCCGGCGGTCAGCAGGGCGGTAAGGCTGGCCGAGATATCTATCACCACATCGCCCGATCCGTCTATGGTTATGCCGGACTCCGGAGTGGTGCCCCACTCGGCTATCAGCGTGCCGCCGATCCCGGTGCGGATCTGCATCAGCACAGTCTTGCCGGTGTAGTCCTCGTGGGCCCCGCTGTCATCGTAACGGACCAGCTTGCGGTATAGGCGCATGCCCTTTTTTATGATCCAGTCCTGGGGTTTTCGCGGATTGGCAGTGCTCATTTAACACCTCGTAGACGGTCCCTTAAGGGCCGGTTAATTGCCTGTTATCTTGATCTTGTTGACATCGCCCGCATTCTCATGATGCGGATATCCATCCGGATCAGGTGGGGGATCATTTCTTGCCGTATATTCCCGGAATCGGCCAATGCCTGATACCTCACGACCTCGGCATCCAGTTCAGCGAGTCTGCCTAATTCCTGCTCGCAGTGAGGGACGCTAGCGCATCCCACCGCCAGGAGGGTTAATGCCAGCAGGATGACCGCCAGCCGTTTCCCCGGAGCCGCATAAGCGCTGGTATTCATAATTTTCTCCTTGACAAATAATATTAAAATATGTATAGTTTTACAAAACCGTATTGGAGATAATGCCATGAAAAAGCTTTTTATTTTTTCAGCGGCTGTTTTGTTTTACATCGCCGCCGGCTGTTCGGAGAATCCTATTGAGCCGCCCTCCGCTCCCGGGACCACTCCGCCGGTTTCCAACTTCCAGATCGTTTACCCGGTGGTGAAGCATAATCCGAACCGGTGGATCCGGGTTATAATTACTTACAGCATTGCCGACACGGCGAGGTTCGATAATGATACCAGCTGGGCTAAGGTTGTTTATCCGGCCTTTGATAGCTTCCCCGCCGACAGCAAGTCTGTTTACGCTGATCAAGGCATCGGGGTGGATACGTTCTACCTTGGGTTTTCCATAGCCTATGTGGACTGTAACTTAATACCTAAAGTCTATTATACGAAGCATTATTATTACGACAGCATTCCCGGAAGCGGTAGTTTTTATTTAAAAATCGATTCGATGACGATTGTCAACTAAAGAATGTCTTTCCCGTAGCCGTAAACCTTGGCCTCATCAAAGAATAGTTGAAAGTTCTGGACATAGGCCCCGCTTGATGCATTTGAAGCCTTTATCCAAAGCTCTATGGTGTCGCCCTGCCCGAACTCCAGATCGGCTGTCTTTACCACATAACTACCAGTGTTGTCGCTCTGTTCCGTGCCATAGGCAATGCCATTCTTATATATCCGGCCATAGACAATATAGGGCGCAGCCCCTCTTTTAAGGTCGAACTTCACCGTGTAAATACCGTGCTGGTAAACCCTGAATTCTTTGGCCTTCACGTAATCCGTGGAGACCGAACTTTTTTCAGTATCCAGGGAGATCTTAAGGTTTGCGCTGGCCGAGATGTAATCCCGATCATCAAAGTCCGGCTGGTAGACCTCCAGGGCGTCCAGATATACATAGCCGGTGGTCGCTCCAATTATTATCTCTATCTTCGCCCACCTGGCATCGCTGGGCGGCTGGATGATTCCCTGGATCGCCGTATGCGCATCAATGCCCGGTCCAGCATGGGGGATCACCGTGCCGAAGTCCCAGATGGCATAACCGGCGCCTGCCGTAGCGTGGGCATTCTCCGGCAGCTCTCCGGGCTGCGGGTAGCTTGACCCGTTGACATCAGGGGTAACGGTCCCATCGGTCTGATCGCCTTTGTAAAAATACACCTTGACCTGGATATCGTCGGCCGCAGTATATTTTCTAAGAAACAGTTTCCACCGCAGCAGCTTTTTATAATTTATTTCCATAAAGCTGCTCTTGACCGTGGTATCGCCGCTCGATGGCGGAACCACCTGCAGCCAGGCCAACCCAGAGATGGCTGAATTGTTGGGCACCACTGCGGCCGATGATCCTGTTGCCAGCGTTATGTCCCAGTTATCCGGGGCGAAGGTGTCCGGATCATAATTCTCAAAGCTGGGATTGGTCAGCAAATTATGGATGTTCCCGGTCCCGGTGTTGGCCTTAAGATAATCCAGGTTCCCCCGGATGTAGTTCATCAGCGTAGTGGTAAGGCCTTTTCCTATATCGCACAGCGACGAGCTAATGTCATTCCAAGCCATCTTCTAATCTCCCTTAATAAATAAAATATCCGGTTATGCCGTCGGCCATCAGGTTGCTGCTGTCGCTGATGTAGCCGTATTGCTTGTCGGCGTTGTCGGCCGATGGGTAGTCCGGGGCGGCGGCTGGCGCTACGAAGCCAACCCTTCTTGCCGGCATTTTCTGCAGTTTAAGCTTTACCTTCCCGCCGTCCGGATCCGGATCACGGCGGACCACCATAAATGGATGGCTGGTCAGCCCGGTCCCGTCCGTGTTCTGGATGATGTCGGTGGTGACCAGGACGAACGATCCGGTCATCACGTCCTCGTCCTTAAGCTCCACCGAGCAGTCCAATTTGGACGGAGCCTCCCGCAGCCGCTGGACGATCCGCATGGCGTAGCTTTTCACCCGCTCGGTTATCCAGGCTATCTGGGCGGCTTCGGTCTCGTAGGGATATGCCGTCGGAACGCAGTCCAGATTGATCCATCGGCTGAATATGGTTTTCCCCAGCTGGTCGTCAAAGCCCGAGGTCGATTCGGCATCGGCATCGATCACCTCGTCCGAGAACTGGTAGCTGGTATCCTTCTCCCGGTCCTCCAGGGTATACAGGCCCCAGAAGACCTTGCACCGGGTCAGCCGGGCGGACATGGCCAGGTCCACCGAATCGCTGTTCAGGGCGATGTTGGCGGCGTCGGTGATGGTCTTATAAGTCCGGCCGGGTTTGTTGGGCAGGTTGCGGACGATGGTGATCTTGGAATTCTCGTTCACCCAGATCCGGGCATCCAGCATTTCGGCGATCTCCATTATCAGGTCGCTGACCTTGGCATCTTCGGCGATCACCGCCGAAAAGTCCATGTCGTCTTCCGGGTAGTCGCGCCAGCCGTTGATGTTGGTGCTGATATCCCAGACGGCAAAGGCGGGCAGGTCGATGTCGGCGTCGGTGTAGCCGGCCAGCTTTATCAGAGTGTCTAAGTGGTCAAAGGGATGGTCCGGAGCAAAATAATTCACCAGCGATATCTTGTCCCCGGCCACCGGCTGGACGTAGGTGGTGTCGAACTGGCCGAAGGTCAACCCGGTGAAGGCATAGTACCCGGGCGCGTAGGCCACCGAGGGATACCAGGCAAAGGTGGTATATTTGACGATCTGGTCGCCGATGCGGATATACCCTCCGCCGGCCGGGATGTTTTCTATGTCGGCCGCCAGCGTTTCGTTGATGGCAATGGTCAGCCCGGAGACATAAAACTTTACGCTGGCCGTGCAGGCCGCCGGAATGCTGACCTCTTTAAGTTTGGCCAGCTTGTCGACGCACTCGATGTTTATGGCCCCGTCCCGGTTGATGGAGATGTTCTCCATCAGTCCGGAGAACCGCAAGGCAAAATCGCCTATCGCCAGCCCGTTGAATCCCTGGTAGATCTCTATTTTCCGGCCCTTGTAATTCGGGTTGCGGGCGATCCACTTTTTCCAAAATGTCCCCTGGACGCTGGACCTGGTGGAGACGTAGGGATCAATGCCGACATCGGTGTCCGGCTCGTCGTACATGGCGATGTTCACCCGTTCGGTGACGGTGAGGCTGGATTTGATCTCGGCCGGGATGAACCGGATGGACTTGATATAGGGGCGTTCTCCGGCCTTGGCCGGCAGCGGGGCCCCGTGGGAGCTGAACTTATAATCCCGGGTGGTCTTGTCGTAGGCCGTTAAATATTTGCAGGTGGCGAAGGTGTTATAGCACTTTGTTCCGGTGGCCAGGCAGGGAGACGATCCGAAAGTGCGGGAACACAGATCCTGGGTGATCACCACGTAATATACCGGCGTCCGCCCGATCGCATTTTTCAGATCGTTATAGCTCATTATTCCTCCAGCATTCCTTCCATGTCCAGGGTGAAGGAATCCACATACGTTCCCCGTGACAGCGGCCGTTCGAACTGCGCTCCGTCAACCAATTTTACCCAGCGGACATCGGTGGCATAATTGGCATAATCCCACACGAAGAAGAACGGCTTGCCTAATTTTGCGTGGCTGGTCCACCAGGGATACAGGGTGTTCCAGACAAAGGTCCTGGTAAGCTGGGCGAATACGGCCGTGATCCTGGTGGTGGTAAAGCGGTATACCGATCCCAGCAGATTCCCACCGTTGCTGACAACCGAGGCCGAGGCCTTTTCCTTGCCGGGATCGAACGGAGTGTCCGGGCTGGTGGGCATGTCTATCCTGGCGCCCACCATGATAACGGCTATCTGCGGAACTGCGGTATATCCCGCGCCGGTGTCGTCCTCTATAAGCACCCGCCAATAACCTTTAACGGCCGGAGCGGTAAAGGTGACGAAGAATGCCTTGTCGGACTGCAATTCCTCATCATTCTTATCCAGGCTGACAACATCCGTCCAGGTGGAATCGTCGGGCGAATGCTGTAGCTTAAAGCTGAACACCCCGGCCGAAAATAAATTATGCCCGATGATCCCTATGGAGTCGGCGGTAGCGGCCGTGGTCAGGGCTATCTTGATCCACTTGGCCCCGGTGGTGGCGTTGGCCGCCTTCCACCAGGTGTATGGACGCAGGTCCTTGATGTTGTCCACGCTGTAGGCGGCATCGGTGTCGGTGTCGCTGGCGGACAGAGTGCCGGCGTCATCGAACAGGTTGTCGGATAGGATCATCGGGTTGCTCATTACTGCACTCCATCGTAGGCGGCTTTATTGAGGGCAGGAAGAAGTCCCCGGGCCAGCGCGTCCTTCTGCGCATCTTCCAGTGCGCCCCACAGCGATCCGAAATAATAGATGTTGTTGGTCGAGGAGCGATCGGCCGGCCGTTCTTGCGCGGCCGGATACGAGGCCCCGCCGCCGGTGGGCACGCTGATATTATTCCCCGAAGAAACGATACCGCCGTCACTGGTGGACGTAACCCGGGCGATATCGGCTGCCGCCTTGGCGGCTATCAAGGGAGCCATGGCCAGGCCCAGCCAGAAGTTCTGTCCGAATACGGTCCAGGCAGCCTTGGTTGCCTGGACGCCTATGTCGACGATGGCCGCCGCCTTGGCGACCCCAAGGAATTTTTTATTTTGCTGGGCCAAAGCGGCAAAGGTTGCGGCCGCCTGACCGGTAAGCATCTGGGTATTGCTCATCGCTGTGGCCATCTTGATACGTTTTTCGTTGTCGGCAAAACGCTGGATCGTCGCCTCGCGGGTTTGCAAATATGCGCCTTCGGTCAGCAGGTTGTTGTCGTAATCGGTGTATAGTTGATTCAACTGATCACCCTGGGTCTTGGCCCTCAGATATTTTTCCCGTTCCCCGGCTGCCATGGCGACAGTATAGCGGGCGTCGTAATAATCCTGCATGCGCTTTAGTTCGTCCGCTTTCAAATTATAATCCTCTCCAGAGACATTCCCCGCGCTTAGCGGGACAGTCGGGGCCGGCACCTTGGATCTTTCCTCGTTGGCTTTCTTATAGGCCTCGGCCAAACCCAACACCGCTTGTCGTTGCTGTTCGGTAAACGCACGGCCGTTGGCCACCATCTTCTGAAGGACGCCCTCGATGTTTACCTGATCGGTTGTGGCGTTGTACCAGTAAGAATATAAGTTTTCTATGCCGCCCACCTGTGACGCCAGCGCCGTCAGCGCCATGCTTTCGTTTGCCGCCGTCCGGTCGGTTATCTGTTGCAGTAATTTAAGCGTGTTCTCGGCGTCGGTCTTAAAAGCCGCTATTAGCTTTTCGTGCTCCTCCCTGTTCTTCCTGGCCTCTTCGGCCGCCTCCCTGTGTTTTTTACTTAAATATTCCACCGTAAACGCTATGGCCTGAATTCCCAGCATGATCACACTGCCGGCGATCAGGCCCTTCATGGCTCCTGCCGCCATGCCGATACCACTCTTAAGCTCTACCGCAGTTTCTGCTGTTTCGGAAAATATTCTCAGCAGGCCTGCCTGAGAAGAAGTTAAACTGCCGGAAGCGGCAACGGCGCCGTTAATGGCGCCGGTGACCTTGTTTATCTCGCGCCGATTAACGTCGAAGGAGGCGGCCGTCTTTTGCACCGTCCCAGACGTTTTCCCCATAGCCTCCTCAACGCCGTTGATCGTCTTGATCGCAGCGGTGCCGTCGGCCTTGAACAGTATGGTGACTTCGGTTGAGTTACCCATGATCAATCTATTCTCATTGTGATTTCGTCCACGGCCGATCGCATTTCGGACACCGCCAGCCATTGGTCAATGGTCAGATCGTTCTTGCCGTAGGGATATCCGGCCAGCTGCATGCTGTACAGAAACCAGACCGAGTTGAACCAGGGACTGGGGACCGGCTTTTTATTTTGCGGGCATTCCGAACATTGCAGCGGCAGGTGGGAAGGATGGGTGGTCTTGAGGCACTCCGCCTTTTTGCGGGGCGTGCATTTGAACCTCAGTTGTTCGAGGGTTTCTCGAAAGGGGGCTCTTTTTTCTCCCGTCTCGCGCCGCTGTAGGCCACCGTAGCCAAGAGCATCAGCCAGTCGGCGGCGGTGTCCCTGATAAGCTCCCGCCAGTTCTCCTGGTAATCCGGGTCCTGGGGATCGCAGGAGATCTCTTTGCCGCCCACCGTCAGGGCGCCCTTGCGGAACCCGGTCAGCAGGTCCATGGCCAGATCCAGCCTGGCCCTCTCGTCGTATTGCATCTTGCCGTCGACCACCTTGTTGACGCGGGCGTGATACGTTATGTGATCCTCGGCCGACGGCTGCCGGTAATAGAGCATGATGGTGTCGTTCGACACCAGGTCGTTGACCAATAGATCGTTATTGTCGTTCCTGGCCAGATCTCTGGGCATAACTCCCTCCTTGTTAATATTATGTATAGATCAATCGCGCCACGTAGCCGGCGGTGAAATCGGCGGTTTTGCAGGCGGCGGACATTTGGTAAATCTGGGCCTCTTCGCGTTCCCCTTCCTTGGGGACCTCGCTTTGCAAGCCGGTCATGCTGAGCTGTACCTGGCCCGAGGACGATTTAAAGTAGGCGCTAAGTACCGCCAGAGTCCCGGCCAGCCACAGGGTCCAGGGATTGAATGCGGAAAGAGCCACCACCTCGGGGTCGAAATCTATCTTAGGGGCAAAGTCCTGCACCCGGTAGCGGGCAACTCCGGTGGCGGCGTTGGCCGATACCTGGCGGCCCACCGAGATACCGAAGTCGCAGGCCAAATTTTCGATAAGCGCCTGGTAGCTGTTGAAATTGAATTCCGCCGACTTGAATATAGCCGGAGAATCCAGCGCCGAAACGCCGACCATAGAGGGATATCCCTCGTCCGCGATGTCGGCTGCCAGCCAGAACCCGGTGAATTCCCACTCCAGCATCACCAGGTCCTGAGCCTTGGCGTTTATTTTTACCTTGCCCACGCAGCCCAGGGCCTTGCAGAACCGGCCGGAGTCGTAGAAATAGAATGCCACCGAGGGCGTCAGCAACCCGTCGGTCAGCTCAAGCTCGTAGGTAACGCTTACCCCGGCCGAAATGGTTTCGTCAAAGCTGCAGGCCTTGAGCAGAGAGGCAATATCGGGGGTATTGCCGGCCGTGCCTGGCACCCTTAGGTGGGTTTTAAACTTTATGTTGCAGGGGCCTTCGTAATTTATGTCGGGGAGATCTCCGTGGATCCCCACCAGAGCTTTGTTCTTTATATTAACGGCCGATTTTTCAACCACTACATCCTCGGCCGCTATCAGGCTGGTTATGGTGGGCGACGGATCAACTCCGTAGGATGATTCGGCCTTGGCCAGCAGTATGCCTTTTTTTGCTCGGTAAATAGCCATTGCGGCTCCTTATAATAGGGATTATTGTTGGTATGACTGCGCCCGGACCAGCAGGTCGAACCGGCCCTCGGCGATATTAAGGCCCACATCCTCCCAAAAGCGGCCGGCCTCTTTATCGAACCCGGTTACGTTGGACGGCTCGAAGGTGTAGAGAGATTCCCCGGTTCCCACCGCTATCGGCGTGGGGTCGTTTATCAGCGCCGCCACCAGAAGCGAAAGTGCGTCGCTGCATTTTACGATCGGATCTTCTCCGTCGGCGTAAACCCATAATAATTTTACCCGCAGATTTATCTGCTGGTAATGGTTGGCAATATTGTTGTAGGTAAGTCCGTTGTTTTCGGAGGGGATCAGCACCACTGCCGGCAGCTGGGGCAACAGATCCTCGCCGGTCAATCCGCCGGCCGCCGGCCAGGAGTTCTCGCCTATCAGGATGTTTTGCAAGCCCAGCGATGTAAGGTCTTCGCCCTGGAAGATCAGTTTGATCTGCTCGTAGGCCCGCGCTTCCAGCCAGTTCATGTCTGCTCCTGGTTTATGATCATAACGGTGGGTACGGTGATCCCCACCGAGTATTCCCACACCCCGTCCACGATCTGCACCAGCGCCGTGCCGCGCAAATATATTTTCCCGCACCCGGATATTTTATGCCCGGCCAGCGCCTGCTTGATCAGGTCGATGACGTCGTAGGCTCCGCTGGTATTGCGCTTGAGGCTGCGGACCATGACGGTGATGCCGAAATTAAGATCCTCCCTCTGTACCATGGTCCCCCGGCGTTCCGGCTGGCCGGCCGTAGCACCCTCGAAATGAACCATCACCGATCCCTTGGCATGCTTAAGCTCGTACAGGTCGGGGTTGTCGGGATATGCCTCCACCGCCAGGTCTTTTATAAAGCCGTTCAACCGGTCATAAACGGCGTCTTCGATGGCTTTAATGCCCATTCAAATGCCCTTAATACTGGTCCATAACATCGCTGTTGAACACCCGGGAGTCGGAGGTCTTGTTGGTCTGGAATTCTCCGGATCCGGTGGATGTTCCGGAGTCCACCCCCAGCGAGATCCGGCCCTGCTGGATCTGCCCCAGCAATTTTATGGCGTTGTTGTAGCTGCCGATGATGCCCTCCGGCATCTTGGTTTTGAACCGGCGTTCGTAAATGTAATAGAGCGCCAGGTCTACGCTGAGCTTGGCTATGATCTTGGGAGTCTCACTGAGGGGCAGGGTATACCTGCCCCTCAGATAAGTGTCGATGAAGTCGTCGGCATCCTCGATGGCGGCGTCGGTGATGGTGGTCTTGATGATGCCCAGATTATCGTCGTCGGTCAGCTGGATAAGGTCCGTCTCCGGGGCCACCTTCTTTATGTCATCGAGGGTGCAGTAGGCCATGCTACACCAGCAGCACGCGGATCAGGTCGCCGGCGGCGGTGGCGGCATCCAGGGCATAGCCGTTAATGGCCTGGGGCAGCACCGAACCGGTCAGGGCCGGGGCGGCCGGGGTCAGCAGGCCTTCGGCGGCCGAGATGATGGCTCCGTTGGCGGCCGAGGAGGTCACCCCGGTGGCGCCGGAATCCACCGTCAGCTTGGTGTCGTCCACGGTGATGGCCGGGGCGGCGGCGGCGAAGGTGGTGGCGGTGGTGGCCTGGCCGGAGGCGTCCGACACCAGGGCGGCTCCCACCGCTATGGCGGCGGCCGAGACCACCAGGGCAATGCCCTTGGCCAGCACCGGAGCCATCTCTCCGCTGTCGGAGTCGGCATTGCAGACGCCCAGCGCCTTGGCGCCGGCTCCGCAGACGTTGCCGTCGAAGCCGATGAAATATCCCTTGGTCAGCGCGGCGGCCGCTACGATCGATGTGATCAGAGTGGGTTGTTCGGTCATTTTCTTACCTCTTGGTTATCGTTAATGATTTATGAATGTTATTTGGATCCGTCAGGGATGTCTTAGATCTTCGCCAGGAACTTTTTAAGGGCGTGGGCATCCTTGGCAGTCAGCGAGATCACCGATCCCTCGGGGTACAGCCGGCCGTTGAACATGATGGCGGAGTCAATGACGCGGTATTTGCCGGTGGCCGGGACGGGCGGGGCGACCGGTG
This sequence comes from Candidatus Edwardsbacteria bacterium, assembly GCA_031082425.1. Classification (NCBI taxonomy): domain Bacteria; phylum Candidatus Edwardsiibacteriota; species Candidatus Edwardsiibacteriota bacterium. The sequence goes on along the minus strand of JAVHLB010000015.1, from coordinate 26,752 downwards.
GAGGTACTGCGGCCGGCGGCGCCGGCGGATCTGCCGGCGGATCGGCGGCCGGCGTAATTTCCGCAGCGGGTGGCTCGGGGTTTATTCCGGCGGCGGAAAGATCCGGTTCGTTATCCGGCCGGCCGGGGTCCTGGGATGGAGACGGAGGGAGGTTCGCATCCCCGCCAGAAACCCCTGCGCCGGGCCGTTCTTTATCTTTATTGTTATTGTTAAAAAACTTCACCTGGTCTCCTTGTTGTTTCCCATCCTCCGGGCCCTGGGGAGTCGGCGGCAGCTCGCCGGATCCCCGGGGTTTATCCGGAGCATGGGAAACGTTAATGTCGGATCGCGGCCGGCTGATAATACTCCTGCCCCGTTTGTGTTTACTTTTATTTTTTCCGGCCATGATGCTGCGCCAATCTTTTTAAGGTTTTTTATAGCGGATCAACCCGGGAAAGAGCCTTGTAACTTTAAGGACCCTGTTTCCCGATCGATATCTGGAACGAGTCTATGGTATCGTGTGCGGCCTTGTTCCATGCTTTAAACTTTTGGTTATTGGCCACGTACAGCGAATCGAAATAATATAATCGGCTGTATTGCCAGGCGCCATTCCCGAATATGGTGTCCAGGAACAGCACGGAATCGTCGGCGCAGTTGGTTGGCTTGAATGATCCGGAGCCGGCAAAGTTGCTGGGCATCTGATTAAAGCCCAAAACCAGAGTGTCGCCGATATGCCCCCAGCCAGCCCACTGAACAGTTACCTCTTTATCCCCGGCAAGGTTCTTGGTGCTCGAAGTGCAGGCTTTGGCCGGGGCCAGCTTGGCCTGGGTGGTGGGGAACAGGTAGTCCACCAGATCCCCGCCCTGGGCGGTCTGCGGGACCATCGGCAGGATCATAACCAGGGCCAGCAGCAGGATCATTGCCCATAAGGAAATCTTCGGTCTCATTTTGTTCGATCTCTCTTTCTTGATTTATGATGGATTGTTTCAGGCGGCACGGCCGAGCGGCCGTGCCGCTATGCTTTTGATATCAAGCCGGATTACAGACCGGCAACCGGGGCGCAGGTGTCGCTGATCAGGTAGCCGGCGTCGGCTCCCACGATCTTGGGCAGCAGGATGTCGGTGCAGCGGACGATCTGCAGCTTGCCACCGTTCTCGGTGTACTGGTCCACCTGGGGATACCCGCGCTTGCGCAGGGTGTACCCGTAGGACGGCTCGTAGATGCTCTGCATGGAGCCGTTGGGCACGAAAGCCAGCACTGCCACGTCGCTCCAGACGTCGCTCATGGCCGTGCCGGCGTCGTTGGACGACACGGCGGCGCCGACCACGATCTTGGGAATCCCCAGGATCTCCTGGAGCAGCTCCACGGTCAGCACGCCCTTCATGGAGTACTTGATGCGCTCCAGCAGGGCGGGGTTGCTCTTGAGGGCGGCAAAGGTGGTGGCGCCCAGCACCGCCTTGTTGGGATACTTCCCGGTAAGGGTCCGGATGGCCTCTTTGCCCGTCTCGAAGACCGTCACCGGATCGCAGTCCGCGTGGCTGAACTGGCTGGAACCCGACAGGGTAACCCGGCTGCCGGCGGCGTAGCTTCCGGCGGTGGTGGCCAGGATGGCCGCCAGCTTTTCCAGCCGCAGCTTGATGGCCTCGGTAACCACCATGGCGGCGTGCTCCTGCTCGGAGAAGTCGCTCTCCTGCTCTTCCCGGACGTCGATGGGGTATTCCAGATCGTGCTCGACCAGGACGGCCGCCACGTTGGACCGGGAATCCGGATTGATCCGGTTGGATGCGGCCCGGATGGCCCGCTCGGTGCTCCGGTTCTTAAAGGCGTCCTTGCCGAATACCGGGATATAGACGGCCTCCTTATCCACCGGAGCGATGGGGAACAACTCCTCGGCCACCAGTTGGGCGTTGGTGTAGCCCCGCGCCAGGGTGGTCAGGACTTGATGTACCGCCCTGAGACTTCCTAATTGACCCATTGAATGATCCTCCGTAAATTATTTTGGTTGATTATTGCTTGTTGATTTGATTTGCCGACCGGACTACAGGACCATTTCCAGAGCCCGGTGCACCGCCTCGCGGTAAGACAGGGTCTTGTCCTGGGCCATCAGGTCCCGGGCCTTTTTGTCCAGCTCGGCGGACTCCGGGATCACCTCGCCGCCCGGGGCCGAGAACTCCGTGGTCTGGCCTCCCTGGCCGGCTTTTTTCTTGCCGGCCACCTCGGCGAACTCCACCTGCACCGGCATGGCCGAGAGCTGGTCCTTAAAGGCCTGGAGCGGGGTCTTTTTGACCCTCTTGTCGCCCTCGGCGAACTCCTGTTCGGCCTGGCCGGACAGGGCCTGCATGGTCACGATGCAAACCTCCTTCTGGGCCGGGGTCATCTTGCCCTCCTTGATCAGTCCTTCGCAGAACCCGGCATGCTCCGCCATGTCGGCGGCGGCGGCGGCCTCGGTCTCCTTCTTTTTGGCCTCGGCCAACTGGGCGGACAGGTCCGCCACCTGGGCTTCCAGGGCGGCGTTCTTGTCCTTAAGCTCTTTGATTTCCTCTGGCGTCATTTTTCCCTCTTCTGTTAGGTTTATGGTTTCCTGGCTGAATGCCTGGTTTGGTTTCGGATCCGGCTCCTGCAGCAGGTTGTTCACGTCCCATCCGGGGAGCACCCGGTCGGCCGTCTCCAGGCCGAATTTTTCTATAAGCATGTCCCGCAGGGACGACAGCAGCCGGCCGATGGCGGTAACCTTCCAGCCGGTTTCGTCGGAGAAGTCGATGGTGGTGGATTCGTCCTTGTCCGAGAACTTGAAATCCGGCAGGCCTTTTACCGCCGGTGGCATGGCTCCCAGGAATCCTACATGCCGCAGGGTCAGGTCGGGGTATAGGGAGATGGATCTTTTTTTGAACAATCCCTTCGTCCAGGCCTCGACGAACTCCGGCACCAGATCCTTGAGCGTGGCCACCAGGTTCTGGCCCTCGCGGGCTATGCTCTCCACCCAGCCGAACGCCGGGTCGTTATCCTTGGGGTGCCCTATGACCACCGGGGCCTCGTGGCTGGCCGGGTCGTAACCGGAAACCATCCGGTCCAGATCGGCCTCGGTCCACTCCCGGGTATTGCCCTTGGAATCGGTATGTTTGCCGGTACGGAATACGACTATTTTCATGGCATTTTCTCCAATTTGGCATTTTGGGCCAGCTGCATGGCGCCCGAAGTGTTTAAACCCTGTTTAAATCGCCCCAGAATCGTTCAAAAGAAATGGCATCGGGTAGTAAGCCGCCGAAATCAACCTGGGGCCTTTGTGTGCGAATAAGGGCAATTTACGGAAAACGGTTATTTCCGCCCCTTTTTTACCTTTTCCAACTCCTCGGTAAGATGCCTCTCGTATTCGTACCTTTCCAGGAGCCAGGCGGAGGTAACCTCGTAGTTACCGTTGGGCAGTTTCTTTATCGCCCTGTCGGCCGGGATCACCCGGACCGTCTGCCGGCTTGCCAGGAGTCCGCATCCGGTCGAAGAGATCAGCCATAGCGTCAGTATCGCCGTCAGCCACAGCCTGGTGCATTTTTTGGATATCGTCCCGATACGCATTCTTATTCTCCAGTTCGGTCTTTACCCACTCGGCCAGCAGCGGCAGGACAAAGGCCAGCAGGGTTCCCAGGATCTCCCACATTGCCTTGGCCTACTGGCCGACGGCCAGGTCTTTGCTGGCGCCCACGCCCTTGATCTGGGCCAGCAGGCTTTCCACCAGGCGCTCGGCCTGGTCGGCCGACAGCGACGGCATTTGTTCCAGGATGAACGACACCGCCAGTATCATCTTGTTTTGGCCGTCGATCTTTTTATTGTTCTTGATGGCCTTGTAGGCCTGCTCCTCGGCGTAGGATATGCCGCCCAGGACGATCTTGTTGATCAGTTCGCGGTTCTGGTACAGGGCGTCGGTCTTGAACTTTTTGGACAGGTAGCCTATCAGGATCGAGACCATGCCCATTAAAAAGGCGGTCAGGATAGGGGCTACGAACCGTTGGAAGAATCCGGCCAGCGATTCGTTAAGGGGCGGGACGGCAGTCGGCGACTGCTGGGCCCACAGCGGCAGCACCGCCAGAACCAAAAGGATGATCGAGGCGGCCAGGATGGCCAAAATGTTTTTGCGGGATCTTGCCTGGTAGGCTTGAAAGAATTCCATGGCGGGTGTTTGCATGATCGTCTCCCCTTATATTTGTTCTCTTATTCTTGCCACCCGAAAGTTGGGGCAAGTTTTACCTTCGGCTTTGCCGGAGGGCGTTTCGTTGTGGCCCAGGATGTTTTTGACCGGGATCATGTACCGCAGCTTAAGCTGGCGGACCAGGGTCAGCAGGGAATTCATCTGCTTGGCGGTAAACTTCTTTTTGCCTACCAGGCAGATACCTATGGACCTTGCGTTATAGCCCAGGGTGTGCGCTCCGGCCTCGTTGTCGTCCAGCAGGCTGTCGGAGTTGATATACCGGCCGGCCTCAATGGATCCGTCCAGCGCGTCCAAAAAGAAGTTCGGCTGGATCAGCCCGTTAAGGATCACGAAATGGTACCCCACCTCCCGCCATCCCCGGGCCAGGTGCCACTTGCGGATCTCGTTGACGTCTCCGAACACCGAATCGCTGCAGTGGATGATGATGTTGCTTATGCGCTGTGCCATGGTGCGGATTATATTCAATATCATTGCCCGGTGCATAATAAACGGTTTCCTAAAAGGTTTATTTATCAAAGCCCTTTAATATAGATTACACTCTTGGCGATTGTAGATCGCCAAGCGCAACACCAACAAGGAGCCTTAATGGCCGAATCGTCGTTTTTGTTAAAGCTGATATTGAACCTGGGGATCAACGCCCTGATATTTTTGATCTGGTTCTTTTACCATCGCGGACAGATCTCTCTGTTCACTCAGATGATCAACGGCATGCAGGCCCGCGAACAGGAGACCATGAAAGTGCTCAAGGACCAGACCGAGACCCTGCAATACCTTTCCGGGATACTGGGGCGCATGGAGCAGAAGATAGACAGCAACCAATATTGTCCAATGATTAAAAAGGAAGGCGGAAGATGAATCCCGAACTGATGCAACTAAAGGGGCAGCTGGCGGTGGCCAGGGAAAAATGCGGCAAGCTGGAACTGGAGATCTCCGGGCTGGTGGCCATTATCCGCCGGTATCTTCCGGCCTATTACATAGACGCCCTGTCGTTGGAGGCGGACAAGGCCGGCGAATCCATGGAGAGGCTCAAGGTCATTCACGCCGAGCTTAAGATCCTGCGCCAATTGATAGCCAAGATCGAGGCCGATCTTAGGGAGGCGGGTTTCCATGTCTAAGCAGCAGCTTTACGGGGCCGAGGCGGAACGGATGTATGTCATAGACCAGCTGACCATCGCCGAGATCGCCTCCCGCCTGCGGGCGAACGAAAAGACCATCCGCTCCTGGAAGGACGCCGGGGACTGGGAGATCAAACGCGGCGCCTATTTAAAAAGCAAGCAGTCGTTCCACGAGGAGCTTTACGAGTTCGGCCGGCTGCTGCTTAAAAAGATCCGGGAGGACATGGCAAACAACATTCCGGTCGACGCCAATCGGCTGTACACCCTTACCCGGATCATTCCCCAGCTGATAAAAGTAAAGGACTACGAGCAGATCGCCAAGCAACGGGACAACGAATCCGGCAAGGAGCCGGGCAGCGCCGACCTGGTTAAGACGGTCGAAGATGCCCTTAAGCAGTTATCATGAGTCCAAAAAATAAAAAGGCGGCCGCTCCGGCCGCCGCCGGCATTCCCGGCAAGCTTGCCCCGGGATATTTTTTGCCGTATCAGACCGAATGGCTAAACGACCGCAGCCCGATCAAGATCTGGGAAAAGTCCCGGCGCATAGGCGCCACCTACATCCAGAGCTACGAGGACGTGCGCGACTGCGTGGCCGGCACGGTGCCGGCGGTATGGTTCTCGTCGGCCGACGAATCGGCCGCCAAGGAATACATCTCCTACTGCGAGATGTGGGTCAAGGTGTTCCATGCGGTGGCCGAAAGCCGGGGCCAGGTTCTGCTGGATCCCGCCCGGGACATCAAGACCTTCGTCATAGAGTTCGCCAGCGGCCGCAAGATCCACGCCCTGTCGTCCAACCCCAAGGCATTTCGATCTAAGGGCGGCAAGGTGGTGCTGGACGAGTTCGCCTGGCACGACGACCCCGACCGGATGTGGGCCGCCGCCCGCCCGGCGATCACCTGGGGACACCCGTTGCGGATCCTTTCCACCCACAACGGCACCAACTGCCGGTTCTACCGTTCCATCGAAGACATAAAAAAAGGCAAGCTCTCCTGGAAACTGCACACCGTCCCCATTCAGAAAGCGGTGGACGAAGGGCTGCTGGACAAGATCATGCAGAAAAAAGCCACGGCGGAAGAAAAGGCGGCCTGGCTGGAGGATCTGCGGAACGATTGCGTGGACGAGAACACCTGGCTGCAGGAATACTGCTGCATAGCGGTGGACGAGGCCAGCGCCTTTTTGCCCTACGAAATGATCGCCGACTGCGAAGACAAGCATTGCCTGATGCCGTTGGAAGACACCACCGGCGATCTGTACCTGGGCTACGACGTGGGCCGCCGCAAGGATCTGTCGGTTATGTGGGTGCTGGAACATCTGGGCAACGCCCTGTACACCCGCATGTTCAAGGTGATGGAGAAGACGCCCTTCAAGCACCAGCGCGAGGCGTTGTATTCGGCGCTGGCCCATCCCCGCCTGCGTCGGGCCTGCATAGACAACACCGGCATAGGGATGCAGCTGGCCGAAGAGGCCCAGGACGCCTTCGGCAAATACCGGGTGGAGGCCGTCACCTTCAGCAATTCGTCCAAGGAGGAGATGGCCTTCGGCGTGAAGAACGGCATGGACGATAGAATGCTGATCGTCCCCGACGAATTCGATATCCGGGAGGATCTGCACAGCATCCGCAAGGTCACCACCGCCGCCGGTAACGTCCGGTTCGACGTGACGGCCAGCGAGGCCCGGGGCCACGCCGACCGCTTCTGGGCCCTGGCCCTGGGCAAGCACGCCGCCGGGCTGGGATCCAAGGCCGGGATCATAACTGTCACCACCCGCCGGCGCCGCGATAGTTCAAGAATTATGAAAGGCTATTAACCATGAGCAGAAAGATCTGGATCAACCCCCACACCGCCATAGATCTGTCCGAGAACACGGCTCCGATCTCGTCCGAGATCGCCACCCGCCGGCGGTCGATAGATTATGCCTCCCTGCTGGGATACCTGCCTAATCCCGATCCGGTGCTTAAAAAGATGGGCAAGGATATCGACACCTATTCCGAGCTGCAGGTGGATGCCCATCTGGGCGGCTGCGTCACCAGCCGCAAGAGCGGGACCAAGGCCCTAAACTGGGCCATAGACCGGGGCAAGGCTAAAAGCCGGCAGGCGAAAATAATCGAGGACTGCTTTAACAACCTGGATCTGGATCAGATCATCTCCGAGATATTGGACGCCCCGCTGTACGGCTATCAGGTGTCCGAGGTGATGTGGGAACAGGTGGGCCAGTACGTGCTGCCACGGGCCGTAGTGGGAAAACCCCAGAACTGGTTTGTGTTCGATCCGGAGAACCAGTTGAGATTCCGCACCAAGGAGAACTGGGTGAACGGCGAGGCCCTGCCCGACCGCAAATTCCTGCTGGCACAGCACGAGGCCTCCTACACCAACCCCTACGGCTTTCCCGTGCTGTCCCGTTGTTTCTGGCCGGCCACCTTTAAAAAAGGCGGGCTTAAGTTCTGGGTGGTGTTCACCGAAAAGTACGGCATGCCCTGGCTGGTGGGCAAGCACCCGCGCGGGGCGCAGAAAGCAGAGATAGACAAGATCGCCGACGACCTGGAAGCCATGGTGCAGGACGCCATCGCCGTGATCCCGGAAGACGCCAGCCTGGATATCAAGGAGCCGGGCGGCAAGACCGGCAGCGTGGATGTTTACGATCGGCTGCTGGGCTACTGCAAATCGGAAATGTCCATCGCCGTGCTGGGGCAGAACCTTACCACCCAGGTGGAGGGCGGCAGCTATGCCGCCACCACAGCCCACATGGAGGTCCGCCAGAACGTGGTGGACAGCGACTGCAAGCTGGTGGAAAAGGTTCTGAACCGCATGATCGGCTGGATATACGAGATTAACTTCGCTTCCGGAGACCGGCCGAAGTTTTCGATGTACGCCGAGGAGGATGTGGATTCCGCCCTGGCCGAGCGGGACAGCAAGCTGGCCGCCACCGGACAGGTGCAGTTCACCAAGCAGTACTTCCAGAGAGAGTACGGGTTCGAGGATGGCGATTTCGAAGTAACGCGGCCGCAGACAGGACAGCCGGGCATGGTATTTCCGGGGATGCCCAGCATGCCGGCGGAACCGGCGGCCGAGGCCCCGCTGAACGGCGCACAGATTCAGGCGGCCGTATCGGTGCTGATGGGCATATCGGCCAAAACGATCAGCGGGCCGGCGGCCATGGAACTGCTGACGGCGGTGGGTATCCCCGAGAACGCCGCACAGCGCATCGTGCAGGCGCAGGCAAAAATAAGCATAGACAACATCACCGACACCGAAAAACTCAAAGCCTTTTCCGAAGCCGTAGTGTCTGCCGTTTCCGATCAAACAGAGATCGACACCATGGCCCGGGGCCAGAAACCGGAGATGCAGGCCCAGGCCGACAAGATGCTGCTGCCGGTGGTGGAGCTGATCAACCAGGGCAAGGACTTCTCCGAGGTGCTGGGCAAGCTGGCCGGGATATTCCCGAACATGGACGACAGCGCACTGCAGGAGAAGCTATCGCGGGCGGTGTTCATCGGCAAGGTGTGGGGGCGGCTTAACGCCGGCAAGTAGATGGATATGCAGGCGCTCAGGGAAAAACTGCTGGCCGAGCCCAACGTCTACGAATTCCTGGAGGAAGCTGCCGCCATGGTGATCACCAACAAAAAACACGGCGTGACCGTTCGCGCCACGCACCAGGCCATTGCCGAGAACGACTGGGAAACCATCAAAGCCCAAACCGTCGGCGGCCGCGATGTGCTGCACATCACCCGGGTCACCGGGTACTTCACCATCGTCGAAGGCTGGAACAAAGGCAAGCTGGGCGAACTGCACGACCGCTTCCACTCTAACATCACGGAGGGTTAGGTCATGCCCGAGCAAATAGATCTTTCCTTCGCCATAGGCCTTTCTCCGGAAAAGGCCGTGGAATATTTCAGGGCCAAGGGCTATACCATTTCCTGGGACTGGTACGAAACCTGGCAGGAGGCCAACAGCTATGCCTTCACCGTCTCTAAGGTCACCCGGCTGGATATTTTGCGGGACATTAAGACCGAGCTGCAGAAAGCCCTGGACGACGGGCTGACCCTGCAGCAGTTCCGAAAGAACCTGGATCCCATCCTGCAAAGCAAGGGCTGGTGGGGCCAGGGGCAGACGGAGAGCGGCCAGGTGGTGCAGATGGGATCTCCCTGGCGGCTCCAGCTGATATACAACCAGAACATCCAGTCGGCCTACAACGCCGGCCGGTGGGAACAGCAGATGGCCAACGCGGATGCCAGGCCCTACCTGCAATACGTGGCGGTGATGGATTCGGTCACCCGGCCGGCGCACGCCAGGCTGGACGGCCTGGTGTTCTGGGCCAACGATCCCTTCTGGAAGACGCACTATCCGCCCAACGGCTGGGGTTGCCGCTGCAGCGTGCGGGCGCTGAGCGCGGCCGACGTAAAGCGTCTGGGGCTGACCGTGATCTCTTCGGCCGGGCTTTTGCAGGAGAACGAGGTGCTGGCTTCCGGACGCACCGGCGAGGTGGTCCCGGTGACGGTGTTCAAGTTCCGCAACGAACAGACCGGGGAAATTATTACCATGGCGCCGGATCCCGGGTTCAACTACAACCCGGGCATGGCCGCCTGGAAGCCGGATTTGAGCAAATATCCGCCCGACCTAATGGATATTTATAACCGCTATCTTAAAGAAAACGCCGTCTGATGCCGATCTACATTGAACTTTCCTGCCAGAACAAGAACTGCGATTTCAAGACCAGCTGCGACGACGCCATGCTCCAGTACATTCGCAGCCGGCCCTGTGATAAATGCGGCGGCCCGCTCAAGGTCACCAACCGCGAAGTGATAAGGGACTGACCGCATGATCACCTTTACAGTGATAAACGACAAAGCCCAAAAGTACATTCGGCACATGCTGGCAAAGTTGTCCGACCGGCGGCCGCTGATGCGGCGGATAGCGGCCGACATTCACGATGCGGTGGAGCAGAACTTCGCTGTCGGCGGCCGGCCGGGATGGGATGATCTGAGCGACGGCACCAAGGATGCCCGGCGGCGCAAAGGGCACTGGCCCGGCCGCATCCTGGTGGTCTCCGGCCAGCTCAAGAATTCCATATCCGAGCGGTCCGACAACGACCAGGCCGTGGTCGGCACCAATAAGTACTACGCCGCAGCGCACCAGTTCGGGTTCGACGGCACGGTGGCTATTCCCCAGCACACCCGCCGGGTGAAGAGCCGCAATGTTTACGGCCGGGAGGAACGGACCTCCAAGAAGACCGAAAAAAAATACCAGGCCCGCACGCTGGTGGCCACCGGCGTGACCACGGTCAAGGCCCACTCGGTTGACATGAATATCCCGGCCCGGCCGTTCCTCAAGATCACCGCCGGCGACCTTGAGGGCATAGAGCGGGACGTGATCGATTACATCGAGCAAAAAAAATAAACCCTGCGCGAAATACGTGCGGGATATTACCAACACCAAAAAGAAAGGGAAACCATGGACCACAACCACGAACCACACTTAGGCAGGGGGGGGGGTCTCGCGCAGTAAGGCGCTGCCGAGAGCAAAGTATTTAATCTCCTGGATAGGGGGCAAACGTCTTTTAAGAGAAAAGATCTCCAGGCACATTCCGCAGGACATTAAGATCTACGTTGAGCCGTTCGGCGGCGCAGGGTGGGTTCTTTTTTACAAGGATCGCTGGGCGAGATCCGAGATCTACAACGACCTTGACGGCCGTCTGGTCAATCTCTTCCTGGTGGCAAAGTACCATCCCGAGGAGCTTGTGCGGGAGATGGCTTTTTTGCTTACCAGTCGGGAGATGTTCACCCGGATACTGAAACGTGAAGGCATGACAGATATTCAGCGGGCGGCACGGTTCCTGTTCCTGATCAGAAAATCGTTTGGAGCCGGCGGCGAAAACTTCGGCACCTCCGTCAACGGAGAGAGCAGCGCCGGGCGCAGCACCATGAACATAATTCCGCAGATCCGGGACATCCATAAGCGCCTGGACAAGGTTCTTATAGAGAATCAGGACTTCAAAAGGATCCTGCAGAGGTACGATTCGCAGGCCACCTTCTTCTACTGCGACCCTCCTTACAGCAAGGGCGCCGGGTATCAGGTGACCAGCACCGCCGCTTTCGACCACCAGGGACTGAGAAAGATGCTGGGCAACCTGCGCGGACGCTTTCTGCTGTCCTACGACGACTCCCCGGTGATCCGCCGGCTTTACAAAGGATTCCCCATGGTAGAGGTCAGCCGGCAGAAGGGTATCAACGGCAAGAATCCCAACGGAAGGATTTACCGCGAGCTGTTGATAGCTAATTACAGATTGATTAAACAGCCGTAAAGGCCCCGTTATGATCATAAACGAAGCCCCCGGAGATCTCCGGGGGCTTCTGCTGTTTCCATTTCACAAACTCTTATGTAGCGGGTATCCGGGCACTGCACCGGCTGCGAGTGGCATCATAGGCAATCCTCCCAAATGATTTGTGCTTAATCCGCCAGGCTGATCTCTATGGTCCGCTTGACGGAGATCTTGTAGGTTAGCTTCCGGCCGCATTTGACGCAGATCACCGAGCCATTGTTCTCGGCGTAACTGATCATGGCGGCGCAGGCCGGGCAGAATATTTTGGATCCGGGTAGAGAATGAATAGTTTCCGTCTTGGCCGCGAGATCCGGCTTGAGTAACGGAGCCGGTTCGGCTGTTTTCTTCTTTGCCCGGATAGAGGTTCCCGGAAGCTTCCACGGCCAGGCTTTGCCACTCTTGACGGCGTATTCGTAAAATACCCGCCGGTGCTCTTTTGTTATCCGCTCGTTCTTACCCAGTCCAAAAGCCTTGCGGCAGCCGAGCCGGATGTTATTTTCAGCCAGGCCGGCCAGCACGCTGGAGACCGTCAGCGATAGTTTTGACATTTACCCTCCTTTAATTATTTTGGAAATATCTTCAGCTGGGCCTCGTCCTCCTTGGCCCGCCGGATCAAGTTGTACACGTATTTCTCGCTGACATTACAGGCCAGCGCCAGCCGTTTGGTTTCTATCTTCCGCCAGTTCCTGCGCACGTATTGCTCCACCTTGGCCTTGTATATCCCGGTGGGAATATAGATCGTCAACCCGCCCATCTGCGACATCAGCTGAACGGCGGTGTCCACCCCGCAGTATTCGGCCACCATCTTCATGTCGCCGTTCGGCATGTCCTCCAGCTTTACGTCTCCGATAACTTCCTTCAAGATTCCCTTGCTCATTTCGATCCTCCGTTATTTTCGATGGGCGGGGTGTGCGGCACCGCTATGCCGAGTTTCTGCAGGGTGGCGGCCGAGACCGTGCTGTGATAGCGCGGACTGGCCGGATCCGTGACGTTATACAGCGCTATGGGATCACGTCCGGGAATTTCCTGCCAGCCCAGGAACTCGGCTCCGGCGTGCATTGTCAGTCCGTTTCTTTTTGGTCCTGCTCCTCGGGCTTGAGCAGGGCGTTCACTAATTTGTCGATGTCGCTGTCGGTGGAGCTTATCACCACCTCGTCGGTATCCTCGTTGACGGTGATCCCCAGGCTTTTGAGCACCGCCCCGGATAGCTGCTCCAGCGCCTTTTTGAGCGGTTTCTCCACGGTCTTGATGTACGGGGCGCCGTCCTCTCCGAATTTCTTCTTGATGGCCTTGACCACCACCTGGTCGTCGGCCCACAGCAGTTTGCCCTTGGCCTTCTGCCAGCCAACCTTGATGCCGTACATGATCACGGTCTTGGGCTTGCGGAACAGTTCCGGAGTTTCTTTGACGGCGGCTCTAAGATCGGCCTCGCTGTTGGCGGTCTTTCCCACCGACTTCCGGATGCCCGGCAGGGCGGCCTTTTTAAGGGCGTTTATCTGGTCGTTCAGGTTCTGCACCTGGTCCCTCAGTGCTGTGCGATTTTCGGAATAGACCTTCGCCAGCCGGTCGATCTCGGTCATAGTGTGCATGCAATTCTCCTTATTTTATTTTTATGGTTTTGTATTCATCGTCCTCGGTCCACCAGCCCACCTGCTCGAAATGGTGCGTTATGTCCCGGGCCTTGGAATGCCGCATCATGGCAAAATACTCCTTGCGGTATTCCGGCGGCCAGATCATGGCGTAGCGCTGGCTGGACTCCAATTTCCATCCGGTCCAGTATTCCCGGAAGATCACCCTGGTCCGGCCCCGTTCCTTTATGGCATGCTCCATGATCGGCATCCGCCGGGCCTCCGCCAGCCGGTAGGCCTTCTCTTCCATGGCTATTTGTTTATCCCACATGGCTACCATGGTAACGACGGCCCAGATGATGACGGCGGCCACGATAACATAGCCCCAGTAATTTTCTTTTTTCATGCCCGGATCTCCGCCGGCTCCATGGCCCGCTCCATCTTGGCCCGGATCTGCCCGAAGCTGCGTTCGGTCAGCCGGCTGCCCTTGATCTTGTAAGCCCTCGCCAGCTCGCCGATGGCGTGCTGCTGCATGCGCTCGAACTGGGCGGCCATCTGTTCGGCCGTTTCGGCCAGCTCCACGCCGTGGGCCGTGGTGCACACCGGAGCGCCCTTATCCTGCATGGACTGGACGTAAAACCGCACCTGGTGATCGCTGGTTCCCAGCTGGCGCATCAGGCTCTTTACGTTCACCCGGCTGTTTTCCTGCCGGGCCTGCCGCAGAATGGCTATGATCTTCTTCTCCGGCGCCGACAGGCGCGGATCCACCGTTTTGCGTACGGCCGTTCCGAATACCGGTTTACTCATTGGCGGTCTCCCTTTTCTGGGTTTTCATTGTCTGCAGGGCTCTGGCCACTTTGCGGACATCGGCCGGGCCCAGCCAGGTTATATGATCTATTCCGGTGATCCTCTTGACGAACTTGCCCAGCGCTTCGGCGCGGGCCTGGGCCGTATCCTGCCGGCTGACCTCGGCCCACATGGCCTCGATCATCCGCAGTTGGGAGGGGGCGGCCTTCCCGGGCCGATTGCCCAGGCCTTCGTATTTACCCTTGCCGGAGCGCTTCTCCCACACACCCATGCTCACAGCCTGGGTTTCCAGCTTGTCCAGCATATCCACGGCCTGGCTGTATTGCAGGTCCTTGCAGGTGTCCACGCCGTAGCCGCCGAGCATTGCCCGGTAATCTCCCTCGGTCAGCTTCATGGCGCCCTTGATGGTGTGGATCTTCTTCACCAGATCCCAGGTGATGATCTGGGCGGACATTAATGTTTACCTCCCTGGATCCGTTTGATCTCGGACCGGATGTTTTTTAAATTCATATACCTATTGGTCCACCAGCGCAGGGCGTATTCTTGGCTCGCGGGCCAGGAAAAGCCCTCCCGGTGGTAAACATCAAACGCTTCATCTATGGTGACCAGTCTTATGCTCATACGGACTCCTTGGCCAGGTACTCGATCTTTTTTGTGTTCATGGTGAAAACCCCCACTACGGCGTCGAGATCCACTAATTCTTCCCGGGCGATCTCGCCCAGTGATTTTCCCTGATGCAGTTTGTCGAGGATCTGCTGACGCTTTTCTTTGCCAAGCTCCATGGCCAGGCGTTTGCACTGCCGCTTAAAAGAGAACCTGCGGGGGTGTTTTATCGCTTCGCCCAAACACTTGAAGCATTGCCGGCTGCCGTCTCCGTTGATAATATTACCGGATCTTGTTTTCCCGCAGGCCTTGCATTTGCTGGGGCTGCGATCGATATCGATATTTATCTCCGTCATGCCGCAGCTCCTCCTGGGGCATGGCGAGGAGACGGGTCCAGGACCGAATCATAGTCTTTTACCTTGGCCGTCAGGCAGGGAATACACACCGCCCCCACCGGCAGCCAGGCAAAGTTCACCGGGTGGCAGGCGCCGCAGATCCCGCAGCGCACGTCGTCTATGTAATAAACCAGAGTGGTCTTCATTTGGCGCCTGCCGTTTCCCGCACCGCCTCTGCGAACGATTGAGGCAAGGCCCTTTGTGCGCATTCGTAGGCCGCCATTTCTTTTACGGCCGCTTCGAGATCTATCTTATACTCGGCGCAGAGGGCCAATACCTTCATGACCGCCGAGGCCAGGGCTATCGGCACCCCCAGGGGCTGGCCGTGGTTGCTGGGCTTTAAGGAGTGCGATATCGTGATCACGCTGCCCCACTCGGAGTATTCCACCAGGGCCTCGGAGACGTTCTCGTGAAGCGATCCCAGCTGCTTGGAGAACCGCCCCGGAGTATTGAACAATCCGGCCTTGGTATATTTTTCGTGGGCTATGCCCATAAGTTCTTTAAGTTCCATTTAAAGGCTCCTTAAAATAAATTGGTTTGCCCGGTTTGGCTATTGATCACCGGCAGTTTTTTGCCGCCCGGCAGTTCGTAGGTGATCACGTATTCCCGCTCGCCGTAGCGGTTCATGTTGTCGGAGATCCGCACCGCTTCTTTGCTGGTGACCTGCCTGGCCCCGTACCGCAACGCCTTTTCCGCCATGCCCGGCGTGGTCAGGTCGAAGTGCGTATGCTTATGCCCGTTGTCCCGGTCCTGCAGCCACTCGGGCCGCAGGCCGATGGATTTGGAGAAGGCCAGCAATTCCTGAAAATAATCGGCCACCAGGTGTTTGCCGTCGGTGTAGACCATTGCTAATCGCTCATTTTAGTAGTTACAACTTTGCCACTGGGCCAGATCTTTTGAAAATGCAGGTTGTAACAACGAGGGCAACATACCGCAGAATCCCAGTATCCTTTTGCGGGGTTCACCATATTTTTTTGCGGCACCAGGGCCTTAATCTGTTGGTCACAATAAGGGCAGGGGTATTCCTTCCATCTATCTTTCGGCATCGCTCTCTCCTTAAACAATCAGCATTTTGGCTGTTTCCCGGATCACCTCGGCCGAGACATCCACCTTGGTACGGGCGCAGACCCTGGGGACCTGGCGCATCAGCTTGGTCAGCATCCGGGCGTTGCCGCCCGAGACCTCGTGATAAGCCGGGTGGTATTTCATCCCGGGCACCGACCTGACGATATCCTCGCTGTCTTTATCCTTTAACTCCTCCAGCTTGCAGGACACGCCCACCCGGCTGTAGAGCTGGGCGTATTCGCCCTTTTTGCCCCGCAGGTTTGCGATGAACCGGGGCATGCCCACCATCAAAATGCCCACCTCGGCCTTGTCGTTGAGCCGCCGTAGCAGCTCCAAGGCCCGGTAGGGCAGGTGTTCGGCTTCGTCCACTATGATCAGGCGGCCGCTCTTTTTAAGTTTGTCGATCGCCTGGTCTTTAAGGCTGTTGATCTGGCCCTCTCCGGAAAGCCCCAGGTGCCGGTGCAGCTCCTGGAAAAGGGCCTTGGCGCTGTAGCCCAGATCGGCTTCTATCAGGATCACGTCCTGGTTCTGGGCGGCGTATTCCTTAAGGGACCTGGTCTTTCCCACGCCGGCCTGGCCGTAGCACACTCCAATGTCGCTGTCCAAGTGGCACATCCGGGCCACTTCAAAGATCTTGGCCGACACCGAGGTCATCACAAAACCTACGTTCTGCTTGGGCTGGGCCCGCTTCTCCTGCATCCGCTTAAGATACCCGGCCACTGCGGCCGTCACCGTCTGCACGTTCCCGGCGTATTTCCCGGCCAGCCAGGTGGAAAGCGCCGAGGCCGAGATCCCCATGCCCCTGGCGGCGCCGTTGCAGGATGTTTCCTTGGAATCGATGAGCTTTTTAAGCTCGGTTCTCAGTTGCTCCTGGTTCATTTTCTCCCTCCTTTGTTGATTGTTATTTAGGCATATCGCTATCGAATAAATAAAGCTTTTGCTTGGGCGGCGGCGCCGGCGGCGCCATAGCCGAGAGGTCGTAGGTTCCGGTGGCGGCCATCAGCTGCTCGGCCTCGGTAGGCTCGGCCTTGCCCCAGGACTTTTCCGGAAGATGTTTGATGTTCTGCGCCGGCACGGCGCGGGCGGTTTTCGCCGGCCGGAGCTTGGGGGCGGCGATGGCCGGCACCGTTGCGGTAAAGTCCACGATGGTGCGGTTCTCCAGGGCCTTCTGGTTGGCGATGGCATCCTTCAGCTTTTCCTGATCGGCCAGGTTGCCCAGCACCCGGGCCATGGGGTGGATCATCTCCGCCTTGGAGGCGGTGCAGATGTACTGCCCCTGGGTGTGGTAGACCTTAAGGCTGGTGCGATCGAACAAGCTGTATTTGACGCGCACCTTGCCGGAGAGGCCGTAAAGGCTGTCGTGCTCGTAATGCTCTCCCAGGAAGCGGATCCGGGACTGCCGGATAACGGCCTCGGAGCTGGCCAGCAGCAGATCGTCCAGCTTGGCGGGATCCACTCCGGGGCCCCGGCCGTCATCGAACACCCGGCCGATGGTCATTCCCGGAACGTTGGGGCAGGCGGTGTTTGACCGGCGGTAATCCAGCCAGGCGTTGATCATCTCTATGGTCTCGTCCAACGTAGGCACAAAGCCGCTGGAGATCCGCTGCATGAACTTTTCGTTGCGCATCATGTGGGCCGGCTTGTCATCGATGCCGGCTCCCACGTAGGAGGCCTGCAGCCGCTCAAACGAGTTGGTGAAGATGTGCCACCAGGGTTCTATCACCTTGGCCTTGGCGTTGTAGGCCCGGGCGAAGACGGTGGTGATCCCCAGGGATGCGAAAAGGCCGTTGATCCCCGCTGTTTCAAGGGACTCAGTGGCCGTAAAATATTTTGATCGGAAAGCCTTGCCGTTATCCTGGTAGCAGATCTGCGGGATCTTGCCCAGGTTCAGTATTGAGTTGCGCAGGGCGGAGGCGATGACCATGGTGTTCTCTTCCAGCATGATCTCGTAGCCGGCCAGGTCGCCGCTCTTCCAGTCCACGTAGCCCACCATGGTAGGCCGGCAGGGCTTGCCGGTAAAGGGATTAAGAACCCGGAAGTTCAGGCGATGGCCGTCGGCCACCAGCACCTGGCCCACTTCCAGCTTGCCGGCGTCCCGCTTGATATACGGCACGACCTTGTCTCTAAGGGCTTTCTGGCCGTCACGGGCCAGGGTCCACACATCGTGATGGTTCTTGCTGTACCACTCGGCAAAGCGGCGGAAGGTGGCCTTGCTGGCCGTTACCGGCTGGCCGGTCTTCTGCAGTTGGAAAGCGGTGTATTGATAGGCGGTGTCCACCTTGATGCGGTTCTGATGGAGCAGGATATTGAGAAAGCAGTTGCGCTCTTCCTCGGAAAGCTTGGGAGCGCAGGTGGCGGCGTCCGTTTTGTAATACCCGTCCAGCACGTTGCGCCAGGCGTATTCCGGACCGAGGGACTTTTTCCATCGGTAAAGGGTGGGCCGGGTTATCGGACCCAGCCTGCTCAGCAGGCCCGGGCAGATCTTTCCGGCGGCGTAAAGCTCCAGGAACTGGTTGTTGGCTTCTTCTCTCTGGCCCGGGTGCTCGGCCCGGTAATCGTCCCAGGCTTTGATCAGGTCGACCTTAGATAGGGCGCGATCCTTGGCGGCTTCCGATACCTCGGCCTCGGTTGGTTCGATCACGGCCGGCAGAGTCTCGTCTTCGGCAGAGTTTACAATGAGCCCCACCGGAGCGTGGGACTGCCAGTACCTGGCTTGGGCCTCGGCCGGCAGGCTGTCCAGCAGAATGCGGTACTGCTGGCCGCCGTTGGCGTTGTCTAATCTATAATTTAATTTACCCGACTTACATTGCGCTTGTATCCAACGTTCAGAACATCTCAATAACATTGCTGTCTGTTTAACCGAGACCCACTGAGTTGCCTGGATACTGTTGTTAAGCGTCATGACGATCTCCGAAAATTAGGTATTGACAAGATGAACATTTTATAGTAAAGTGTTTTTTACCGCCTGTTATCAGGCAGCCTTGCTTTTACGCGGCGGCCACAGCTGATCCCTGGTGCAACCCAGCAGATCGGCTATGGCCGTTTCGATGTTTTTTGATCGGCGCCGTCCGGTGAGAACCACAGAGACGGTAACATCGGCCACGCCGGCACGGGCGGCAACGTCGGTGTTCTTAATGCCCTTGAGGACCATCATGGATTTTATTTTGCGGTATTTTTTCATAACACCTTTAATTTAAGGGGAGGGTTTATTATGGAAATAACTATTTTAGAGATCCACCCGCGAGATACGGACAATGGTGGAGTGATCAACGTTAAAGTCAGATATCAATATCCCGTAGATGAAAAGGGCCAGCGTTTTTACAATACCGAATTAGTGGTGTTTATAGACAAATCTATTACCGATTTAAACGAGGTGCGCAGACTCGCCAAAGAACAGGCCATCAATGTTTTAAAAACGATAGTCGCCCACCATTCAGAACGTCCTGCTCAATTGCCTCAAAAATAGCTTCTTTTAATTCGGGGGTTAATGGGGTGGTTGTACTCATTTTACCCTCCGTTAGGGGATCCCTCCGCGGCCGGATGCTTTTTTTGGGTAGCATACCTGGCTGCGGCAGCGCCTCCAGGTTTCTTGAATTTTTACGCATGATCCGTCTCATTGCTGGAGTAACAATGCTTTTGCCACCAGTCCCTATTGTAGCCATGGTTTCTCCCTCCGTTTTTGTTGTTATTGGTTTATGGTTTAATATAATGTGTAAGACGCCTGTTCTCTTTATCAAAGACCCTGATCCAGCGATCGGCCGCCATATCAACAACCGAATACCTTGCTTCAAACCCCTGAGAAGATCGACACAGGTGGATCCCAAATACTTTTCTGTTTATGGCGATAGATGCGTTTATCAACGCCGTGCGCAAAAGATCACCACCGGCCCTTAGCCAGGCGCTACTGATTCTGGGCCACCAGGGAATGCGTATAATTAATACCCGTTCCATTTCCCCCTCCGTTTCTGTAAAGTTTCATTTATTGGTTAAGTTGGATTATAGACAATTTTGTCTAATTTGTCAAGTCAAAAATAGCTATTTTAAAAAATATTTTTATATGGTTAATAAGTCACTATTATTAAAAGAGTTAAGAAAAGAGCTTTCTTTAACTCAAGCCGAAATGGCAAAGCTGATAGGTCTCAAATGGTACCAAATAAAAAATATTGAGACCGGAAAGACAAAATTGTCTAATCAGCTTGAGAGGGTTTTATCTTTTACTTTTAACGTGAATCCTCAATGGCTATGTGGCAACACCGAACAGATTTTTATTAACGATAGTAAGCCGATTATTTATGATGGTGATAATCCAAGGGTAATAAAAGAAGGCCTCAGCGAGTATAGCGCTGAGGCCAGTGTGAGAGTGCCCTTATATAATGTAGCGGCGGCGGCTGGGTCAGGCTGCTATATTTGCCAGGAGAACATTACCGGGCACCTGCTTTTCCCGCACCATTATATAGAGAAAGTGCTGTGTGTTTCCGGCAAAGACCTGCTGGTGGTAACAGCCTCCGGAGATTCCATGGTTCCCACTATTAACGATAACGACCTGGTAATGGTGGACCAGAGCCAGAAGATATTGAAGAGCGGTAGTGTTTACCTGCTTCGCTTCGACGATACCCTGGTTGTGAAGAGAGTCCAGCTAAAGCCGGAAGGAATGGTGCAGATCGTCAGCGATAATAAAATGCTGGATCCGTTCGAGATTAAAGGATCAGATATAAATGTTCTCGGGAAGGTTGTCTGGGTAGGCGGTAAATTTTAAAAAGGAGGGATTATGGAGATAGTCTCAATTTTTCTGGTGCCTTATTTGTGGGCAATATTTATTTTAGGCGGCGCATGGATCGGCAGATTCAAAGGGCAGACTGGCGGCGGCGCTGTGCTTAGTTTATGCCTTGGGCCACTGGGCTGGTTTATTGCTTTAAATCTTCCCGATCACCGGGTAAAGTGTAAGCTTTGCAAAGGGGTAATCGAGCCTGGGAATATACTATGCAGGCATTGCGGATCTAAGCTTGAGTGGGTGGTTAAGGGGCATGATCTTACACAAATATATAATAATAAATAACTGCTTTAAAATTACTCTTAAAACGCCCAACCTTGTTCGCACCTTTGCCTACCTCTTAAAACGGTATTTAGTAATATTATGTATTATAAGTTATTGATATATAATAAATAATAAAAGGTGCGAAGTATTTATTGTTTATTCGCACCTTTGTTCGCACCTTTTGGTGTTTTACCGGTTTACTGGTGAGACTGTATTTGCGCCGTAACTGGCTTATATAACGCTGTATTATGGCCTTTACGGCCTTTTTAAATGCCCTTTATACGGCGGCCGTTTACGGTAGTAAACCGGTAAAAACGGGTATAAAATCTCAAACCGGCATTTGTGCCGCAACTACTAATAACTCCAATAACTTTGCCCTTTTAAATTCCCCTTTTTAATATCTCATATTACCTGATAAAGCATATTCTGCCAGTGGGCCTTCATGGCCGAGGATCTTTCCTTCAACTCGGCCAGCTCGGCATCAAGTCTGGCCAGGCGCTCCTGGGAGGCATGGTCCCGCTCCTTCTTCAGGGCGGTCCGCTCGATCTCCAGCTGCATGATGCGGCGCTCCACTTCATCGATCTCGGTGGGCAGGCTGTCGATCTCGATCCTTAATCTGGACGATGCTTCATCTATCAGGTCCACCGCCTTGTCCGGCAGGAAGCGGTCGGAGATATATCTATGGGACAGCACCGCCGCCGCCACCAGGGCGGAATCCTTGATCCGCACCTTGTGATGCAGTTCATAGCGTTCCTTGAGGCCCCTCAGGATGGCGATGGTGTCCTCCACCGACGGCTCCTGGACCACGATGGGCGCCAGCCGGCGCTCCAGGGCCGGGTCCTTCTCGATGTTCTTGCGGTATTCATCCAGGGTGGTGGCGCCCACCATCCGCAATTCGCCCCTGGCCAAAGCGGGCTTCAGCATGTTGGAGGCGTCCATGGCGCCTTCGGCCTTGCCGGCGCCCACCAGGGTGTGCAGTTCGTCTATGAAAAGGATGATCTCCCCGGCGGCGGTCTCGATCTCCTTGAGCACCGCCTTCAGGCGCTCCTCGAACTCGCCCCGGAACTTGGCCCCGGCGATCAGTGACCCCATGTCCAGGGCCACCACCTTTTTGTTCCTGAGGGTCTCCGGCACATCGCCGGAATTAATCCGCTGGGCCAGGCCCTCCACGATGGCGGTCTTGCCGACCCCGGGCTCTCCGATCAGCACCGGGTTGTTCTTGGTGCGGCGGGACAGCACCTGGATCACCCGGCGGATCTCGTCGTCCCGGCCGATCACCGGGTCCAGCTTTCCCTGGCGGGCCAGATCGGTCAGGTCGCGGCTGTAGCGGGCCAGGGCCTGGTATTTTCCCTCGGGGTTCTGGTCGGTTATTCTTTGATTGCCCCGGATGTCCACCAGGGCCTTCAGCACCGCATTTCTGGTGATACCGGCATTCTTCAGGATCTGGGCCGCTTTTCCGGATCCCTCGGAGATAGCCAAAAGCAGGTGCTCGGCCGATACGTATTCGTCCTTCATCCGGTCGGCCTCACTCATGGCCTCCTGCAGCACCCGGTTGAGCCCGGGCGACATATGGGCCTGCCCGGTTCCGCCATAGACCTTCGGGATGGCATCGATCTCCTGTGCCAGCCGGTCCCGGATCATTTCCGGCCTGGCCCCCAGCTTCTGAATGATGGGGACCACCACCCCGTCATCCTGGACCAGCAATGATAAAAGCAGGTGCTCCGGGGTTATCTCCTGATGGTTCTTTTGCCCGGCCAGTCCGGAGGCGGCCTCCAGGGCCTCCTGGGATTTTACGGTAAATTTATCCAAGCGCATAAGGATCCTTCAAAATTAGCAATTTATCTAAAAGGCCGGGAACGGCCCAAGGCTGGTACGGGACGTACACTTAACTCAGCTCTTAAGAGCTGGGTTAAGAAGATCCATTGAAGGTAATCAGGGCCATTCCTGGCCTTATGTCTTCTGATATGCTTCGAGTAATAAATATAAGTATCAGAAGGTGTTTTGTCAAGGGAAATAAAAAAGCCGCAGCTAAGCTGCGGCTTTTTTATGTTTGGTGGTAATTGCTTTAAGCGGTGAGAGTCCTTCTATGCCAGGGGTGGGGCGGGGGATCCTTGGCAACCGGAACAGCGGAGATGATTATCTCGTTCTGATGAGCAGTTAAGGTCCTTCTCAACCAAGGATGCGGCGGGGGATCCTTGGCGATCGGAGCGGCAACCAATTCAATAGGGGATGAAAATCCGGTGGAATCACCGGGGTTGATAATGGGCCGGGGAAGATACTTTCTGAAATCGATGGCGGCAATAATGATATCGCTGCCTAGGGAATCGGCCGGGATAACGATAGGCCTGGGCAAAAATCTTCCCCAGTTGGGGCGGGCGTAACAGGTGGTGGTTATTCCGGCGAAGATGACTCCGCACAGGGCTGCGAAGATGGTTACCTTTTTCATTTTAGCTCTCCTTGGGTTTTAGAGTTTATTTGTTTTGTTTTGTTTGCGTTCTGGTATTATATACAAGCACTTGTCATGCCAGGTTGATAAAATATTTTTAATATAATGAATACCAAAGAGTTATAAAAGAAACACAACACCACCAATGCTTTGACAATAGCCATATATTTTTGACAGTGGAGTCTAAATGTTGACCAATAAAAGAAAAAGGCTGGGAAAATATTTCCAGCCTTTAAAATATCCAATAATATGCAGGATAGCATTCCATTTGGCCAGAGGAATTCCTTGGCCAAATGTCAGATCCCCGGGCTATAAGCAATACCCGCTCCGGTGAACCTCAAATTTTCATTGCATCATCCCGGAAACGGCCACAAATTCGTAATGGGCGGCGGTTTCCGTGGTGAGGACCTTATTGAGGGCTTTCAGGGCGTTCTCGGTGGCCGGCAGCAGGATAAGCGATCGGGCCTTGGTTTTGGCAAGTTGATTTTTCAGCTGAGATAGACAACTATTGGCGGATGCTTTAGGGTCAATTACCAGATCGGGGGTAATATAAAGGCAGGCGTTGCCTGCGGCGGATCTTTTTACCAGGGATTGGGCCGTGGGGTAGGGCTCGAGAAGGATGAGCTGATTGCGGCTGCAATAGGAGGTGATCATATCCGTGATCCTGTCGTCCTCCACGGCCCGTGATCCCTGCCAGAGGTACAGGCCAACCGGCTCATCGGCCGTATTGGCGGCATCGTCCAGCTTGTTTTTTATTTTTCCCGTGGGATCGTCCACCAAAATGGTGCTGGGGCCGGGATCGTTCCCGGGGTAGCCCTTAGGCTCCAGGATTGCCGTGCAGACTATCTCCCGGTCCTTTGGCCGGCAATTGTCCTTCACTATCAAGGTTTTGATGGCCGCTATCTTGTCGAAGTGCCCGGAAAGGGAGGATATCTCCGGAGGCCAGAAATACAGGACCAGCGCGATCTTGGGCAGGTGGGAGGTTTTTTCGGCCGGAGCCTTTTTTTTGAGAACGGTTATATTGAGGGCCAGGGAATCACGGGAAAGAAAGGCCAGCTCCAGCCGCTGCTTCTTCCGGTTCTCCAGCGATCTGGCTGGGGTGTAGTGTTCGGCCCGGGCCAGGCGGTTTATGATCAAATTGGCCTGGACCAGGGGATATCCCGGCGGGATGTAGATCAGGAAATTCCGGGAGCTGTCGTCGCCCGGGCTGAGGGCCCGGATGGCAAAGCCCTGGTCCGACAGGGTTTCCTGCAGGCCCCGAATATCCCGGGGGGCGGGATGGGAGGGCTGGCTCCGGGAAATATCCGGCAGGGACGGCTTTGGTGGCCGTCCGGCAAAATGGCGCAGGGCCAGGGCCGCCAGAAGAACCAGCCCCGCCGCCGGCACGATCCATAGATTGGACCTTTTTTTCTTTCTGTTTCTAGTCATATCTCAGGTGTTATTTTACCCCAGAGCAGATATTTTAGCAAGAGGCAAAGTATGTGACCGGCCGGCATTCCCGATCAGATATTTTGGCCTGTTTCAGCCAGGGGGCTGGTTTTCGACCCGGGCCGCCATTTTGGGCAAAAAGAAACCTCCCGGTTTCCCGGGAGGTTTTGTCCTATCATCTATATCTGGCAAATTTAGAATGACGATGTTAGAAGTTTAGGCGCGGTTCTTGGCAAAGCAGTCCGAACAATAGACGGGACGATCGCCGGTGGGCTTGAAGGGAACTTCGGTGTCCTGGCCGCAGTCGGCGCAGGTCACTTTGAACATCTGGCGGGGTCCGCGTCTTTCGCTCTTTTTGGCTGAGCGGCAGTCGGGGCAGCGCTGGGGCTCATTCTGGAAGCCCTTCTGTTGATAGAATTCCTGCTCGCCGGCAGTGAAAGTGAATGGTTTCCCGCACTCTTTGCAGGATAGGGTCTTGTCCGTGAAACTCATGTTTCTCCTTGGATTTTGTGTTTTTTGCCCGAAAAAAAACCCCCTGGTCAATTAACAACTGACACGGGGAATTGGTTTTCCGGACGCTTGGGTTGTTTTACTATTGAGCAGTGTATCACAAAGCCGGTGGTTTGTCAAGTGTTATTTTTAAATAATTTAAAATATTTTTATAGCCAAAACAGAAGCCTGTCTCCGGTGATCTCCCGCTAAAATCGCGAAATTGCGCAAAAGTTATTTAGGGCTCAAAAGGAAAGGTGATGATTTTAGTGTCTGTTCGTGTGTTTCGTGGGCGACCATATCTCAGTTCATCCGGCGGATGCGCAGCTCCGTTCCTTTGACCCCCTTTAGCAGTCCCGGCAGGACTGTTAGATCGCTGTCGCCGTAGTGGTAGGGATAGACGATCCGCGGTTTTATGACTTTCACTGCATTTACCAGTTGTTTGGCGGTCATGGTGTAGGGCTGGTTCATGGGCAGGAAGGCGATATCGATACTTTTCAGATTCTTCATCTCCGGGATATCTTCGGTGTCACCGGCGATATAGATCTTTTTGCCACCAAAATCAAGAACATAGCCGTTGTCCCGTCCCTTGGGGTGAAACTTGTCCCGCCCCTTGGTGGTATTATAGGCCGGAACGGCGGTTATCTTAACATTTTTTATGGTGATGGTATCGCCGTTGACCATGGCTTTGCCGAAGCCCAGGATGTCGTAAGAAGCCCGGTTTAGAATAATGCGCGTCTTTTCCGACAGGATCCTGGTGATGGCCTCCTTGTCCAGATGGTCCTGGTGCTGGTGGGTGATCAGGATGATGTCAGCTTTCGGCAATTTGGCATAGTCTGCGTAGCGGCCCACCGGGTCCGCATGAATGATCAATCCATCGTAGTCCAGCATTAAGGTGCCGTGGCCGATGAAATGGATGACCAGCTTCTTCTGGCCTACGGCGAAGGTGTCGGCCTCGAAGACTGGCTGGGCATGGGAGGTTGTCAGAGGCAGCAGGAAAAACGGCAAAAGAAAAGCGAAATATGTTTTCATTTTGTTTTTTCCTTATGAGATTGAAGGATAAACGCCCTTACTTTTCTGTGGGCCAGAAAAGTAACAAAAGCATGTCCTGAGCAAGACCCATGCAAAGCAAACGAAGGAAGCCTTGTCCGCCCAGTAATTTTCGAAAATATATATATCCACGGACTAAATTCCTTGATCAGGGCAAGAGGCATAGCTTTGCAATGAATTTTTAACGTCCGTTTCTGCTTTAGCAAAATTGCCGCAGGCGGGGACCCCAAGTCGCATCAGCTCTGCTGCTGAACTC
>JAVHLB010000014.1 GCA_031082425.1 Candidatus Edwardsbacteria bacterium | reverse complement strand
CGATCGTCCCGATATTTACGTGCGGCTTGGTTCGCTCGAATTTTGCTTTGGCCATACCTGGAATCTCCTTATATTCTGGTAAATTTTTCCTCTTAATATCTTGCTTTGCCAACTGGCGTGATTAGCGCCGGCTTCCGTTTTTCTCCATTATCTCCTCGGATATCGACCGGGGAACTTCCTCGTAATGATGGAACTGCATGGTGTAGATGGCCCTTCCCTGGGTGAGGGACCTCAGCCTGGTGGCGTAACCGAACATCTCGGAAAGGGGGACCATCGAGGCTATGACCTGGGCATCCTTGCGTTTCACCAGCCCCAAAATCTTGCCCCGGCGGGCGCTAAGGTCTCCGATCACGTCGCCCATGTAGACTTCGGGGACCACCACTTCCACATCCATAACTGGTTCCAGGAGAACTGATGATGCTTTCTGCAGGGCATCCCGGGCCGCCATTGAAGAGGCTATCCTGAAGGCCATGTCCGAAGAATCCACCTCGTGATAAGAGCCGTCGGTCAGCTCCACCTTGACATCCACCACCGGATATCCCGCCAGCACACCGGATTCCAGACCGTCCTTGACCCCCTTTTCCACCGAGGGTATGAATTCCTTGGGGATGTTGCCGCCGATGATGGAATTGACGAACTCGAATCCGGTCCCGGGCTCCCTGGGCTCGGCATGTATCACCACATGGGCGAATTGTCCGTGGCCCCCGGTCTGTTTGGCGAATTTGATGTTGCTGGTGACCGACTTGCGGATGGTCTCGCGGTAGGATACCTGTGGTTTGCCCACATTGGCCTGCACCGAGAACTCCCGCAGCATGCGGTCCACGATTATCTCCAGATGAAGCTCACCCATGCCGGAGATGATGGTCTGGCCGGTCTCCTCGTCGGTCTTCACCCTGAAGGTGGGATCCTCCTCCAGCAGTTTTGCCAGGGCCAGACCCATCCTGTCCTGATCGGCCTTGGATTTGGCCTCCAGGGCCACCGCTATCACCGGATCCGGGAATTTCATGGCTTCCAGCACCAGGGGATGCGTCTTGTCGCAGATGGTATGCCCGGTGCGGCTTTCCTTCAGCCCCACCAAGGCGGCGATGTCTCCGGCCGATATCTGCTCCACATCCTCGCGCTTGTTGGCATGCATCATCAGTATCCGGCTTACCCGTTCCCGCTTGTCAAGGTTGCTGTTGTATACCGTCTCGCCGGCCTTGAGGATCCCGGAGTAGATTCGGACGAAGGAGATCTTGCCCACATAGGGATCGGTGGCTATCTTGAACACCAGGCCGGCCAGGGGCTCGTCGGGGCTGTCGTGCCGCTCTTCCTTGTGGCTGGTATAGGGGTTGATGCCGGTGATGGGCGGAAGATCGGTGGGGGCCGGCAGGTAGTCCACGATGGCATCCAGCAGCAGCTGAACCCCCTTGTTCTTGAACGAGGCCCCGCACAATACCGGAAATATCTTGATCTCCAGGGTGCCTTTTCTGATGGAGCGTTTCAGCATCTCCGGGGTTATCTCCCGGCCGTCCAGATAGGCATGCATGGCCTCCTCGTCGAACTCGGCCACCTGCTCCACCAGATTGTCCCGGTATTTCTGGGCGGCCTCCGCCAGGTCGGCCGGAATGGGACCGGTCTCGGGGACCTTCTCGCCCTTGTCGTCGAAGGTCATGGCCTTCATGGTCACCAGGTCCACCACCCCGCTGAAGGCCTCCTCACGGCCGATGGGCATCTGGAGGGGCACTGCCTTGGCGGCCAGCCGCTCCCGCATCATGGAAACCGCGTCGTCGAAGTCCGCCCCCACCCGGTCCATCTTGTTGATAAAGGCTATCCGGGGAATGTGATATCGGTCGGCCTGTCGCCATACCGTTTCGCTTTGCGGCTCCACTCCGCCCACGGCGCAGAACAGCGCCACGGCGCTGTCCAATATTCTCAAAGAGCGTTCTACTTCGACCGTAAAATCAACGTGGCCCGGGGTATCTATGATATTTATCCGATGTTCTTTCCAAAAACAGGTGGTGGCGGCCGAGGTGATGGTAATGCCGCGTTCTTTCTCCTGCTCCATCCAGTCCATGGTGGCGGCCCCGTCGTGGACCTCGCCGATCCGATGGACCCGGCCGGTAAAATAAAGTATCCGCTCGGTGGTGGTGGTCTTACCGGCATCGATATGGGCCATGATGCCGATATTCCTGGTCTTATTTAATGATTCCTGAGCCAATTTGTTTCCTATCTCCCGCCGCCTGAAATTTCATCGATCAGGAGGCCGGAATATCGATCCGCCGATCAGATGTGATATGCGATGTAAAATGGCGACAGGTTGTTCATTAGTCTATTGAATTCACCTGATATTAAAGCTGATTTTAGAACCGGTAATGAGCAAAGGCCTTGTTGGCCTCGGCCATCTTATGGGCGTCCTCTTTCTTCTTGATGGCGCCGCCCTCGTTCTTGATGGCGGACAGTATCTCTCCGGCCAGCCTCTCCCGCATGGTCTGCTCGGAACGGGACTTGGCTGCAGCGATCATCCAGCGGATGGCCAGTGCGGTCCGGCGCTCTGGCTTTACTTCCACCGGCACCTGGTAGGTGGCGCCGCCCACCCGGCGGGGCTTGACCTCCAGCACCGGCTTGATGTTGTTCAGGGCCTGCTTGAAGCCGTCGATCCCCGAGGCCTTGGTCTTCTTCTCCACGATCTCCACCGCGTTGTAGAAGATACGCTCGGCTATGCTCTTCTTGCCCCTCTCCATCAGGTTGTTGATGAAGATGGTGACCATGGTGTCGTGGTATTTGGGATCGGGCAGCAGTTCCCGTTTTATGACTCTTTTTCTTCTCGGCATTTTTATACCAGTCTCGGTGTTATATTTTTACTTTTGAAATGTTGCTGTGGAAAAAATTATTTCTTGGCGCGTTTGGTGCCGTACAGCGAGCGGCTTCTCTTGCGGCCATCCACCCCCGATGTGTCCAGGGTCCCGCGGACGATGTGGTAGCGCACGCCGGGCAGGTCCTTGACCCGGCCGCCCCGCACCATCACGATGGAGTGCTCCTGCAGGTTGTGACCCTCGCCGGGGATGTAGGACAATATTTCGATGCCGTTGGACAGCCGGACCTTGGCCACCTTGCGCAGGGCCGAGTTGGGCTTCTTGGGGGTGGTGGTATAGACCCTGGTGCAGACCCCGCGCTTCTGGGGACAGTTCTTGAGAGCCGGAGCCTTGGTCTTTTTGGACTTGGTTTTTCTACCGTGTCGGATCAGTTGGTTGATGGTCGGCATGGGATCTCCTTAACCGATTTTCCGTTGATGCTGCCGGGGATTAAAAGCAAAATTCCCCATGTCCTGTCCTACTTTCTTTAATAAGACAAGAAGATGGCATACATAAAAGTTTTCCTAAAGAATTGATATTATATAAGATTTCATATAAAATGTCAATCCCTAAAATAAAAATATTTAATATTTTTAAAAAAAATTTGGCCCAGCAGTTTCATGCGAGTGGTTGACGGGTTTTTACACAATGGGTTGTTTGCCTTTTTCTATCTGTAGGGGATGGCTTGAGACCATCCCTAAGGTTTATAGAATAGTAACAGACAATAAAAGACCGCCCTTGTCGGACGGCCTTTAAAATATTCTTAAACACCTTTTTAATTGGACATTCAGCGCCAACCTTGTCCCGCATGCCATACTTTATTAAATGGTTTCTTTTCAACCAATGATTCAACCACCGGCATAAGCAACATTCGGATTTCTTTGATGGCTGCATCCAATTCACACGTTTCATTCGGCTTGCTTTTTTTGAGAAATCCCGTCCACTGGCGCCGTTTGGCGTTATCTTCCGCAAAATAGTCGCCCAGCCCTTCCGGCAAAGATTCCGGCAATTTCGTTCTCCTTCTATTAAAGGTAATCGCTATTGATTTGGAAAGACTTAACCCGTCTAGTTTGCTGTGCCGGGATATGTACCAGATATCGTAATAATCCTTTAGCCGACCATTGGCTAGTCCCTTATCTACCATGGCCTGGTACTTTTCGGCGATCACCGTATACGGTGTGTAGGCCTTGACGCTGGTTGCTGGAAGATTCAATAAAGATGGTAGTACTATTTTTTCAGGCGGTGGAAATACTGCATCACCGAAGCCGATATCTATCTGCAAATGTATACGGGCATCGGAAAGCCCGGCAATCAAAGTTATCCTTACGCCTTGATATTCTAAATTTTCGCTGATCTCTATACCGAGAACCGTATCCGGCAAGAAAATCAATCCGTCGGGCTCGACTTCGACCCGGCATATATCCCGAAATATGCCGACCCAAATAGAGACATCACTATCCCCTTTTCCCAGCATATCAGCATCCATTGATGACCTGACCGGCTGATGGTACCAGGCATTAAAAAGCTGAGCGCCCTTTAGAATGAATCGGTCATGATATTTAGAACAGGCAAGACGATAAAGCAAGCGGTCCAGGGCGTAAGTGGTAAGAATAAACTGGAAATCGTAGCCCAAGCTGTCAGCCTTCTGCTTAAGGCGCTCGCGCACCGAAGCGCCGATGTCGGTCACCGGCTTTTTGCTCAAAACACCGCCTCCATATAAGGCTTGATCACATTAAGCACCCGGTTGATCCGGGCGTATTTGGTCAGTTCGTCGGCGGTGAACTTGCGGGTCCTCCGACCTTCCTTAAGGGCCTCCAGGGCCACGTCCAGGCCGATCTTGTTGCGGAACTTGAAACAATCAGCCACCGTCTTGGCGGGGCTGTAGATTCGGGCATTTACGCCTTCGATAACATGATTTTCGACACCCGAGGTAAAGGATTCACCCGAGAGGAACACCAGTTGAAACCCTATGCCGGCTTGTTTAGGTCTCCACATCTTGTTTTCTATAGCCATCCAGACATATGAAGGCAGTTGGGTGGTAATGCCGTGAAACCTAAGGGCAGATATTAGGCATATCACTCCTCGAGGTACAGTTATAGCTGCTCGCGCAAAGGAATCATTCTCTGTAACTTCAGCACCTACAAAACCATATACTCCACGAGCAGAATGTTCTACCTCGCCTTTATCGACCATTTGGCGAATATTTTCCCAATGTATACCCTTCTTAATGGCATCGGCTCTGGTAAAATACGCTTGCTTCGGAAATTGCTTTTTTATTCTTTCAATAGCTCGATAACCCATATGTCATTTCCTCGGTATTTATTATTATCTACCGAGATTATGACATATTATTGTTCCAATGTCAAGCTCTTTTTTATAATTAGCATTACCTTTATATTGGGCACCATCATCATGGTGATCATCTTTGCTTCCATGGTCGTGTTCTCCATCAACAAGGTTATCAGCACTATCATGATGATGATGGCGGCATGCTTCCTTATTAATAATATTAACGGGTTATGCAACGCCAAAGGGCCGCCCTAGCGGACGGCCCTTTTAAAAAGCAGATAAAACTAGTTGCCGTTGACCACGATGCAGGTGACGGTCCGGCCGACGCCCTTGGTCCCCTGGATCCTGGAAATGATCATTTTTGTCAGGTCCTTCATGGTGGGGGCCTCCACGTAGGCGATGATGTCATGAAGCCCGGTCACCACATGAGCCTGCTTCAACCCTTTGATCTTGCGCAGGGCCCTGACCACCAGTTCGGCTTTGCCGGCATCGCAATTGATGAACTCATAAGCTGCTACCATTCAACACACCTCCTTCCATTATTTTGATTTTGGGTCTTTATTAAAGTTAAAAACATTAAAACCTTTGTGTCCTTTATGCTCTTTGTGGTTCAAAAAACCTATCCGGTCAGAGGTCATCCCCGGATTCCACCTTGTCGAACTTGCCGCCCCGCTTGAGATAGGCGTTTATGAACCGGTCGATCTCCCCATCCATCACCGCTTTCACATCTCCGGTCTGCTCCAGGGTCCGATGATCCTTGACCATGCTGTAGGGATGGAAAACATAGGATCGGATCTGGTTTCCCCAGGCGATGTCGGTCTTGGTGGCCTCCAGCGACTGGCGCTTCTTGTCATCCTCGGCTTTGTAGTGCTGATATAGCCTGGAGCGCAGCACCTTCATAGCGTTGATCCGGTTCTGGTGCTGGGACCGCTCGTTCTGGCTGCAGACCACGATCCCGGTGGGGATGTGAACCATCCGGATGGCCGTTTCCACCTTGTTGACATTCTGTCCTCCGGCCGAGCCGGACCGGTAAACGTCTATCCTAATTTCTGATTCAGGAATATCCACCTTGATGTCATCGTCGATCTCGGGGTAGACGAAAGTGGAGGCGAACGAAGTATGGCGACGTTTGTTGGAGTCGAAGGGTGATATCCTGACCAGTCGGTGAACGCCGATCTCGGCCTTTAGGTAGCCGAAAGCATATCTTCCGGTCACCTCCACCGTAACGCTTTTGATTCCGGCTTCGTCGCCCGGCTGCAGATCGATCACCTTATATTGGTAGCCGTTGCGCTCCATCCAGCGGGTATACATCCGCAGCAGCATCTCGGCCCAATCCTGGGATTCGGTCCCTCCGGCCCCGGGGTGGATGGTTAATATAGCGCTTCGTTCATCATCCTCTCCCCGCAGCATATGGCGGAACTCCAGGGCCTCAATCCCTTTTTCCAGGGAGCCCAGGTCGTCATGGATCTCTTTTAGGGATTCGCCGTCCGATTCATCCACCAGCTCCAGCAGGGTGGCCGCATCATCGCACTTTTTTCTAAGCTCCCTCCAGGGATCTATCCATTCCCGGCGTCGGTTGGCCTCTGCTATGACCTGCTTGGCCTTGATATTGTCGTTCCAAAAATCCGGGGACGACATTCTGGCCTCGTATTCTGCCAGCTCCTTTTCCAACCGGTCCAGGTCAAAGATACCTCCGCAGGTTCTTTATGTTCTCATCAGCAATCTGGCCGTTATTTTTCAATTCCTCTATTGTCAAAACGGTATCATCCTTTGTCTGTTAGTGCTTTCTTTTTAAAGTAGTTCGATCTTACCCAGGTCCAGTTTAAAACCAGATGGATGCCGGCGATCAAGATCATCAAAAATCCCCCGAACAGATGGATCACCCCAAGCATCTCGCTGCCGACCAGGAAGTAGATCACCCCTGTCGCCGCCTGGACCAAGAAAACCAGGAATAATACCGGATTGATCTTTTTCAGCCAATCCATCTTGTTCATTTTACCATCCTCCCGTTGTTGATCAGGGGCCGGCATCTATTTTATGATAAAAGGGCCGGACAATTCAACCTTTTTTTACTTCAGGATGACATTTCCCTCCGTCAACCTCCTCCAGGCCAGGGCCGCCTTCTCCTTCAGCTGCACGATGGTGCCGTTGTTTGGGATTACGATGTCAGCCTTTTTCTTTATTTGAGAGACCGGCATCTGGGAGGCCAATATTCTCAAAGCCCTGTCTTTAGGGACTCCCCGGTCCATCACCCTGAACAATCGGAGCTTTTTGCGGGAATCCACCATCACCAATCGGTCCAGCTTTTTCTCCAGGCCCCATTGCACGATCAGGGCGGCGTCAACCACTATCGGCCTGGCGGAATATTTTTTCCGGCCGAGACGGATGTTTCTATCGATCTCCCTTAACAGAGCGGGATGCAGGATACGGTTCAGACGTCGCAGCTTTGCCGGATCGGAGAAGACCATTTCGCCCAGCCGGCCGCGGTCGATGCTGCTTTTGCCCGACAAGATGCCGGGGCCGAAGGCTTTTACAACTTTGGCAAAGCAGGGTGATTTTTTATCCAGCATTTGATGCCCCAGCTTATCGGCATCAATGACGCAGGCCCCCTGCCTTTGGAACACTTGGGCCACAGTGCTTTTGCCCGAACCGGCTCCGCCGGTCAGGCCGATAACTATGGCCTGTTTTTTGTTATTTCCCATATTTTAGCGATGCTTGGCTGTATTTATTTTTGAAATAGAGGCTCATCCCCGAGGCTCCGGTGAACAGGATCATGGCCAAAATAAAATCCGCTTGGTAACTTACCCGGGAAAGCAGGTAATATCCCAAAAGCGGGCCCAGGAATCCCCGGACCCCGGTCAGGGTCACGTGCAGCCCCTGGTACACCAGGGAGTCCCGGCTTCCGGCAAAGTGCAGGGAGCCCAGGTTCCACAGCATGACGACGCCGGTCAGGCCCAGAGAGAAGAAGCACAGGCTGGCATAGGCCAGTGTCCGGCTTTGATAAAGGCTGGAGAGAAGCATCAGCAGGGGGTATCCCACCATGATGGCATAGGAGATGGCCGCTATCTTCCACAGATTTATCCGGTCGAATATCATCCCGGCCAGGGGCATCAGGGCCAACATGAATATCTGGGCGAACACCCCCTTGGCCTGGGCCATTTGGGAATAGCTGAATTTCAGCTGATTAAGCATGAATAGCGGCACCGCCGGAACCATCACCATGAAGGCCATCCCGTAGGTCATGAAAGCCAGTTCGAACATCAAAAAATCGGTGCGCTTGAACATTACCTTCAGGTCGCGGACGGTGCGTCTCATCCGGTATTTTGATTCCGGGCGGTAGGCGATGTGCGAGTCTATGATGATGAACAGCAGGTAGGTGATCCCCCCGGTGACGGCGATGCTCATCAGGATTGGCTTGTACAGCTGCGGGGAAAGATCCAGCAGGCTTCCCACTATCAAGGAGGTGGCCATGGAGAAGACCATCAGCACCATCCGGGTCAGGCCGAACACCTGGCCCTTTTTCTGGGCGATGTGCCTCTGATAGAACGAATTTATTATGGGGCCCTGCACGGCATACAGGGAATAGTAAAAGAACAGCAATAACAGGAAAAGGTTGGCCCCTTCCAGCAGGAAGGCCAGGATGAAGATCAGCCGGCCCAATATCATCCCCGGGATCAGGATCCATTTCTTGCTGCGGTTGCTGAAGAAAAAGCTGACCACCAGCGACAGCAGCATGGTGGCGTTGGCCAGCAATCCGATGACCGATATCTGCAAATCGCTGGCAGCCAGGGCTTTCTTGGCTATGGTCTCCTGCAGCAGGAGCACCCCCTGGGTCATTCCGTCGAAAACGCAGGACAGCAGGATCAGCCAGAATATCAGCCTTTCTTTTTTATTGAAGGCCGCATAGAAACCGAACAATCTGGTGAGCATATTATAAGCCCTAACGGCTCATCACTCCTCCCTGGCATCCCGCTCCTGGCTGTCCCGGCTGTCGTTATCCCGCTCCCGGGAATCGCCCTCCTGGTCGGGATAGATGTCCCAGGGGTCGTACACGTCGTAAATACCTTGGTAGTCGGGTCCGTAATAATACAACTCCAGGAAATTATATTCATCGCTGGAATCGATCACACCTGCCGAGGCACTAGCCGGGGCGGGCTTTGGGGCGGCGGAATCTGGCATTGCCTGCATGGCCGGCACTTTTGCCGCGATCGAATCCTTCTGGGCGATAAGCCCCGGCGGCAACAAAAACAGAATAATGGTCAGGAGGATTATCCACTGTCTCATTTTAGTAACCTGCTAAATGGATTTAGGGTTCTGTTATTCTCTAGTTCTCTATGCCGCCGAATTTGAACCAGCCGGAACCAACGGTGCATTTTCCCATTCTTTTGCCGGGGTTTAAAATATTCATCACCAAGCGGTTGAAGCGCATTGCATTTCACCGGGAAAGCTTCTCCTCCAGCAGAATCCTCTTATCCGGCGTGGTAATGAAGATCAAAACCATATCGGCCACCAGCTTCATCAGGGGATCGGGATTGTAATCGTAATCCTCGCTGCCCGGACGCTTGGCCGAGATCGCCAGCACCCCGGTCTCCTGGTGCACATCCAGCAGGGTCCGGCCGATGAAGCCGGAATTCCCGGGCACCTGGAACTCCTCCACCCGCATGGCATCGTGCTTTTTACTCCGCAGCATCGTATCCAGGAAGGACACGGTGACCGGACGGACCAGTTCCGAGGCGATCCGCATCCCGCCGATCATGTTGGGGGAGACCAGGTAGGAGGCCCCGGCATTGACGAATTTGTGCCGGGTGGCGGGGTTGTTGAAGCGCGAGGCGATCTTGATGTCATTGTTGAGGTCCTTGGCCGCCACCACCAGGTAGAGATTCTCCTTGTCGCTCTCCAGGGCCGCGATCAGGGCCTGGGCCTTCTTGATCCCGGCCTCCAGCAGGACATTATCATCGGTGGGGTCGCCCTCCACCGCCACCACGTCCGGGATCTCCTTGCGGATGGCATCCAGCACGTGGGGATTCTCGTCGATCACCACGAAGGGCCGCTTGGTCTCCTTGAGCTCGCGGGCCACATAGACCCCGATATCCTTGGCTCCGCAGATGATGTAATGCTTGTCCATTCTTTTTACCCTCTTATGTAATTTTCGCAACTGGAAGAATTTGTTCAGCCGGCCCTCTATCAGGAAGGCGGTGAAGTTGGAGACCGCATAGGCCACCCCGATCATGTAGATGAAGATCAGGGCGATGTTGACCACGGTCAGCAGCCGGCTGCCCTGGGTGCCGATCATGTCCTCGTAGCCGATGGTGGAGATGGTGATGGCCACCATGTACAGGCTCTTCAGCAGGGTGATCTCCTGGCCCTCCATCCGGGCCAGCCCGTAAAGCAGGAATGACGACAATATCACCAGCAGGGCGATAAAGACGATCGGCCAGATTATTTTTTTGAATTCTTTGTTCATATCCGTACGATCAAGTATTATTCGCTTTTTTAATTAAAGGTAAAACCACAAAAACATAGATCTCTAATTCGGCTTTTTAGCCACCAAGGCATTAAGGTTCTTACTGATTTTTATATTGCCCGGTTAATTTTCGAGCTTTTGGTGTGTTTCCCGCCATTATCAAGTTAGCATCTATAGCCCGCCACCGCAGGGGAGTACATATAGGCGGGTCGCCTGTGGCCCGCGCGGACAAGCGTGGGAAAAGTCCCCTGGCATCTAATACAAGACCCCGCCTGAAAAAACGTTCAAAATCGCTTGACCAGGGCCACCGACCCCGGCGTCACCTGCAGCGACAGCTCCGGCTCGCTGTGTTGGTCGAACTTGAACATGTGGGCGTCGACGTAGGCATCGGCCAGCGACAGGGTCCAGATGCCGATGAACCACCATTTGTAATTGCGCCGCCGCTGGTTATGGTAATTGTAATCGTCCTGAATGGGATTCCCTATGGCCGCCTGATCCTCCCGGTTGTAGCAGTATCCCAGGTATCCCAGGCCTCCGGCAAAGATCGCCGCCTTCAGGTACTGCTGGGTGTAAAGCTGCCCACCCCCGGGGAGGGCCGCCGAGAAACACACCGACAACAGCGGCGAACGGTGGGGCTTCTTTCCCTCATTTTTTTCCTGGGCCGGCAGCTGATGGGACATCACCGCCACCACGGCCGCCCAGAACAATATCCTTCTGATCTTCATATCTGCCACTTCAAAACAAAATCCTCCCGAGGCTTCATCACTGTGAGGCCTTCCTTTTCTTTGTTGCGGTAGATGTTTATCCCCACCGCCTGGTCCTCCTGCTTATCGCAGTATCTGGCCAGTATCTTTCCGGCGGTCTGCATTATTTCTTCGGACATCTCACCGCGGATGATCCCCACCGGGCCTTTGATATTCTCCGCCGGACGAATGACAGTATCCTGGCCTCCGGCCAGATCTAAAAGCCGCTGGTTCTCCGACCGGTTGCGGCCCACTATCATCTTGACCTTCTCCCCCAGCCGGAAATGGCGGCCCAGGCTTAAAAGTTCCGCATCATCACGGTTCAGCCCCTCGTGGGAGATCAGCTCCTGCAGGCGCTGGGAATATTTTTCCTCGGTCAGCAGGCAGCCCCCGGCCGGCTGGGGATAATCCTTTATCCCGAAGCTTTTGGCCAGCTCCTCCTGGCGCTTGCGGCCCCGGCCGGAAAAGTCATAAAGTTTCTCCCGGCCCACCCAGCCCTCCCGTTCCGGCTTGGTGGGCTCCAACAGCTTGGCGGACAGGGGGCGCAGCACCAGGTCCCGGTCGGCCGATAATTTAAGCACCGCGTTCAGACCGCCACGGGTCTGGGACATGGGCCGCTCGCCCAGCACCTCTCCGGTGATCAGGAATGAAGCGTCGAATTTTTCCAAAAGACCGTGGGCGGTCTTCAGCATCAGGCCGTGGCAGTCGATGCATGGGTTCATGTTTCCCCCGAAGCCGTAACGGGGGCTTTTCATCATGGCGAAGTACTCCTCGGTGAAATCGTGCTCGATGAGTCTGATGCCCAGCGCCCTGGCCGCCTTCCGGGCATTCTCCGGCCCAAAGAAGGGGGTGACGAAGCAGACCCCGATCACCTCGATGCCTTGCTCCATGACAACCCGGGCGGCCAGGATGCTGTCCAGCCCGCCGGAGAGAAGGGAAAGTGCTTTCACCAGCCGTAAACCTCATGGGTTTTTATATCAGTCAATTTATCCCTAACAGATAATTTTACCATTTATGATCCCCCACGATGGCCTCCACCGCCTTGGGCAGTATCGACACCTCGTAGCGCTTCTCCCTCTTGGGCCACAGCTCGCCGTCCACCTGGGCGGCCATGGTATGCTCCGATTCCACCACCACCTTCTGGGTCCGGCCCATCACGATCTGCTTGAGATGGGTATGCTTGCCCTGGAAGGTCTTGGGCACGTGCCGGAAGAACTCCAGCCAGGTCAGCTTGTGGATGATGCACAGGTCCAGCCAGCCGTCGTCTATCTCGGCCTGGGGCGTCAAAATATAGCCGCCGCCCACGCTCCGCCCGTTCATGATCTCCACCAGCAGAGCCTCCACCCAGACCTTGCCCAGCCCGAAATCCAGGCTGATCCGCTGGCCCTGGTAGCGCATCAATGCTTTGACGGTGGCCAGCAGATATAGCTTCAGGTCCCGCAGTCCCCTGATCTTCTGCTTTTCTATAATCACCTCGCCATCCAGCCCGATGCCCAGCGAATTGAAATAGTACCAGCCGTTGACCACCCCGGCATCAATCATCCTGGTGCGGTGCTGCTTGATGTGGCTGACGGCCTGGGATATGTCGCGGCCGATGTTCAGCGATTTGGCCAGATCGTCGCCCGAGCCCAGGGGGATCATTCCGAACACCGCCTGGCTGCCCACCAGCGCCCCGGCCACCTCGCCGGCCACCCCGTCCCCGCCGCAGGCCACGATCACCTTGAAACCACGCTCCACCGCCTCCCGGGCCTGCTTCCGGGCGTCGCCCTCCCGGTCGGTCAGCGACAGCTCGAAGTTGACGCCGGCGGCCTTCAGCAGGGCCTTGACCTGTTCCAGATGCCCGGCCGCCTCGCCCCCGTGGGCCTTGGGATTGAAGATGACTTTGGTTCTCAGCATGTTGAGCCTTTTTTGCCACCAAGGCACTAAGACACCAAGCAGATCTTTTTGTGCCTTTGTGTCTTTGTGGTTAATTAGATTTCCGCGATCGCTTCGATCTCGATCCTGGCGTCCTTGGGAAGCCGGGCCACCTGGAAGGCCGAGCGGGCCGGCGGGGCCTGGTTGAAATATTCGCCATAAACCTCATTCATGGCGGCGAAGTCGTTCATGTCGGCCAGGAACACAGTGCATTTGATCACTTTTTTAAGGTTGGATCCTCCGGCCTCCAGCACCGCTTTCAGATTCTCCAGCACCTGCCTGGTCTGGACCTTGATGTCGCCCACCACCAGCTGGCCGGTCTTGGGGTCCAGCGGGATCTGCCCGGAGGTGAAGACCAGTTTGCTGTCGAACTCGATGCCCTGGGAATAGGGCCCGATGGCCGCCGGGGCCTTGTCGGTTTTGATTATCTGACGCATGGGATGCTCCTTATATTATTTATTAAATTATCCTCTGGGATGGAACTGCCGGTGCACTTCCTTCAGATACTCCCGGTCCACATGGGTGTAAATCTGGGTGGTGGAGATATCGGCATGTCCCAGCATCTCCTGCACCGAGCGCAGGTCGGCCCCGCCCTCCAGCAGATGGGTGGCAAAGCTGTGCCTTAAAATATGGGGATGCACCCGCTTCTTGATCCCGGCCTTCTGGGCATAGGCTTTCAGCAGTTTCCAGAAACCCATCCGGGACATCGACCTCCCCCGGTTGTTCAGGAACAGCACGTCGGTGGCGATCTTTTTGATCAATACCGGGCGGGAGCCCTCCAGGTATCTTTCGGTCCAGTGCCGGGCGGTCTTACCGATGGGCACCACCCGCTCCTTCGATCCCTTGCCGAAGCATCGGATGTATCCCTGGTCGAAGGCCAGATCGGACCTTTTAAGGCCCAGCAGTTCCGAGATCCGCAGGCCGCAGGCGTAGATCACCTCCAGCATGGCCCGGTCCCTTAAGCCCAGCGGTGCCGAGGTGTCCGGCTGGGACATCAGGGATTCGATCTCATTGGTGTCCAGCACATCGGGAAGCTTCTTGGCCAGTTTGGGCGAATCCAGGTTCTCGGTGGGGTCGGTTTTGCAGAGTCCCTCTCCGACCAAAAAGCGGTGAAACCCCCTCACCGCCGAAATATTCTGCGACAGGCTGCCGGGAGAGAGCCCGTATCCCGCCAGTTGGGAAAGGAATTGGGCTATATGGCTGCGGAGAATTTTTGAGGGATCGGTTATCCCCTGGATTTCCAGGGAATCCAGGTACCGGCGCAGGTCCCGGGAGTAGGCCTCGATGCTGTTCCCGGCCAGACCGCGCTCCACGGCCAGATGCCCCAGGAACCTGTCCAGTATCTCGGGATTGCTGTTCAAAATAATCCTTAAATAATTTGATCCGTGTTAATCCGCAATTGTCCGTTCAATCCCCGCCATAAGCAAGTAGTCCATATAGCCCGCCACCGCAGGGGAGCACCTATAGGCGGGTCTGCCTGTGGCACGAGCGGGCAAGCGCGTTCCATTGAGCCCCTCTGGCGTCAGCTATTACCCGAAAGTGATCTCCTTGGCCGGTTTGTCCTTATCGGCCGCCGGCTTGAGCAGTGACTTGTGGGCCGGCGGTTTTAACAAAGGATGATCGGACGAAGGGGTCTCCTTTTTCAGCAACGGGGCCGGCGCCGGCCTGGGTGTCAGGGCAGGCTTGGCAAAGGGGTTGACCGCCTGTTTGAGGGCCAAAGCCGCCTTGGGGATCGGTCTTTCCTCAGGCCTGGGGGACAGCAGAGGCTGTCTGGGCAGCAGGGGTCTTTCCCTGGCCGGCAGCAATGAGGGCGGATGAGCCTCCTGGGCGGTTTTGATGGGAGCCAGCTTGGGTTTGGCCATCAGCGGCATCGGCTGTTTGGTGGCCACAGGCTGGGGTTTCTCCTGAACCTCTGGTTCTTCTTCCTTTTCCTGAACTGTGGTTTCCGCCGGTTTGGAAACAGGACCTGATTGCGACAGTCCGGTCACCGGACGTCCCTTGGCCTTTATCCGGAGGAAGGCCGCCCTCTCCTCCTCCTTGCGCCGGGCCTCCAGCTTTTCCCTCTCGTCCCGCTCCCGCAGCAGCCGGGATTCCTCCTGCTGCAGCAGGGCCACCTGCTGTTCCAGTTCGCCCATCTGCTGTTTCCTGTCGTCTATCTGGTTCATCAGGGCCATGATCTCCTGGTTGGACCTTTCGGCATTGGCGATCCGCTGTTTTATCTCCTCCTCCTCGGCCCTTTTCTTCTCCACAGCCTTTTCCAGACTTCTCAGGTCGTTCTGATTGTCATGGACGCTGGCCGACAGCTGCTGTTCCGATTCCCGCAGCTCCTGCACCTTCTGCTGCGAGGTCTCCAGTTCGGTCCGCAGGGTTGCGATGTTCGACTTGATCTCCTCGGCCTCCCGGCTCAGGTCCTGCTTTTGGGACAGGAATTCCTGCAGTTGGTTCCTTTGCTGCTCCATCTGGGATATTTCCTGTTTTAGCTGGCCGTGGCTGTTCTCCAATTCGGCCTTTTTATCCTCCAGCGATCTCACCTCGTTCTGGAAATTACCCAGCTGCTCCTGTTTCCGCTTGTATTCCTCGTCCACCTGCTCCTTCTGGCCGCGAAGTTCAGACAATTGTCCGTCCGCCTCTTTGCGCTGGTTCTCCAGATCCTCCACCTGCTTCCGGATATCGTCCAAATGGCGGCTCTGCTCCTCCAGCTGTTTCAGACCCTCTTCCAGCCCCTTCTTTTGGCCGGCCAATTCTTCGTTCTGCTCCTTTAGCTGGTTGCGTTTGCCTTCCAGCTCTTCCACCTTCTGGGCCAGCTTCTCTTCTTTCTTGGCCAGTTTCTCCACCTGGGACTCCAGCTCCTTCTGGCTGGACAGCAATTCCGGCACCTTCTCCTCGGAGGTCAGGATCTGGGTGCTGATCTCGTCGCGCCTGGCCTCGGCCTGGGATATCTGCTGTTTTAGATTGTTCAGGCTGGTCTCCAGTTCGCGGATGGCCTCGACCTCGTGCTGCTTCTGGGCCTCCTCCTGCTCCAGCTCGGACACCCGTTTTTGTTTTTCCTCTATGGCCTGGTTCAATTCTTGTATATTTTGCTGGGATTCCGCCTGTTCGGTCTCGGCCCTTAAAACTCCGGCCTGGACCTCCTCCAGGGATTTGGCGGCATTGGCCTGCTCCTCGGCCTTCAGGTCGATATCCAGCTCGATCTCCTCCAGACGGCCCTGCTTCTCCGCCAGATCCTTTCCCTTGGCTGCCAGTTCCTCGGACAGCTTGTCCAGCTGTTGCTTCCGCTCGTGCTGCTCCTTGACCACGGCCTGCAGTTTCTCCTCGGCCTCCTTGAGGCCGCCGTTCAGCGCCTCCATCTTGGTGGAGACGCTGGCCTCCTGCTTGGTCAGACCCTCAAGCCTTTCCCTTATGGCATCCTCCTCCTTTTTCAGGCTCTCGTGGCGCTCCACCACCTGGGCCTCGGAGCTCCTGATCTCGGCGATACCATTTTCCAGCTCTTCTTTCTGGGTCTTCAGGAGGTTGACCGTCTCCTCCAATTGCTTGGTCTCCGACTTGAAAGATTCGCTTTGGGATAAAAGATCGTTCTTCTCCTGCTCGGCCGCCGTCAGGTCCGAAAGTATCTGGGCCTGCTTGTCCTGGGCCTGGTCTATCTTGACCTGAAGCTCCTTCATCCGGGCATTGAGATCCTCCACCGCCCCTCCCAGTTCCTTCTCTTGGTCCAGCAATGACTGGCGCCGTTCCTGGAACTCGGCCAGGGTCTTTTCCTTCTCGGCGAACTGGGAGACCACCGTCTCCTGTTCCTGGCGCTTCTGGCTGATCTCCTTCTCCAGGGCCACCAGCTCCTTCTTCCATTTGTCCGCCTGGCTCTGGCCTTCGGCCGCCTGCTGTTCCAGCAGCATGATGTCCGCCTGCAGGGATTCGCTCTTTTGGACTGCGGCATCGGCGGTCTTTTTGGCCTCGTCCATCTGCTGGTTGACGTTGAGCAGTTCGGCCCGCTTCTCCCAGATCTTGGTGGCCAGGTTGGAATCCTCCTTGGACCTCTCATCCAGCTTCTTGTTGACCTCGTCCAGCTTGGCCTTGGCATCGTCCATCCTCTGGGACATGGACATCTCCTCGCCCAGCGACTCGGCCAGGCGGGAGTTTATCTCGTCCATGGTTTTCTTGCGCTCGGCTATCAGCTGGTCCAGGGAGGTGTAGCTGCGGCGGCCCTGCTCCACCTGGGCGATGACCTCGGCCTCCTCCTTCTTCATCTGTTCCAGGGGATTGGCCTGAGCCTTGTCTTCCTTCTTTTTGGCGAACAACATACTTTTCCTGCCTCCGATATTTGGGAGATTATATTATCGTTTTTCGTTTAGACGTTGACCTTCTTGCCCACGAACAGGTAGCGTTTGATCTTGCGGGTGGTGGTCTTGGGGAACTCCTCCTCCCTTACGGAGAAGTGTTTGACCCGCTTGTAATCGGCCAGGTGGCCGCACTGGTGCTTGACCTCATCCTTCAGGATCTTCTCTATCTGGGCGGTGTCCATGGTCATCTTGTGTCTGGCGGCATATTCGTCAAAGGCCTCGTAATTGGGATAGATCATGGCATGGACCTCCTCCCGGTCGGTCTGGGGATTTTTCTCGCCCACCACCAGCACCTCGGCGATATAGGGGCTGGCCAGCAGCTGAGCTTCGATC
The DNA here is from genome assembly GCA_031082425.1 of Candidatus Edwardsbacteria bacterium. Lineage (NCBI taxonomy): Bacteria > Candidatus Edwardsiibacteriota > Candidatus Edwardsiibacteriota bacterium. The sequence continues at coordinate 24,154 of JAVHLB010000014.1, read as the reverse complement.
TCCTCGGGGTAGATGTTCTTGCCGGCCGCCGAGACTATAAGGTTCTTGGCCCGGCCGGTGATGAACAGGCAGCCCCGCTGGTCGATGTATCCCAGGTCTCCGGTCAGCAGCCAGCCGTCCCTGATCACCGCCTCGGTGGCCTTGGGGTTCCGGTAATAGCCCAGCATGATATTGGGCCCCCTGGCCGCGATCTCGCCGATGCCGTTGGCGTCGGGCTCCAGTATCTTCAGTTCCACGCAGGTGATGGGCGCCCCCACCGAGGCGTGGTCCGGATTCTTGACGGTGTTGATGGTCAGCACCGGGGAGGATTCGGTCAGGCCGTAGCCCTGGACGATCTCGAATCCCAGGGTCTCGAAGCCCTTTCCCACCTCGACATTGAGGGCCGCTCCGCCCGAGACCAGCAGCCTCAGGCTGGACATCCCGGCCTTCTCCCGCAGGGAATGAAACACCTTGCCCCCGGCCTTTTTCCCGGTGAGGGACTTGATGGATTTGACGATCCCGTTGGAGGTGGAGAAGGCCATCCGGGTCAGCAGGGGTTTTTCTTTTACCGCCCTCATCACCCCCTGGTACATCTTCTCGAACAGCAGGGGGACGCCCACCATCATGGTGGCCTGGCTGTCCCGGATGTCGTTGATGATGTCCCGTGACTTGAGGGACTGGGCGTAGGTGATGGTGGCGCCCACGTACAGCGGCACCAGCATCCCGGCGGTGGCTTCGAAGGTGTGGTGCAGGGGAAGCACCGAGATGAAATTGTCGTGATGATCGTGGTCGAATACCTGGTAGCTCCCGTCCACGTCGGACATGATGTTCCGGTTGGAGAGCATCACCCCCTTGGACTGCCCGGTGGTGCCCGAGGTGTAGATGACGGCCGCCAGGTCGTCCAGCTGCACCTGCCGCTTGAGGGTCTTGGGCTCGGGCGGCTCGTAAAGGCTTGACAGGTTGTTCATGGAAAAGGTCTGCTTCAGGCTGGGCAGCTTGCCGGTGGCCTCGTCGGTCACCTCCTTGAAATTATTGGAGGCGATCAGGGCCACCGCCTCGGAATCGGTCAGGATGTGGCGGATCTCCTGGGCCTTCAGCTGGGTGTCCAGCGGCACCAGGATGGCCCCCAGACTGGCCACCGCGATATAGCTCTCCACCCACTCCGGGCAGTTCTCCCCGATGATGGCCACCTTGTCGCCGTGCTTGATGCCCTTTTGGGCCAGCCCCGAAGCCAGCTGTTCGGTCCGCTCTTTCAGGTCCTTGTAGGTGACCTTGTAAAAATCGGAGCCCCGCCTGATCTGCAGTGCCGTCTTGTAGGGATACAGTCCGGCCGAACGGGCCAGCATCCCCTTGATGGTGATCAGGCCCAGCCCCTCCCTTACCGGATAATGCTTGTTGCTGTAGGTTTCCATATCATCCTCCCAAGGTTCTCTTTGATTTTTCACAGGAAACTGAATATCTCCGGACCGGCCAAGAAACTGGCCATGAAGGATGCCGGCAGAAGCAGGTAAGACAGGATGTTTATCCGGGTCACCTGCATCAGGATGATCAGCCCGATGAAGATGAACATGCCGTATTTCTCCAGGCTCAGGTATCTCAGGGACAATTTCCCCGGCAGCAGACCGGCCAAGACCTTGGAGCCGTCCAGCGGCGGAATGGGTATCAGGTTGAACACCGCCAGCACCGAATCGGCCAGCACCAGATAGAACAGGATCATCATCACCGGGTACAGCGCGGTTCCCGGCCCCTCATAAAAGGGGTGCAACAGACGGAACAGCAGACCGCTGGCGGCGGCCAGGATCAGGTTGCTGACCGGGCCGGCCAGTGACACCCAGATCATGTCCTTCTTGGGTTCTTTCAAGGCCAGAAAATTGACCGGCACCGGTTTGGCCCAGCCGAACACGAACGGCGCCTTCAGCAGTATCAGCATCCCGGGGAAGATGAAGCTGCCGAAGATGTCTAGGTGTTTCAGCGGATTCAGGGTCAGGCGGCCCATCAGATACGCGGTGGGGTCGCCCCTCTTGAACGCCACCCAACCGTGCGATACTTCGTGTACGGTGATGGCGAACAGTATCGGCGGTATCGCCAGCAATAAACCTAAAAATGTTTCCATGTCTCTATTTTTTGTTGATGCTTGATTTTATGATCTTTTCCGCCTTGGCCCTGGCATGGCTGTCGGCATTGATGATGTTGTCTATGTTGACCCGGCTGCCCGCCGGAAAACCGGACATGGTCTTTTCTACGACCGCCGGGATATCCATGAAGCCTATCCTGCCGTCCAGGAAATATTCCACCGCCACCTCGTTGGCGGCGTTCATCACCGCCGGCATGACGCCGTTACACTCAATGGCCCGGTAGGCCAGGTCCAGACATTTGAAGGTCATCCTGTCCGGCTGGTGAAAGGTAAGCTGGCCCAGCTCATCCAGCCGGCAGTCCTTTGCCAGCGACGGCAGCCTGGCAGGATAGGTCAGGGCGTATTGGATGGGCAGGCGCATGTCCGGGGTCGAGAGCTGGGCGATTATAGAGCCGTCGCAAAACTCCACCAGGGAATGGATGATGGACTCGGGATGGATCACCACCTTGATCCGTTCCGGCGGGATGCCGAACAGGTGATGGGCCTCGATCATCTCCAGCCCCTTGTTCATCAAAGTGGCCGAATCTATGGTCACTTTTTTCCCCATGGACCAGGTGGGATGGTTGAGGGCATGGTGCGCCTTCACCGAGTGCAGCTGCTTTGAGGAATGCGAGCGGAACGGCCCGCCCGATGCCGTCAGGATAAGATTCTTGACGGTTGCCGGATCCCGCCCGTCCAGACACTGGTGCAGGGCCACATGCTCGCTGTCGATGGGCAGCAGCCGGATCTTTTTTAGTTTCACCGCCCGCATCACCAGCTGCCCGCCGGCCACCAGGGTCTCCTTGTTGGCCAGGGCCACATCGTGTCCGGCAGCGATGGTCGCCAGGGTGGGTTCCAGCCCGGCCGAGCCCACCAGGGCGTTGACCACCAGGTCGGCTCCGGGCAATGAGGCCAGCTGCTTCAATCCTCCCGGGCCGCGAACCAGCTTTAGAGGCGCTTGAGGATGGTCTATGGCTGATATGCCTGTCGGATCTGGGCCGATACAGATCATTTTGGGCTGAAACTTTTTTATCTGGCCAAGCAGCAAATCAAATCTTGAATTGGCCGCCAGCCCCACCACTTTAAATAGCTTGGGGTATTTGTTGATGACCTCCACGGTCTGGGCGCCGATGGACCCGGTGGAGCCCAATATTATTATTTTCTTTTGTTTGATCAAATGTAAAAGCCTTATAACAATTAGCGTCATCCCCGCGTAGGCAGGGATCCAAGGTTAGATGCTCGTTTCCACGGGCCCGATAGATTATCTTATATGGTTAAACACTTTAATATTTCTTATATACCGGAATATCTTTCCCCTGCTCCTGGAACAGCCGGAACTGCATCTCGGCCAGCAGCCCGGTGAAGATGAACTGCACGCTGATGATGATCAGCACCAGCCCCAGCAGCAGCAGCGCCTGGTGACCCACCCGGCCGTTTATCAGACCCATGACCACTATCACCAGATCGATCAAAAATCCGATGGTGCCGAAAACCAGTCCCGCCAGCCCGAAGAAATGCAGGGGTCGCTTGATGTACTGGGTGAGAAAGGCCACCGTCATCAGGTCGAAGAATCCGCTCAGGGCCCGGGAGGCGCCGTATTTGGTGACCCCGTGCTGGCGGGGATAATTCTCCACCTTGATCTCGGCGATCCGGTAGCCCTTCCAGTAGGCCAGGGCCGGGATGAAGCGGTAAAGGTCACCATATACCTTCAGGTTCTTCACCACCTCGGAACGATAGGCCTTGAATGGGCAGTTGGAATCGTGTATGGAGAGCTTGGTCAGCTTTCCCGCCACATGGTTGAATAATTTTGAGGAGAGCGACCGCTTGCCCTTGCCGGTGTATTTCCAGCCGGTCACCAGGTCGAAGCCCTGGTCGATCTTTTTCAGGAAATTCGGGATCTCCTCGGGGGCGTCCTGAAGGTCGCCGTCCATGGTGACCACTATCTCCCCTTTGGCCTCGGCAAATCCGGCGGTATAGGCCTGGGCCTTGCCTGAGTTCTTGGCCAGGTCTATGGCCGAGATGTTGGGATCCTTCCCCTTGGCCCTTCTGATGGCCTCCAGCGTTCCATCGGAACTGCCGTCGTTTACGAACAGGATCTCGTATGACGCCTTCAGCGAATTGCACACCTGGGTCAGCCGGCTTGACAGCTTGGGTATGTTCTCCTGTTCGTTGTAGACCGGGACTACGATTGAAAGTTTGATATTGGTCATATTATTTATCCCCTTTGCCCCATTCACTCGGAATGCGATAAGTAAGAATATCTGTTAGTGGACGATAATATCCCATGGCCGTAATTTTATAACCAAAAGCCGGCTTGCCTTCGCCTGTCGGTTTACCAGAAGCATCCAATCCACAGTAATATACACACCCGGCAGGTTTGCGTGCTTTACCATTTCTTACAGCATCATGTGTTGAGTCAATAGGGTTATAAGTTGAACCTGGAATCAAAGCTTTCAACGGATAGGGCGGTTTATTAGTCCCCGCAATAACCGAACTATCGAGATAATTTGATGAAACCTTACAAACCATCGTATTAATATCGCCAGGATAAGCTCCATCAGCCCTGGTAGAAAAATCTTCAGTGCATAACTGTATGGTATGCATATTGGCAATTATTGCCGCTTGGTTGGCATTTTTAGAAGAGGTGACATACTGCGTATACCCTATTGTTGCCAGCACAAAAACAATGAACAGCGACATCAGGAATTCCAGTAACGAGAAACCTTTTGAGTTTTTCACACCTGTTCCTTTCGTATTATTAACTACGAATGATTATACTGCAATCATGATTTATGGTTGATCGAAAGTTGAGGATAAAACCCCAGTAATTCACTTGGCGTTCTTTGCGTCTTGGCGGTTAAAAAGACAGCTTTTAACTTCTCGGTTTAAAATCACTTAATAACCTGCAGCACATAGGTCGGTGGGTTGCCGTTGGCGTATATGATTTTGAATTTTTTATCCAATAATGACTGGATGGCCGGGATCAAAAACCTCTGCCCTGTCCCGCTGACCGGCTCCACCATCACATAATCGGCCTTTTCAATTGACTTTAGCAAGGAATCCTGTTGCGTTGTGAACGGATAGCAATATGCTTTTCTTTCCGCGCCAAGGTAGAACAGCGTCGGCTTGCGGGAGACCACAATGCTATTCTCCGTGGTATTTGCTTTGACCCACTCCGTCGCCGCAAAAAAACTGCGCCAAGCCGGATCGTAGCCGGAATATTTATCCTGGGAGTGATAATTCCCTGCCTTCAGGTTGCTGTCGATCATATTCCAGCCGGCTGAGACATTTGCAGCGGCTATAAGGAATAACAGCATCACCGCCGGCCATAAAGATCCCCTCTTAAAAACTAAGGAGATAGCATATCCGTAAGCCTGAACCAAGTAGAACAGCAAAAACGGCAGCAGCGGCAGCAAGAATCTGATGTCCGACCAGGCCTCCGGCCACAGCAGGGACATCCCTAGATATATAAGAACGAACCAATCGTAGCCTTTGGTATTTTTGATGATCCTGACGATCAAAGCCGTAACAGCCGGAATCACCGTCAGCAGCATTAATATCACCAGGCCTCCGGACAGCCCCCAGCCATCGACCGACGGAAACATCATCCGGGGCAGAACATTTATAGAATATATCTCGAGGTTGGCAAAAAATCTCTGTATCAGTCCGCCGATCCCCAACAATCCCAGTTCCGGCTGGTAGGGGTCCCGCATCAGGAACTGCTCCAGATATCCGCCCGATGTTCCGTAATGGCTGTTGCGCAGGGCCCAGGGCATGGTCAACGCGATGCAACCGGCCATGAAAATTGCCGATGCTTTGAACTTCCTCTGAAAAAGCAGATAGATAAAGATCCCCAGATACAGGGCGATCCCGGCGCTGCGGATATGATTGGCAAAGACTGCGGACAGAATGACGCCGGCCAGCCAAAGGTGTCCCCCGCTCTTCTCCCATTTTTTCAGGGCCAGAAATGTCAGCAGGACAAAAAGGGTGAACGGCAGTTCGGACAGCACCCAGTGGGTGTATTCCAGAAAATAGGGATTGATGGCCAGCAGCCAGACCGGCGCCATGTAAAGAACCTTACTGTCATCCTTCATCAGGAGCCAAAAAGCCAGCAGGGACAAGAGGCCCGACAGCCAGGGGACCAGCTTGTACCAGGCATAGGGCAGTTTCAGCAATGATATCGGCGACAGCAGCAGAGGGAACCCGAAGGGATACTGGGTATGGGCCTTCCCTTCCGGGGTCCATATTTCGCTCAAGCCCTGGCCCTGGACCAGCGACCGGGACAGCGACACATAAGCCGCATTATCGCCGCCCACGAAAGGCTTGGGATCGAACATCAGCAGGGAGATCAAAATGAACAACGCCAGAACTGAGATCAGAAGCCACCGGGTATGCTTCGCCGCCCATCCCGACAGATCAAACCCGCCTTTGGCCGGGGTCACTTTTTGAGCGGGTATTTTTTCCTTACGGCCCATCAATTGACAAATCGGTATTTGATCAGGGTCCAGATGGCCGGCAGGGCGTCGTACCAGTGGATCTTCTTGCCCTCGTGGTAATCCCGGCCGTCGTAGGTGATGGGCATCTCGTAGACCCTCAGTTTCCGGTTCTTGAATATCTTGGCGGTGATCTCCGGCTCGATATCGAAGCGGAAGGATCTGAGATCCAGGTTCTTGATCACCTCCGAGCGGAACACCTTGTAGCAGGTCTCCATGTCGGTCAGCATGGTATTATACAGGACGTTGGTCAGGGCGGTCAAAAACTTGTTGCCCAGGTAATGCCAGACCATGAACACCCGGTGGGTGCCGTAGAACCGGGAGCCGTAGACCACGTCGGCCGCGCCCCGCACGATGGGCTCCACCAGCCGGGGGTATTCCTCCGGCGAGTATTCCAGGTCGGCATCCTGGATGATGACGATATCCCCGGTGCATTCCCGGATGCCGGTCCGGATCCCGGCCCCCTTGCCCAGATTGTAGGGATGGTATGAAATCTTGATGCCCGGCCGGCCCTCGTAGGTCTTCAGGATGTCCCGCGTGCCGTCGGTGGAATAATCGTCAACTATCACCAGCTCCTTTTCGATGGGCACCGCCAGCACCCGGGCGATTATCTTTTCGATGGTGGCCTTTTCGTTGTAGACCGGCATGATCACGGAAAGCTTCATTTAAAAGGACCTTTCGTAAATGGTTATCTCGGGGTAGAAGTAATTCCAGTCGGCCAGGGGATATCCCTCGAATTTTATTCCCCAGCACTGCGGGATCCTTTTGAACACCCGGCTGGCCCGGTAATCTTCCTTGAGATCTCTGAAGAACTCATCCCGCACCTCGGGGGCCACCCGGCAGAAGGCGTACTGTTTGGACTCGTATTCGCTGACGATGATCAGGGGCGGATGAAAATATTCCAGCTTGGCCGGATCATAATCCAGCCTCAGCAGTTGATACTGGCTCTCATCCAGGGGCGGGGTGTAGAACCACAGCCGGCCGGCCAGTCCGATGATCGAGTTATAAGGCACATGCTGCTTGATGTATTCCGCCGCCGCCTCCCGGGGGTCCTGGCCGGACATCACCTTCACCCAGGCCAGGCTGTTGGCCAAGGCGTAGCCGGAGGTCAAAAGGATCAGCAGGCCGGCGATCAACGAAAAACTGCGGCGCTTAAAATATCTCCCGGCCTTTTCCGCCGCATATATGATCAGCAGCACCATCAGAGGGACTATCAGCACCATGTGCCGCATATAGGGCGAAGCCTTGTAGCCGTAGATCAAAAGATACGGGACGATGCCGGCCGCCAGGATCAGGCCGGTCTTGTCGGGCTTTATAACCAGCGCTGGCAGGGATGCCAGGAACAATATCCATCCCGGCCAGCCCAGGGAATGCCGGCTGATGTAGAGCCAGGGATACAGCCAGTCGGTGGCAAAATCGTTGTAAGCCAGCAGGCGGCTTATCCCGTTCTCCCATTCGGCGAAGGACAGCACCGAATACGGGCATCCCAGCAGGAATCCTGCGATCAGACAGCCGGCAAAAAGGGAAACTTTGATCGGCGCTTTTTCAATATGCTGGTCGCGGTTCATTTTCTGCCGGATCAAAAGAACTCCGAAAACCGATACTACGCCCGCCAGGGCGTTGTATTTGGTGGCCACCGCTGATCCCGCCACCAATCCGGCGGCCGCCCACATCCAAAGCCGGTTATCCTTGAAAGCCTTGATGATCAACCACAGCGCCGCCAGGAACCAGAATCCCACCGGGCCGTCCACCGTCAGGTAGTGCGATTGTATCACCATGGTCGGCATTACGGCCGCCAGCCAGGCCCCGGCCAGGGCATATATCTGGTCTTTAAAGAACTCCCGCCCCAGCAGGTAGGTCAGCCAGATGGTCAGCACCCCCAGAGCCACGCTCAGGGAACGGGCCGTCAGCCAGATCCTGGCGACGTGATCCAGGGTCACCGTGGAGGCTTCGTCCATTATCTCCCTGGGTGAGGGGACGAACTTTGCGGTATGGGCCGCCCACCACAGTGCACCTATCAGGTAGTAGTGCAGGGTGGGATTGACAAAGTAATGCGGGTTGAGCCCCTCCTCCGCGGTGGACATCTTCAGCAGGGTGGTGAAGGCCACGCTTTCATCGGGATGATAGGCTTTCCAGTATGGCGCCCGGGGGATACCCCAGTTCAGGCCGCCCACCCTCAGCAGCAGGCCGTTCAGCAGTATCAAGCCCAGCAGCAGATATGAAAGAACATTTTTTTTTATCCGCATCCCGCCTGCCATTGCTTACTTTTTTGCCGCGAACCAGTCGATGGTCTTTTTTATACCCTCTTCAAAGCCGACCTGGGGCTCCCACTTCAGGATCTTCCTGGCCCGGCTGATATCGGGCCGCCGCACCTTGGGATCATCGGCCGGCAGCGGTTGGTGCTCGATGGCCGACCCGGTGCCGGTGTATTTCTTGATGGCCCGGGCAAATTCCAGAATGGACATCTCCTGGGGGTTGCCCAGGTTTATCGGCTGGTGCTCCGACGACTTGATGGTCAGATAGATGCCCTCTATCAGGTCCGAGGCGTAGCAGAAGCTGCGGGTCTGGCTGCCGTCCCCGAAAACCGTCAGGGGCCGGTCGTTCAGAGCCTGGTCGATCAGGGTGGGAACCACCCGCCCGTCGTCCAGGCGCATCCTGGGCCCGTAGGTGTTGAATATCCTGACGATACGGGTGTCGATACCGCGATAGCGATGGTAGGCCATGCTTAGGGCCTCGGCGTAGCGCTTGGATTCATCGTAGACGCTGCGTGGCCCGATGGGGTTGACGTTGCCCCAGTAGTCCTCGCTCTGGGGGTGCACCAGGGGGTCGCCGTATACCTCGGAGGTGGAGGTCAGCAGGAATCCGGCCCGCTTCTCCCTGGCCAGTTCCAAAAGATTATGAACGCCGTACGACCCCACCAGCAGTATCTCCAGGGGGATCTTGACGAAATCTATCGGGCTGGCCGGCGAGGCCAGGTCGAGGATGAAATCTATCTGGCCTTCGATCTTGAAAGGCTGGGTGACATCCTGTTCGATGAAACTGAAATCCTTGTTCCCCTGCAGGTGGCTGATGTTCTCCAGACTCCCGGTTATCAGGTTGTCCAGGGCCGTCACCTGGTGCCGGTCGGACAGCAGGCGGTCGCACAGATGGGAGCCCAAAAAGCCGGCTCCCCCGGCCACCAGCAGTCTCATCGGCCGATGCCCCGGTATATGAATCCCAGCTCCTTCATCTTTCCGGGATCGAAGATGTTACGCCCGTCGGCGATGGCCGGGACCTTCAGGAGCGATTTGATCCTGGCCAGGTCCAGTTCTTTGAACTCCTCCCACTCGGTGACTATCACCAGGCAGTCGGCATCCCGGGCCGCGTCATATGGATCATTGCAATAGTGGACGTCCTTCAGCACCTGCCGGGCCCGGTCCATGGACACCGGATCGTAGGCCCGGATCTTGGCTCCGTCCTTCTGCAGGGCCTCGATGATGTCGATGGAGGGGGCGAAGCGCATGTCGTCGGTGTTGGGCTTAAAGGCCAGCCCCAGCATCCCGATGGTCTTGCCGGAGATGTTCCACACCAGCTCCTCGATCTTCTTGACGAACAGTTTCTTCTGGTCTTCGTTGATCTCCTCCACCGCCTTCAGCAGCTTGAAATCGTATCCCAGCTTTTCCGAGATCCGGATGAAGGCCTGCAGGTCCTTGGGGAAGCAGAAGCCGCCAAAACCTATCCCGGCGTTCAAAAAGCTCCGGCCGATCCTCCGGTCCAGTCCCATGCCCTCGGCCACCTGTTCCACGTTGGCGCCGGATTTTTCGCAGACGTTGGCCACCGCATTGATGAAGGAGATCTTCATGGCCAGAAAGGAATTGGAGGCGTGCTTGATCAGCTCCGAGCTCTGGATGTCGGTGGCCACGATGGGGCAGCCCAGCGGCGAATACAGCTCCAGCAGCATTTTCTTTGCCCGCTCGGAATCGGTGCCGAACACCACCCGGTCGGGCTTCAGGGAGTCCTCGATGGCGGTGCCCTCCCTCAGGAACTCCGGGTTGGAGGCCACGTCGAACTCCACCTTGTTGAGGTTGTTGACCGCCATGGTCTGCTTGACCCGGTCCCCGGTCTGCACCGGCACGGTGGATTTCTCCACCACCAGCTTGTAGCTTTTCATCCGGCGGGCCACCGTGGCGGCCACGGTCTCCACCGCCGAAAGGTCGGCCTCCCCGTTGGGCCGGGGCGGGGTGCCCACCGCAATGAAGATGATGTCAGCCTTGTCGGTGGCCTCCTCGATGGAGGTTGAGAACTCCAGGCGCTGAATATTCTTGTCCATCAGTTCCTTCAACCCCGGCTCGTATATCGGGATCTGGCCCTTCTTCAGCATCTCGATCTTGGCGGTATCATTGTCCACGCAGATCACCTGATGCCCCCATTCGGCGAAACAAACCCCCGACACCAGGCCCACGTAGCCGGTGCCCACCACTGCCAGCTTCATTCTTTCCTCCTGTAGATTATTATTTTATCGTCCTGCCAGAAAGCCACCTGGTTCTTTCCCCTCTCCTTGGCGTGATACATGGCCTGATCGGCCTTTTCTATCAGGGCCCGGTACTCCTGGCCGTCAGCGGGGCAGCTCACCACCCCGATGCTGGCGGAAAGCTGCTTGCCCCCCGGCTTTCTTTCGGCAAATTCCGTATGGTAGATGCTGTGTCTGACACTCTCGGCCTTCTCCACTGCTGTTTGATTTTCCACCCCCGGCAGGATCACGGCGAACTCGTCGCCGCCGTAGCGGAAATAGACCGCCTCCTTCACGCCCACCGCTGTTTTCATGATATCGCCCAGGCGTTTCAGTATCTCGCTGCCCTTAAGATGGCCGAAATTATCGTTGTATTCCTTGAAGAAATCCAGGTCCAGCCAGATCAGGGACACCATGGCCTGCTTCTTTTGCCAGTGCTCCAGCCGGCGGCCGAATTCCTCGATGAAGTAGCGGTAGTTGTGAAGCCCGGTCAGTCCGTCGGTGGTGGCCTCCTTCTCCTTCTCCTCCAGGATGCCGGCGTTCTCCAAAGCCACAGCGGTATAATTGGCCACCAACACCATGGCCGCCAGCTCGCTCTCGCTGAACTTGCGGTTGGACTTGACCTCGGAGATGTTGATCACCCCGATCCGCCTGTCACGGATGATCAGCGGGACCACCAGCATGGAGCGGATCCGGTTATGGTAGTGCTTGGGAGAAGGAACGAACAGCGGCTCCTTGTCGGTGTCCGGGACATTGAGCGGCTGGCCGGTCCTCAACACTTCGCCGGCGATGCCCTGATCGCTCTTCAGCCTCAGCTTGCCCACCGCCCCGGCCCGAACGCCCCGCGAGGCTCTTAAGACCAGCTCATTGGTGTCGTGGTCCAACAGCAGTATGGAACAGCGGTCGGCCTGCAGCAGGTCCTGCACCGCATCCAGCGTCAGGTTCAGGGTCTCCTCGATGTTGCGGGAGGAGGAAAGCAGGGCGCCCATCCCGAACAGGGCGGCTGACTGGATGTCGGAGGCCGTCTTGGTCCATTCGTCGGCGATCTGGCACAGCTCCTGGTTGCGCAGCCGCCATCTCTTCTGCTGGTCGGACAGCAGCCCGGCCCAGAAGGCGGTCAGCGACAGCAACCCGATCTTGAACAGCAGGTCGTATAAAAAGTACTGGTCCCAGCTTAGTTCGCCCCTCCATATCAGGGCCAGAAAATACATTCCCGAGGCCAGGACGGTGACCTTAAGGGCTGCCTGCCGGTTGCCGGAGACCGCCGCCAGGAATATCGTCAGGTAGTACAGATAGAAGAACTGGCTCTGGGCTCCCATGGTAAAAGCGATCAGCAGGCTGGCGAAGACCAGATCGAACACCAGGCTCACCCAAAAAGCCCTCAGGAATTTAAGCATTTTTCTTCCGGCAAAGAACACCAGCAGGTTGTATAAAGCCGCCAGGCCCAGGGTCAAGTACAGGCCCAGGTAATGCCCGGCCAGATCCTGGGGCCGGAGGGTCACCAGCAGCAAGGCCAGGAACAGCACCGCCCACCGGACCCAGCCGGATAATTTCTCCTCAAAGGAGATGATGTGTATGGCTCTTTTGGCTCGGTTCGGCATTTACTTTTCCCCTGCACTTTTGCCTGCCAGGAACCCGGTGGACCAGGCTATCTGCAGGTTGTAACCACCGCAGGGCCCGTCCAGGTCCAGTATCTCACCGCAGAAATATAAACCCTTGACCTTTTTGGATCCCATGGTGGCCTGGTCTATCTGGTCCGGATCCACCCCGCCGGCCGTAACCACCGCTTCGTCGAAACCCCGCAAGCCGGTTACGGTAAATCTGATATCCTTTAAAAGTTCGATGACCTTTTTGCGCTGTCCGGCATTTAATTGATTGACCCTCAACTCGCCGTCGATCACGCACAGTTTGATGAATACCGGTATCAGCTTGGCCGGCAGGTATTCCTTGATGAATATCCTGAAGGTCTTTTTACCGGAGGCCGGGATCTCGCGCTGCAGCCGCCGATTCAAGGTCTCCTCATCCAGGGCCGGCTTCAGGTCCAGCCGGCAGTCCACCGGGCCGTCATCCAGCCAGGAGCCGATCACCCGGCTGGCATCCAGCACGATCGGCCCGGAGATGCCGTAGTGGGTGAAAAGCATCTCCCCGAAATATTTTATCTTCTTTGAGCCGCGGGCAAAGGTCAGTTCCGCATTTTTTAAACTCAGGCCCTGCAGTTCCTTTACGAAATCCTCTTTGACATTAAGTGGGACGTCCGATGGTTTCAAAGGGCTGACGCTGTGGCCCAGGTCCGATGCCCAGGCATAGCCGTCCCCGGCGGAGCCGGTGCCGGGATAGGACTTACCCCCGGTGGCGATGACCAATCTGTTCGATCGGTAAACTTCGGTTCCGGCCGTAACGCTGAATCCCTCCCGTTCCTTTCGGATGCCGGTGACTCTGGCATTGGTTGTCACCTTGGCCCTTCCAGCAGCCAGATATCTCTCCAGGGCCTCCAGCACGTCGCGGGAGCTGTCGCTCTCCGGGAAATACCGCCCGCCCCGCTCCAGCTTGGTCTTAAGGCCCAGCTCCTCGAAGAACCTTAAGGTGGATTCATAACCGAATCGGGACAGAGCTCCGTATAGAAAACGGGCCTTGAGGCCGCAATCGGCGATGAATTTCTTTGCTTCCAGGTTGTTGGTGATATTACAGCGGCCCTGGCCGGTGATCAGCAGTTTTTTGCCCAGGGAAGACATTTTTTCCAATAAAAGAACTGATGATCCGCCTTGGGCTGCCGTTCCGGCCGCCATCATCCCTGCAGGACCACCGCCGATGACTATTACATCTATTTTTGATTTTTCCGAGGTAGCGATAAAATTGACCTTATTTGTGTAACTTCAATAACTTACATAATACCAAATTTTATGTCAACTTTGCAATATATTTGTGAAAAATATTTGATTTTTATTGGCCCAGGGCTGAACCACCAAGACACCAAGGCTCAAAGGGATATTTTATGCCAACTTGTCATTGCGAAACGACTTCCCCGCTTCCCTTATTAAGCAATCCACAATTGTTATTCCCGCGCAGGCGGGAATCCACAGAACCAGCATCCCCTCTAAAAAGAGGGAATTGAGGGGTGTGTCCAGAGGTCCCCGTTATCCACCGTGAGGGGCTTGAGGGCCTGCACTGAGGTTAACATGCATTGCCCTCTTGAAAGTGGGTGAGTTATAAAACAACCTCACCCTTCATCTTCTAAAGCATAAGGGGAAGGAAATTAAAAGCCCCTTCATTGCTGAAGGGGCTTTTAATATAGGTCAGATTACTTTCTGCCTTTTTTCTTACCAACTTTCTTGATTGGTTTCGCTATCCGCTTCACGCTTTTCGCTTTTCCGGCCGGCTTCGCTTTCGGCTTCACCACCTTCGGTTTCCGATTTCCGATTTTATTTTTCTCTGCCTTCATGTCTTTAATAGCCGCCTGGGCCGCGGCCAGCCTGGCAATGGGCACCCGGAACGGCGAGCAGGAAACGTAGTTCATTCCCACCCGGTGGCAGAACTCCACCGATGACGGCTCCCCGCCGTGCTCCCCGCAGATGCCCACCTTCAGGTTGGGCCTGGTGGCCCGGCCCCGCTGGATGCCTATCTCCAGCAGCTGCCCGATGCCCTCCTGGTCCAGTATCTGGAAGGGGTCGGCCGGCAGGATCTTCTTCTCCACGTAGGCCGGCACGAATCCCCCGATGTCGTCGCGCGAGAATCCGAAGCCCATCTGGGTCAGGTCGTTGGTGCCGTAGGAGAAGAACTCGGCCGTTTCGGCTATCCGGTTGGCGGTCAGCGCCGCCCGCGGAACCTCGATCATGGTGCCGTACATGTAGTCGATCTTCTTGACGCCGTATTTGGCGCATACCTCGGCATAGATCTTGTCCACGATGGCCTTCTGGTCCACCAGCTCGTTCTTCATTCCCACCACCGGGACCATGATCTCAGGGCTGATCTTCTTGCCCTCCTTGATCAGCTCCACGGTGGATTCCAGGATGGCCCGCACCTGCATCTCGGTGATCTCGGGATAGGTGACGCCCAGGCGCACCCCACGGTGGCCCATCATGGGGTTGGACTCGTGGAGATCGTCGGCCCGGTTATCGAGCGCTTCGGGGGTGATGCCCAGGGCCTGGGCCAGTTTGTTGCGCTCCTCCTGGCGGGTGGGCACGAACTCGTGCAGCGGCGGGTCCAGCAGCCGGATGGTGACCGGAAATCCGTCCATCACCTCCAAAGTGGCCTTGATATCCTTCTTGACGAAGGGGTACAGCTCGGCCAGGGCCGCCCGGCGCTCCTTGACGCTCTGGGAGATGATCATCTTGCGCAGGCAGAACAGCGGGGCTTCGGAATTCTTGCCGTAGAACATGTGCTCGGTGCGGAACAGCCCTATGCCCTCGGCCCCGAAACCCCGGGCCTTGGCTGCATCCTCCGGGGTATCGGCGTTGGTGCGGACCTTCAGCTGGCGGTAGGAATCGACGTATTTCATGAAGCCTACAAAGCGTGGGTTCTCGGTAGCATCGATCATGGCCAGCTGCCCGGCATAGACGTAGCCCCGGGTCCCGTTGAGGGTGATATGATCGCCTTCCTTGAAAACCTTGTCGCCCACCTTCATGGTCTTGGTATGGGCGTCGATATGCAGGGAGCTGCTGCCCACGATGCAGCACTTGCCCCAGCCCCGAGCCACCAGAGCGGCGTGCGAGGTCATTCCGCCCCGGGCGGTCAGGATGCCCACCGCGGCCCTCATCCCCTCCACGTCCTCGGGGTTGGTCTCTTCGCGGACCAGGATCACCTTTTTGCCCTGCTTCTGCCAGGCCACTGCATCGCTGGCGGTGAAGACTATCTGGCCGTTGGCCCCGCCCGGTCCGGCCGGCAGGCCCTTGGCCAGCACCGCGGAATTCTTCTCTGCGGCCGGGTCGACGATGGGGTGCAGCAGCTCGTCCAGCTGGGCCGGGGACACCCGGGTGACGGCGTCAGCCTTGGTGATCAGCTTCTCCTCCACCATGTCCATGGCCATGTTCAGGGCGGCGGTGCCGGTGCGCTTGCCGATGCGGCACTGCAGCATCCACAAACGGCCCTCCTGGATGGTGAATTCGATGTCCTGCATGTCGCGGTAGTGCTTTTCCAGGCGGTTGCGGAAGCCGTTCAGTTCCTTGTAGACCTCCGGCATGGCGGTCTGCAGGGAGGACATATGCCTGTTCTGCTCGTTCTTGGTGTCCTCGTTCAGTGGATTGGGGGTGCGGATGCCGGCCACCACGTCCTCGCCCTGAGCGTTGACCAGCCATTCGCCGTAAAAGTGGTTGTCGCCGTTGGCCGGATTGCGGGAGAAGGCCACCCCGGTGGCCGAGGATTCGCCCATGTTGCCGAACACCATGGCCTGGACGTTGACCGCGGTTCCCCACTCATCGGGGATGCCCTCTATCCTCCGGTAGGAGATGGCCCGCTTGCCGTTCCAGGAGGAGAACACCGCTCCGATGCCGCCCCATAGTTGATCCATGGCATTATCGGGAAATTCCTGGCCGATTACTTCCTTGACCTTGGCCTTGAAGCGGCCGCACAGATCTATCAGATCGTTCTCGGTCAGATCGGCATCGGTCTTATAGCCCTTGTTCTTTTTGACCTCGCCCAGCATGTCGTCCAGCTGCTTGCGGATCCCCTGGCCCTCCTTGGGCTCCATTCCGGCGGCCTTTTCCATCACCACGTCGGAGTACATCATGATCAGACGGCGGTAGGCGTCGTAGACGAAGCGGGGGTTGTTGGTCTTCTTTATCATCCCGGGGATGGTGGCCGAGCACAGGCCGACGTTCAGCACCGTCTCCATCATTCCGGGCATGGAACTGCGTGCTCCGGAGCGCACCGAGACCAGCAGGGGGTTCAGCTTGTCGCCGAACTTCATGCCCATCACCTTTTCCACCTTGGCTAGGGCGGTTTCCACCTGCTTTTTCAGCTCCGGCGGATATTTCTTGTTGTTCTTGTAGAAGACGGTGCACATCTCGGTGGAGATGGTGAATCCGGCCGGCACCGGGATCCCCAGATGGCACATCTCGGCCAGGTTGGCGCCCTTGCCGCCCAAAAGGTTCTTGTCGCTGGCGCTTCCTTCGGCCGATTTCCCGCCGAAGAAATAGACATACTTGGACATTTGAACTCCTCCTGCCGTGATCACACGGCAATATATATGTTGTTGGGTTTTGGTTTCCAAAACAAGTGGTTATTTTAGCACAAATGAATTTGATTTGCAACGGGATGTTTTTTGCCCTCACCCCGCCCTCTTCAAACGCATTTGGAGAGGGCAAACAACGATCCCCCTCCGTATCGGAGGGGGCCAAGGGGGCGGTCGTAGGGGCGGGTTTGAAACCCGCCCCTATGTTTTCGTATAATTTTATTGATATTCCAATTGCCCCTCATCCAATTCCAATTCATAGATTTTCCTCTTGGCCGGAACCGGTGCAGGATAGCTGATTTTTCTTATATTCGACAAGATCCAGGCCAGATAGCCCTTTTCATAGACTTTCGCGCATGATGCTATCAGATCTTTTTCCTCCCAGGGCCGGACATCAATCACATCGGCCATTGCCAAAATCATGCCATTCTCTTCCTGGTAGTGCTTCGAAAGATAATTATCGTTTTCTATTATGATCAGATCCTTCAATGGGAAAAACGGCAGTTCCCACCTTCTGACCTCAATAGTCTTAATTCCACTGGCTACATTATTACCGTTGGGTTTAACGATTGACAGGCATTTATATATCATCTGTTTAATTTCGGATTTTATTTATCATCCCCCTCGTCGTCCGCCCGGGGATGGGCCTGTTGGTAGACCTTTTTGAGACGATCGGTGGTGATGTGAGTGTATATCTGGGTGGTGGACAGGTTGGCGTGGCCCAACAGTTCCTTGACCGCCTTCAGGTCGGCCCCCCGGTCCAAAAGATGGGTGGCAAAGGAATGCCGCAGAACGTGGGGGCTGGCCTTGCCCCCGTAATGCGCCGAGCGGATTCGTGTCTGGACGATCCTTTGCAGCTGCCTCCGGTTGAGGGCCATCCCCCGCGCCCCCCGGAAAACTGTTTCCTGATTCTCCCGCCCGGCAATGTATTTTTTTAAGGCGCTGATGGATTCGCGGGTCAGCGGCACTATCCTTTGCTTGCTGCCCTTGCCCATGACCTTGACCTGCCCGCCGGAGAGGTCCAGATCCCCGGCCTTCAGTCCCAGCAATTCCGATGACCGCAATCCGCTGCCGTATAACAGTTCCATAATGGCATTGTTGCGGACCGTATCCTCCGGCTTTTCCTGGTTTGACTGGACGGCCTCCTCCGCCTGCTGTTCGGAAAGGAACGAAGGCAGCTTCTTGTCCAATTTAGGAGATCTCAAGCCCAGGGCTGGATTGGAAGGAATGATGTTCTCCCGGGCGCAGTATTTGAAGAAGGCTTTTATGGCCGAAAGCTTTCTGGCCGCCGAACGCTTGTCCAATCCCTGCCTTTGCAGTATTCCCAGGTAATTGCGGATGGTATTGCGGTCGATCTTGGTCAGGTCATCATGTTTAAGATGATCGAAGAACTGCCGCAGGTCCCGCTGGTAGGCCTGGCAGGTGTTGTCGGCCAAATTGCGCTGGACTTTGATATATTTTATGAATTTATTAATGGGCATACTTTTATAAAAATATGACTTGACGCTGTCACCCTGAGACCTGCCGGTTATCATACTATCCAAATGGGTGACGATTCCGCATCCCTCAACCTGTATTGCATTGAAGTCACCTGGGAATGACAGTAAAAGCCTTTGTGCCTTGGTGGCTAACCCGGGTCCTTCTCCATGGCGGCGAACCGGACCACTTTGTTCCTCCCGCCCTTCTTGGCCGCATACAGAGCCTCATCGGCTGCTTTTATCAATTCGGCCTTCTTCTTGGCGTCCTGGGGATAGGAAGCCACCCCCAGGCTGACGGTCACCGGCAAATCCCCGGCCGTGGTCTTGAATTTTTCTCCCTCTATGGCCAGGCGCACCTGCTCGGCCAGCTGGGCGGTCTCCTTGTCGTTCCGTCCCGGCCACACCGCTATGAATTCCTCTCCGCCGTAGCGGGCCACGAAGTCGAAGGACGAGATGCTTCTCTTCAGCCGGGCGGCCACTTCCTTGAGCACCGCATCGCCTATGGGATGTCCGTAATTGTCGTTGAGTTTCTTGAAGAAATCAATATCGAACAGAGCTATGCCCACCGGCTGGCTGCCGGCCTTGGTAATGGTCTCCTCCAGATATTCCTGGAACCGGCGATGGTTGGCCAGCCCGGTCAGGCCGTCCCGGATGGCCAGATTCTCCTTTTCCTCGTACATGGCGGCGCTCTTCAGGGCCAGCGAGAACTGCCCGGCGATGATGTGAATGGTGTCGCGGTCGGCCTCAAAGACTTTAGGCTGGCGGCTTTCCAGCACCAGCACGTAATGGCAGACATCCTCGTATAACAGCGGCGCCGCCAGCACCGAGCGAAATCCGTGGTCCGGTCGCTCGTCTCCTGAGAAACGATTGATGCCTATGGACCGCCTATAAAAATCATCCACCGAGCGCCATTCCTTTAGATCGACCGCCTGCTGGGACAGCGAGCCGGCAATGTCTATCTCCGTTCCCGGGGCGGGGTAGCCGGCATTGGCCGGGTCGGACAACAGCACCCGGGCCTTCCCCGGCTCGGGCAACACCTCCAGCAGGACTATATGGTCGCAGGGCACCAGCCGGGGGATCAGCTCCTGGATTATCCTGATGACATCGTTGACCTTCAGGCGTGAGGCCATCAGCTCCAGGCGGCTGTTCCACTGCTGCAGCCGGTCCTTCTCCAGCCCCAGGGCCGAGTGGCTCTGATGAAAATGCACCAACTTGGCCGCCTCCTCGGCGAACCCGGCCAAAAGAATCTTGTCGTTTTCATTGAAAGCCCCGGCCTGTTCGCTGTCAACCACCAGCACCCCGATCACTTCGCTCTCCTGCAGCACCGGCACCGACAGCACCGAGCGGACCTCCTCGGATTTTCGGTAATATCCCAGGTCCCTTGAGTCCCTTTCGTAACTGGCATATAAAAGGCCCTGGCGCTCCCGGGCCGCCCAGCCCAAAAGGCTGCTGCGGATCTCCAGGGAGGCATCCTTGATGACCTCGGCGCTGTAGCTTTTGAAAGCCATCATATTCAAAGTGCCGGTAAGATTGTCAGCCCGGAAAATGGCGCTGGTCTTGGTTCTCATGGCCGCCTGTATCAGGCTGCACAGCGAGGCCAGGTCCTCTTTAAGGTCTTTTTGGACGGTAACCGGCTCATCGAATGACATTACCGGCTGGCCGCCTGCTCCGGAACTGCGCCCCCGCCTGGTGATTACCAAGCTGATGACATAGAGCAGTATCAATGCGGCGGTTATAGTCATGCCCGGCAGCAATTCCTGCCGCCAGCGTCCGCCCAGAAAACTGGAACCCAGCTCGATCAGCAGGATGGATGCCAGAGGCACGGCTTTCCACTTATCGCTGCGGAAGATGGAAAGGACTATCAACAGGCCGTATAAAAGCACCAGCGGCGAGGCCACAGCTCCGCTAAGCTGGACCGCCAGGCCGGTGGCGGCGGTCAGGATCAGGACCTGAAAAAACTGCCAGCTTCCCCGTTTTTCCACCCGCCAGTATCTGATCGTCAGAATTGCGTATATCCCCAGCAGGGCCAGACAAAAACCCATGATCGTCAGGCTGATGCTCTTCTGCAGCGAGGGTTCCAGCGGACGGTAAAAATACCCGGCGGTCAGGCCCACGATCATTGCCGTTGCCAGAATGATCAAAAACACCTTGATGGGGTTTATCTTGGCTTTGGACATATCTTTACCTTACGTTATTTTAAAAGCAGCCATGCCAGCGAGATCAGGCCCGCCGCCCAGCAGTAATAGGCAAAATACTGCAGCTTGGAATTTCGGATTATTTTCAGCAGGATATTTATCGCCAGATAACCCGACAGCGCAGCTGCCAGCCCGCCTAATATGATCGCCTCCAGCTCGCCCGGCGGCAGGCCGGTCTTCAGCACATCCTTGAATTCCAAAAGGCCGGCCCCCAGTATCACCGGTATGGACAGCAGAAAGGAGAATTCGGCCGCCTTTTCCTGGTCGACCCCGGAATAGATCCCGGCCGAGATGGTGGTCCCGGAGCGGGAGATGCCGGGCAATATGGCCAGGGCCTGGGAAAAGCCTATGATCAAAGAGTGTTTCCAGGAGATCTTCTCTTGCCGCTTGGCCACTTTTCCGGTCCCGAAAAGAATGGCCCCGGTGGCCAGCAAGGCCAGCGACACCGCCACCGGATTGTTGAAAGCCTGCTCGATGAGATCATCAAAGAGGATGCCTATCACCGCCGCCGGGATGGTGGCCAGGATCAGCATCAGGGCCAGCCGGAGATTGTCGTCGCTGAACTGCCATTCCCCCCTGACCCGCCTTATCCGTCCGGTAAAAACGGCCTTGATCAGTTTGCCAATCCTCCGACGGAAAGCGAAGCATACCGCCAGCAGGGTGGCCAGATGCAGGGCCACCTCGAAGCGGAGATTGCTGGCGCCCAGCCCCAGGAATTCCTCGAACAGCACCAGATGTCCGGAGCTGGAGACCGGCAGAAACTCTGTCAACCCCTGCACCAAGCCTAAAATGACCGCCTGAAAAAGGTTCATAAACTCCTTTATTAATTACGATATCCCCACGGCAATGGCCATCAGTCCCACCAGCATGTCGATTTTTAATATGAAACTGAGCTTGGCGTAATCGACTCCCAGTGGATTTTTTAACAGCTGATAGATCATCGGCAAAAGCACCAGGTCCACCCCCAGAACAACCGCCAGCAGGTACCTGATATTATAAATCTCCATCAGATAAGGCACCGGGCTGAAGCTTACCAGCAGCAGCAGGCTGAAGGCCGAAACGGACAGGGCTCTCTTGTGGCCGGCCCTGATGACCAGGGTCCTGGCCCCCGACTGCCTGTCGCCGGATAGGTCCTGAACGTCCTTGATGATCTCCCGGGACAGGTGCATCAGAAAGGCAAATACCGCCGGAAATGCCGCCAGCACCGGATTGTTGACGGTCAATCCCCCGTAGATAAAAGCCGAAGCGCATATCAAAGCGATGATCAGGTTCCCGCCCAACCCCATCATCTTTCCCCTGGCGGCATACAGCCAAAGCAATACCGCCACAACGGAGGCCACCAGACCGGTATCCCTGCCGATCAACCATCCCAGAACAATGCCGGAGAGATAACAAAGGAGGCTGAAAATAAAAGCCCAGCGGGGAGAAATGCGCCCCGAGGGGATCGGCCGTTCCGGCCGGTTTACGGCGTCTGTCTTTTGGTCGTAATAATCATTCTGGGCATTGCCGCCTGCGGCAATGATCATCGCAGAGATGACCGCCATGATCACCAGGCGAATATTGGCCGATCCGACATCCCCGCCGGTGCCTATCAGCACCGAGAATCCGGTGATGGCTACGTTGCCGATCCGGGAAAGTTCCAATATGTCTCTGATCTTCTTCATTAAAAATATATTTCTATCAACAGGTCCAGGCCCCGGTCGTTGCAGCCGGTTCCCGGCCGGTTGTTGGGATTTTTTACATAAGCCAGCCAGATATCCGCTGTCAGATCGACCCAGTAGAAAGGCTCCCATTGAAAGATAATTTCACCCTTGTCCATCCGGCTGAAGGCTCCGCTTAAAAATGAAGTACCGGGATCATCGGCCTCAAGATAGCCCCGGTCGATCCTCCCCTCCCCGTGCCTTTCCATCTGATATCCTACTCCGGCATTCAGACGGGGATGAAACCGGTGTTCCAGAACCATGTCCAGCGCGTCGGCATCGGTGCCCACCCAGTGGCCCAGTATATGGACGGTATCTGCCCCTACATAGCGATTGGCGTATCTGCGATGAGTATATACCCATTTTTGGTTGCCGGCCCATTCTACCCTCAGGTCGGAATCCGTCAGCCCGGCCGGATCTGCCCAGTGGCCGCCCAGCAGAAAGCCCAGTTTCTGGGGGGCCGGCGGATCCTGCTCATACTGCACATCATCCATTAAAAGTTCCCCGTAGGTCGAAAAACCCCGGCCGGGCGTCCAGCGAATATCCGCCGACCATAGGACATTGTCATCATCCCGCTGGTTCCATTGGTTGGCATAATAGGGCAGCAGGGGATTCATATAGGCCGGATCGATCTGATTGGCCTGGTAAACCACCGCCTCTGAAAAACCCCACCCTATGTTCCACGGCAGCTTGATTCCCAGCCGATGCCCGGAGATATAGCGTTTCTGGTCGGTGCTCAATATTCCGAAGAAGGACTGGAGCTCAACTCTCTTATAATTAAGTTCGAGATCAACGGCGTCGAACCCTTCCGAATTGTCCGAAAGCAGCAAGGTGCCGAAAGTGCCCGGGCCCCACCATCTCTGCTGCCGGCCCAAAGTAAGGGCCAAATAGGGATGGGACGTCCGGAAGTAAGCCCATCCGGTTGAGTATTCTCCTCCCCTCCAGCTTTTCAGGCTGCCGGATAATCTCTCGACCTTCTCGGTTTCTTTTTCCAGGGTCAAAGTTATTCTCTGGTCAAAAATGAAAATGTCCGGCATCCCTCCAAAAACATCCAGCATCCCCGTTCCCCGGCTCTGAGGTGGTTCGTTATGGGAGATGGCGGCTTCCAGCCCCAGGCTGATATCGGCGCTGAGGGCGGCTCTTCCATCATCGTAGGAAAATATTTCTTCATCAGACAGCCTTCTATCTGTTGTCCCGATATTAAGCTCCTGGCTGAGCTGGTCAAAATAATAACGGTCGGTGGTTGACAGGCCCGCCGCCCCGTCCATCTGTCGGCGTAAAAGATCCTGCAGCTGTTCGATCACCTGCCATCGCTGGTATGGCTTCGATACCGGCAGGCTTACATATCCCTTGGCTTGAAATCTCTGCAGAACGGGGTATGACCAGTGGTCCAGCGGAATATCGCGGCTGTCTTCATTGGCTGGGGCCAAGAAAGGGATTGCCAGCAGGCTGGCTAATATAATTATCTTTCTCATACCCTTTTAAGTTATCATATTATAGGCATGTTTTTCAAGCAAATTTATTGGTCCCTATAAAAAAAG
>JAVHLB010000013.1 GCA_031082425.1 Candidatus Edwardsbacteria bacterium | reverse complement strand
CTGCTGAAAAAAATCCTGAAAAAATCACTGCCCATAGCCCTTACCGGTATCGCCTTATATATCTCCAACTGGTTCGGAGTGATTTATCTTACCACGACTGGCGTCAGCCAGGACCTGACCTATTATTTTTTAGCGGGAAAGTTCGCCGGGGCTCATTTAATTTTGATATCCATGTTGTACTTTGCCTATATCCCAGCCTTATCAAAAATGGACCATCCCCGGCTTGAAATTTTATTTAAAAGGTGGCTTTGGGTTGTGCTATTATACGTCGTGTTGTCATCCCTGACTGTAATTTATATATTACTTCCTTTGATCACCAAGTTTTGGGGACCTGAATACCAAAGGGTACAGATCTATTATATAAATTATATTCCCTGGATACTTTTTTCCTGCATCAGCTATTATTCCGGAATGTTCATCTATGCCCGGGGTTTGGTATCTATTATAGGCAAATTTCAGATAATATTGGCAATTTTCACCTCTTTTAACATCATTTTGGGGTATAGTAAATGGGGGTCAATTTCCCTGCCATTGGCTGAAGCTTTGGCAATGCTGATTGCAGGAATAGGTCTATATGTTTTTTGGCAAAGACACTGCAGAAATGTAACTTAAAGAAACACAATGTATTAAATGACAGGGACCCGCGCTCTTTATTTTAATGATAAAGAGCGTTTTTTTATTGTATTTTATTCTTAAAATTATAAAATATTTTCATTTATATAACATTTTTTAATCCCTTGACTATGATAAACATTCATGCTAAAATGTTCTTTTAATATAATACTTCACATGAAGTTGCGCTGATTTCAAAGGATATAAAAAGAAAAACAATTAAACTTTCGGGAAAATTGCTTAAGCGGGTTTTGGCGGTTAAAAACAGATCATAAATTAACCAGATATTTCAAATTTGTTAAATCGAGGATGAAATAAGATGCGATCAATCATGAAAAATATAGTTGCCTTGGCGATCCTTTTGTTTTTCCAGAACGCTTCGGCCCAGGATGCAGCTAGGGCAATTACTGATGCCGGGCTAGATGCCGAAGTCAGCAAGGCCGGTTTGACCGTTCCCGATGCGGTGGAAAAGGCCAGAGATGTCGGCTACACCGACCAAGATATCCTTAATGCCATAGAAAAGACCAAAAATGAGGGGAAGGTTGCTGAAGAGGCGGCTTCGGACTCGGAAAAGAAGAAGGCCAAGGAATCTTTGGGCGGGTCTCAAGCCTTTCGGGAAATGCAGCATGCTGTCTTTGAAAGTTATAACATAGTAAAAACACCAAAATATAGGCTGTTTTCCCTGCCTCCTTTCGGGTACGAGATATTCAACAACCCGGCAATAACCTTTGAACCGCTGGACTATGCTCCGGCCGACCCCAATTACCAGATCGGGACCGATGATGAGCTGATGGTCAGTCTCTACGGCGAAGTGCAGTATTCGGGAACCTATAAAGTGGATAGGGAGGGTAAGATCAATCTTCCCGAAGCCGGAATGGTGATAGTCAACGGGCTGACCCTGGCCGAAGCCCATAAGAAGATCGTGGAGCGCCTGTCCCAGATTTACGCCGGCATCAGGTCCAAAGCCATATCGGTGGATGTGACCACCGGAAAATTGAAGAGGATAAAGATCTTCGTCCTGGGCGAGGTCCAGCAGCCCGGCGGTTTCCTCATCTCCAGCACCAGCACCGCTTTTACCGCCCTTTATTACGCGTCCGGTCCCACCAACCAGGGATCGTTGCGAAAGGTCCAGGTGCTTCGCAACAACAAGACGATAGCAACCATCGATCTCTACGATCTGATCCTGAAGGGAAAAAAGGACAGCGATATCCGGCTGCAGAACGGAGACGTGGTGTATGTGCCGCTGGCGCCCAGGAAGGTGGCCATCCCCCGGGGGGTCTACCGCCCCGGCATATATGAGCCCCTGCCCGGCGAGGGATTGAAGGCAGTGCTGGCCCTGGCCGGAGGGCTGCGCCCCGATGCCTATACCGAGATCATCCAGATAAACCGCACCGGCCGGGACGGACTGGTCACTTTGATAGATCTTTCTTACCGTGACATAATGTCAAATCCGGCCGAGTACCAGCTGGAGAACGAGGACGTGATCGGCATATACAAGGTGCCCGAGGGAATAGACAATATCGTCACTATCGACGGGTTCGTCCTGATGCCAGGGCCCTATGAGATCACCGACAATACCACGGTCGGGGAATTGGTAGATAAGGCCGGTGGGCTATTGAAGATCGCTTACCGTCCCAGGGCCGAGGTGTCCCGGATGCTGTTCTACGCCCGGCCGGAATCGACGGTCACCTTCATACTCAACCTGGACAGCGAGACCGACCGGGCCTTTCCCTTAAAATCCCGGGACCGGGTGATCGTCCGCCAGGACCCCGACTACCAGTTCCAGAAAAGGGTGACCATCGACGGCATGGTGTATTTCCCGGGATATTACTCCTTGTCGGCCGAGGGAGAGCGTCTTTCCAGCATCATCAAACGGGCCGGAGGGCTTAAGCCCTTGGCCTATCCCGAAGGCAGCATCTTCAGCCGGGCCGGGGAGGGCCAGATCGATGTGAACCTAGCCAAGGCCCTAAACAGGAACGGCAGTCTGCACGATGTCGTGATGCGGGACGGCGATGTGCTGTCCATCCCAGAAAGGCCGGCTACCGTCAATATCACCGGGGAGGTCCGCTTTCCGGTCAACACCCTCTATGAGCCCAACCACGGGTTCAAACATTATCTGGAAAAGGTGGGAGGCACCACCGAGGATGCCGACCGCAAAAGGATAACCGTCCGGCTGCCCAACGGGCGGAACATGAAGCCCAAAACCTTCCTGGGACTGTTCCAGCGCAATATCCCGCCGGGAGCCTCGATCATCGTACCCAAAAAGAAGGAAGGCGCCGGGGTCAAATGGAGCGAGGTTATTCAGAGCACTACGGCAATATTAACGACAACGGTGGTGATAGTGGTGGGCATCAAACAACTGCAGTAAATTATATACCCTCCTGTTTTAATTGCGTTTAGAAAGATTAATAACACATATAAAGGTTTATTAATGGAAAATCAGATAAGAGAAAATCAGGGCAGCTCTGCCTTAAAGTATATTGATATTATTCTCAGGGACTGGAAGCTGATATTTTTTATAACAGGAGCTATCGGCACTGTTACTCTGGTCCAACTGCTTTTTTTTACCAAACCGATATTTAAGGCCCAATTGACGATATTACCGACGGGAGAGGAGGCCGGGACATTTTCCGCACTGTCGGTAATGGCCAACGAACTGGGGGTGGACATTCCCGGGACCAAGGTCAAGATCAATACTCCCCAGATCTACCAGCGGATCATCGCCAGCCAGCGGATGACCGATTCCCTGGCCCAAAAGGCTTATCAGGGGAGAAAGGACAATGCCCCGCGGACCCTGGCCCAAGTGCTGGGTATCAAGGAGAAGAACCCGGAACTGATGGGGTATTTTCTTCATGAGGCGGTTATGGGCATGATCAAAATGCCCATCTCCATCAAGGAGGGGACCCTGGATATAATGGTGACCTTCAAGGATCCCGACATCGCCTCGCAGATGGCCAATTACATCGTGGAGCAGTTGGACACCTACAACAAATATTTCCGTAAAAGCAAGGCCGGCAACAATCGGAAATACATTGAAGAGCAATTGACTAAAGCCAGAGAGGACCTGAGGAGGGCCGAACAAAACCTCACCTTTTTTAGGGAAAATAATCGCCAGCTGATGTCGTCCCCATCGCTCCAGCAAGAAATGGTCCGCCGGACCAGGGATCTAAGGATTCAGGAAGAAATATTTGTGATCATAACCAAGGAGTATGAAAAGGCCAAGCTCCAGGAGATCAAGGATATCCCGATCATCGACATCGTAGAGAAGGCCCGGCCCCCGGCTGTCAAGAGCAACTCCCGGACCAGGGTGTTGCTGGCCTCCATAGCTTTCGGCCTGTTCCTGGGAATAGCCTTTAGCATCGGCCGGGAATACCTGAAAGAATCAACCATATTGAGGGATATTCAGGCTACCGAGGGCTACCAAATATTTGCCGGCGACATTAAAAAGATCGTCATTAAAATATTCCCCAAGCTCAGAATATGAACATCCTGGCCCTGATCCCGGCCCGCAGCGGGTCGAAATCGATCATCAATAAAAACATCCGGCTGTTGGGCGGGAAACCGCTCCTGGCCTACTCCATCGAACATGCCCGGAGATCAAAAAAGATCACCAGGATCATTGTCAGCACCGATAGCCGACGCTATGCAGCCATTGCCAACAAATACGGAGCCGAGACTCCTTTTCTGCGACCGCGGGAGATGTCAGGCGATCGCTCGACAGACCTGGAAGTATTTATCCATGCCCTGGAATGGCTGCGGCTCAATGAGGACTATCAACCGGAGATCTGTGTACATCTAAGGCCGACCTATCCCATAAGGAATTCCGAGGATATCGATAAAATGGTCCGGATCATTACTGAAAACCCAGGGATCGATTCCGTCCGATCCGTGGTACCGGCCCCCGAGACCCCTTTTAAAATGTGGTTCCGCGACGAAGCCGGAAAACTTTCACCGGTGATCAAAAGCAGCATCAAAGAAGCCTATAATATGCCAAGGCAATCGCTGCCCAAAGCATATCTGCAGAATGCTTCTATCGACGTGATAAGAACGAACGTGATCTTGAATAAAAGATCGATGACCGGCGATGTCATTCACGGGTACGTAATGGACCACTTTTGGGACATCGACCGGCCGGATCAGCTGAAGACCGTCAGAAAGATACTCAAGGCCAAGTGATGGATAAGAAGACATTCTGTTTCGACATTGACGGGATCATCATGTCGCTGGTTCCAGGCAACGATTACTCCCTGGCCCGGCCCCGGCCGGAAACGGTCAGCCTGATAAACCGGCTTTATGAACGGGGCCACCGGATAATATTGTTCACCGCCCGCGGCTATGTGACGGGGATCGACTGGACCGAGACCACCCGGCAACAGCTTGAATCCTGCGGCCTCAGGTACCACCAGCTGATGTTCGGAAAACCGGCGGCGGATTATTACATTGACGACAGGATGGCCAGTCTTGACCAGATAAAATCGATGCTGGATGACCTTGATAAATAACAGTCACTGGAGACGAAATGAAGGATATTTTTAAGAATCTGTACATTTTCGAAATGGCCAACAACCATCAGGGCAGCGTGGAGCACGGACTGAAGATCATTGCCGAGATGGGAGCGATAGCCCGCAAGCACGGCATCCGGGCCGGGGTCAAGCTACAGTACCGGGAGCTGGACAGCTTCATCCATAAGGACCATATCAATTCCGGGGCGAGCAAGCATATCAAACGGTTCCTGGATACTCGGCTGAACGCCAGCCAGTTCCAGCAGCTGGTGCAGGCCATCAAGGAGCAGGGGATGGAGGCCATCTGCACGCCATTCGACGAGCCCTCGGTGGCCCTGCTGGTGGAGCACGGCATCTCCATCATCAAGATCGCCAGCTGCAGCGCCAACGACTGGCCCCTGCTGGAAGAGATATGCCGGACCGGCAAGCCGGTGATAGCCTCGACCGGCGGCCTGACCCTGCCGCAGATAGACAAGATAGCCAGCTTCTGCGGCCACCGGCATGCAAATTTCGCCCTGCTGCATTGCGTGGGTGTCTATCCGGCCAGCAACCAGAACATCAATGCCGGGTTCATCGACAAACTGCGCAAGAGGTATCCCGGCACGGCCATCGGGTATTCCGGGCATGAGGCCCCGGACAACCTGGATGTGGTAAAGATCGCCGTGGCCAAGGGCGCCCAGATCCTGGAGCGGCACGTGGGGGTGGAGACAGATAAAATAAAACTTAACGCCTATTCGATGAATCCGGTCCAGACCGGCAAATGGCTGGAGGCCGCCCTGCTGGCCAGGGCCATTTGCGGCCCCGGAGAGGACAAGCAGGTCACCCGGGATGAGCTGGACTCTCTACGGTCCCTGATGAGAGGGGCCTTTGCCGCCGGCCATGTAAAAAAAGGGGAGGCCTTGTCCCGGGACAAGGTCTATTTTGCCATACCCTGCCTGGAGGGGCAGACCACGGCCTTTGAATATCACGAATCGATGACGGCCGCCGGCGATTACCGGCCCGACCAGCCGATAAAGGAGATACGCGGGGAACGGAGCAAGATCGACCTGGTCCGCAGCGTGGTCCACGAGGTGAAAGGCATGCTTAACGAGGCCAACATAGTGCCGGGCAGCGATGTTTTGATAGAGCTTTCACATCACTATGGGATCGAACGGATCAGGGAATACGGGGCGGTGATCGTGGACATCGTCAACCGGATGTACTGCAAAAAGCTGCTGATAGTCCTTCCCGGGCAAAAACACCCCACCCACCATCACAAAACCAAGGAAGAGACCTTTCACCTCCTATCAGGCGATATTGAGATAAATCTGGGGGACAACCAGCTGGTAAAAATGACGCCAGGGGACACCCTGCTGGTTGAACCGGGCACCAGGCACAGTTTTACCTCCCGCAGCGGGGCCATCATCGAGGAGATATCCACCACCCACATCAAAGGCGATTCTTACTACGATGATGACGAGATCAACAAAAAGGATCTGCTGGAGAGAAAAACCGTGGTGGAGAACTGGTGATATTCTGTATATGTTTAGAAAATTGCTTTCAAATATCTTTCACGGGGTTATAAATACCCTCTCAGATTATTCCAGTCTGCTATTTTCAAAAATAGGGCTTGAACCAATTATTATAACCACGCCATATGCTGCATTAAAACAGTGGGAATCAAAAACGCTCCAGGCAAAAAGGGCGGGGGGGGCGAAGAGGATTGCTATCATGGCAATTCGCAATGGGACCTGGGTGGAATGGGCGGTTTTTGCGGCGCATAAGATATATAACATGGGCTACCAGCCGGTTGTTATTTATGACGAGGGAGATGTGAAAAACATATATTTTCCCAATAAAGTATCCCCCACGGGCATAAATTTCTGGAAAGAGTTCCTATCCCTAGATTACATAGAAAAATATGATTTAAACTTGTATTTTGAAAGTGAGGATAAGAAAGAAATTACAGCATCGTATTTAGACTTTGTAGGCGAATATGCACACACCGTAGCTGCTTATAATTTACGAGTCGAAGAATATGAGTCACATGTAATGGTAGAAGATTATAAAAAGGAGTATGGCAACGCACAAAACATGCTTATGACAGCAGCAGTTGCGTTAAATAATTTGTTAAAAAATATACAGATTGATACTTTTCTATGTCCCTCTGGGTTAATAGATCAGTCGGCCGCTGCTTTGGAAGTAACAAAGCGATTAAATATTAGATCTATTTTCATTGAAGGATGGGCCATGAGGCCAGGGCATTTAATTTGGGCTTTTAATCGGCCAGCCCTCGATTATGATGTCGAGGGGTGGATGAAAGTATTGGGTGAATGGAATTCGGAAAAGGAAAAGGACTCCAACGATTTTAAAAAATTTCAGGAGCGTCTTTCATTGACTCGTGATGATGAGTGGTTAGAGAATTTTCATCCGGTGCAGAGAAGAACCAAGCAAGACAAATATTCCAGAGAACTTGAAGAATTTCTCATGAGACCAGGGACTCTTTTTTTATGCGGAACAAATGTGGTGGGCGACAGTGCCACATTGCGACGGGCGACAATATATAAAAACCAAAAAGAATGGTTATCCGGCTTAGTGGATTATTTTAAGAATCACCCAGAATACCGGTTGTTGATCAGAGCCCATCCTGACGAAGCCTGGCAAAAAGCAAAGGTCAAAATAGGCGATTATGTCGCAGAGTTGAAAAAAGGCATAAATAATATTTATGTAATAAAAGGCGATGAGGATATCAACACCTATTCATTGGCGGAAAGAGCTGATATTGGCTTAGCCTGGCTAAGCAATATTGGGGTGGATATGGTGATAAGGGGCAAACCGGTTATAATGGCTGCGAACCCTAAATACGGAAACCTGAATATTGTTGAGATTCCCAAAACAAGGGAAGAATACTTTAGAAAAATCGAACAAATGGCGGCCAACCCAACCCCACCATCTAAGGATGCAATAAACCGGGCAAAATATTATCAGAGGATCCTTTTCAAAGAAATGTCACTGGAGGCTATTGGTAAAAATTATTCATCCATTGAATACCGATTGGGTAAAAACAGAATACATCCCGATCAGGAAAAATTCTACAGAATATTGGTCGGAGAACTGGATGAAAAAGGCCGCAAAATGGCTTAAACGACGACGGATATCGATTTGAATCAAGAATTTAAAAAATATAAAAACATCTCCCTGTTCACTTCTTCGGCCGTTGTATTAAACATCTCCAGTTTGATCAGCGGGTTTTTGGTCTATCGCTGGATTGATCCCTATTACATCGGCATTTGGCAGACCATGATGCTGATTCAGACCTACAGCGCTTTCCTGCGGCTGGGGGTGATCAACGGGATGAACCGGGAACTGCCGTTTTGTTTAGGAAAGGGCGATACCGGGCAGGCCCATAAATACGCCGAGACAGCCCAGTACTACAGTCTGGCCAACATCATAATATTCGCCGCCCTGGCCATCCCGACGGTGTTCTTGGTCAACTTAAAGGCCGACTGGTATTTCCCGGTGATCAGCATAGGCGTTGTCATCTGCCTGAACTTCTACAATGCCTATCTGGCCGGGACCTTCCGGGCCAATGCCGATTTTGAGAAACTGTCATATATCCAATTTATCGATTCAGCCTTTCGGTTGATCAGTTTGGTTTTGGTTTTTCTTTATGGGTTCAAAGGCTATTGTGTTCGCGAGATCGCCATTACCACATTGATAACCCTGATAACACACTTATGGCGGCCGATAAAGGTTAAGCCGGTGTTTGATGGGACAATATTTAGAACATTGTTGAAAACAGGATTGCCAATATTTACCGGGTCATATTTGTTTGGGTTTTTCAACACCCTGCCGCGCTTGGTCCTTATTAAATTCGGATCGATAGAGATGCTGGGATTATACGCCCCGGTGCTTACCTTGATCGGCGCCATGGGCATAGTTCCCGATTCCATCGGAACATATTTGTATCCCAAGCTGTCTTTTCAGCTGGGGGCGGACAACGACCCCAAACGCATCTGGAGTCAGTCCTTGAGGGCACACCTGGCTTTATTGGCCATAGGGATCCCTTTGGCTGTGGCGGGGTATTTGACCGTCCCGTATATTATCGATAATTTTCTTCCCAAATACATCAGGACCAAAGATATAATAAATCTGGGACTGATGGCCGGGGTGTTCTTCAGTTTTAAATTCGGCTACACCATATTGATCACCCTTAAATCATGGGCCTATATGTCGGTCTATATAATTGCTTTTGGCCTTTGCCAATACTTTTTGCCTTTGGCGATGCTGAGATATCACGATCCGCTCAAGGCCGTGGTCCTGGGGCAGATGATATCGTTTATGGCAATGTATATGATGTCTTTAATTATAAATTACCTTGCTACCCACAAAAAAATATAATCTAAAACCTGTCATAATAGTTTGTTTATGCCAATTGTTGACGTATTAATAAAGGGGGAGAAGTGACAATAAAGAGAAAACTTCATAAAATAATGAATGGGTTTGGATTTGATATTGTTAGATACCAACCAAACTCAACTCCTGATGAAAAACTTCTTCAATTATTGACCTACTATAAAATAAATACAGTTATAGATATAGGAGCAAGCAATGGGGGATATGCAAAAAGATTGAGGGGATTGGGATACCGTAATAAAATAATATCCTTTGAACCTTTACGGTCTCCTTACGCAGAACTTGTTAAGTATTCCGAAAGAGATCCGTTATGGTATGTTCATAATTACGGATTTGGTAATACTAATATGTCATCTATCATTAATGTTGCAGAAAATTCTGACAGTAGTTCTTTGCTTGAGATGCTTCCAGCACACGAGGTGGCTGCCCCGCACGCTAAATATGTTGGAAAAGAAGAAATCAAGATAAAAAAATTGGATACTGTGTTTTCGGAATTTATAGGACCGAATGACATTGTTTATTTGAAAATTGATGCCCAGGGTTATGAACATATGATCTTAAAGGGCGGAAATAATTCGCTAGAAAAAATAAACACCATACAAGTAGAACTATCTCTTATTCCTTTGTTTAAAGGACAATTGACCTTTGATAATCTTATTGATTTATTAAAACAAAAAGGTTACACCATGGTATCAGTAGAACCGGGTTTTAGAAATAAACTCACCGGGCAATTATTACAGTTTGATGGCATATTTCACCGTTATTAAAACATTGATCGAGTTTTATGAACCAGGTTAAAGATAAAAAAGACGGATGGGTGTTTATATCTCTTGGAATATCATTCGCAATTTACGCTATTTTTCATTCATCTTTGTTTTTTGAAGCGCTCCTCGTGCCAGCACCCGGAAGAATAAGCATGACGGTTATTGGGTTGGGGTTTTTTTGTTTTGCGGTGTACTTAAGTACGCTTATTAGCAAGGGAGAGGGGGGATTAATTCCTCAGGAAAATCAAAAGTGGATTGTGCTTTTTATTCTGTCTTTTTTAATGATGCTGGCTGTTGGTCTTTATCTCAATAATCCAAAATATACTTTTTACACTGACATTGAAGGGGTAATAATTCTTTTTGGATCTATAATATTGGGAGTTAGAAGGAAAAACTGGGAACATTTAGATAAACTGTTTTTGTTTTTGTTGGCGTATGGAATAATTCTGAATGTGGCCTCACTGCCCATGATTGAATCGGTCGCCAGAGTCGATACAGAACATTCAGTGACCAACAAACTCCAAGTATTGATTTATCCGGTGCTGTTCTATATTTATTTGTATAAATATAGAAAAAATCGGTTTGATAAGATAATAATCATGAGCGCGTTCCTTCTTTTCATAATAGAACAGATCTTGTTTCAGAAAAGATTACCCAGCGCCAGGATAATATTCACTCTTTTTTTAATGACCTATATACAAAACTTGACCGTTAATCCTAGTTTTTGGACATTTTTCAAGAATACAATTAAACGATTTTTGTTGATAATTGTCCCGTTGATGGTTGCTATCCTTATCATCAGTAATATTATTAATTTAAAAATCACCGACTCTTTAAAGTTATACAATGAACGATTAACCGGAAATTATGGATTTGTGCATAATTTAGTTTATGATACAAGGTTATATATTGGCTATGTGGTAGTGGATAACCTGATCACCAGCAACAGTTTTTTATTGGGTAAGGGTTTTGGCGGATATATTCTTGACCCACGTCTTTATTGGACCGTTCAAACAGATGAGGGCACATTTAATGGGGCCGCCCAGATTGAGATAGGCCAGACCTGGCCGGTTTGGAAGGGCGGTCTACTTTTCTGGTTATCGGCAAACGCCCTTTTTATAAGTTTGGCATTTTCATTTCGCAAATATCGTAAAAGCAACTTTAGTCTGGCTTGCTGGGCTTTTATTCTAACCCATTTCATATTTTTGATGGGCGAGAATATATGGACCGGACCCTATCAATTTTATTTGATCATTCTGGGCGTGGCAATCGGTCATTTATTGGGGCGTGATCCTGAACAGGAATATAATATTGGGGGCAGGCTGTTGCTGTAAAAAATATAAGCGGAGTGTAGGGATCATCAGCAGGTGGGTGTGGAAAGCATTGGCACAGAGTCAGGAAAGATTATTTAATATATTTATAACAGTGTGTAGAAATTTCATGATGGAATTGAAAATATTTTAATTATTTGATGTTAAGGGTATGTAGTAATTGCGGGAATATTTTCACAAGGTTTGGTAATAATATAGCAAAAAGAGATTTAGTATTTTGACAAATAAGAAACTTCATATTATTTATTTGGGTTCTTCTGGATTTCCCTATGGTATGGCCTCAATACAGCGGCTAAAGCTCATTTCAAAAGGATTGGTTTATGCTGGTTTTAATGTATCGGTAATCAATAATAGAAGCCCGATTTATAAGGAAGATACCATAATTCTGGCACCGAGGGGGAACATTGAAGGTATCGATTATATTTATACAGCAGGCACTCCATATCGTTCAAATACCTTTGTTAAAAGGAATGCATTAAAGTTATATGGTTTGCTTAACGAATTTATTCTTTTATGCAAGCTTAATAAGAAAAAAGAGCTTGATGTGGCAATTATATCAACCATGAGTTTCTATGCCATACTATATTATTCTATTTTGTCCAAGTTCTTTAAATTTATTGTTTTGCTGAACTATGCAGAATATATTACCGGTAAAAGAGCTGGTGCGGATATGTTGTTAAAATTTAATTACTATTTATTTGACAAATATGGTTTAAAGTTAGTTAATGGATTAATTCCAATAAGCAGTTATTTGGTTGATCACATAGAAAATGCATTGCAGGCAGGCAAATATATTAAAGTTCCAATATTAATTGACAATGATAAGTTTAATTCAAAAACAGATATATTAGAAGAGAAATATTTTCTTTATTGTGGATCGTTGGGGTATTTTGAAGTAATAGAATTTATTTTAGAAGCATTTGCTGTGATAAGTCCCGAAAACAAGGATTATAAATTATACTTGATTGTAAAGGGGACAAGCGAACAATTCGTTCTTTTAAATGATAAAATTGCACAAAGAAGAATCAATGGAAGTGTAATAATATTTACAAATTTACCAGAAAAAGACTTAATTTGTTATTATAAAAATGCAAGGGCATTATTGATACCGATAAGAAAAACAGTTCAGGATATAGCCCGATTCCCTCATAAAATTGGAGAGTACCTGGCATCAGGTAGTCCGGTTATCACCAATTGGGAGGGCGAGATCAAACATTACCTGGAAGATGGATACAGTGCCCTTATTGCGCAGGGCTATGATGTTAATGAGTATGTTGATAAAATGAGGGATGTGATTAAAAATCCCGGAAAAGCTAAAATAATTGGAGAAAACGGGAAAAATATTGCCGGTGCTCAATTTGACTACAGAAAGCAAGGAAAACGTCTAGCGAAATTTATTTCAAGTTTTAAAAAAGATACATGCAGTTCTCAAATATGCTAGTAGGAATATTGACAGATAAATACGGAAGAAAATCCGAAGAATTGAATAGATACAAATCTATTCTTGATTACAACAATATAGACAGTATGTTTTTGGATGTTAGCCAGCCCGATTTCTTCAACAGAGTGGCTAAAACGGATTTATTCATATTTCGCTGGCACCATAATGATGACCACAGGCAACTGGCAGGCACTATTCTGCCGATAATTGAAAAAGAAATGGGTGTAAGATGTTTCCCTGATTCAAACACCTGTTGGCATTATGATGATAAAATTAAGCAATATTATTTGCTAAAACATTACGGGTTTCCCTTCATTGACTGCTGGGTATTCTGGGATAAAAGGGAAGCTTTAAAGTGGGTTGAAACAGCTTCACTGCCGGTGGTTTTCAAGCTGAAGGGCGGGGCCGGCTCCAGGAATGTCATTTTAATCAGCACCAAGCAACAGGCCAGGCGGATCATTAAGAAAATGTTTGGTTCTGGAGTTATGTATGACAGCATTCCGGGTTGGGATAATACAAGATTCAAGGATTTTAGCGTCTACAAATCGATCCACCATATCGCGGGCAATATTCTCAGGAAATCCCGCGGAGAGGATGCCTCCCCGTATTGGCTGAAGCATAAAAATTATTCTTTATTTCAAAAATATATTCCCAACAATAATTATGATACCAGAATAGTGGTGATTGGCGATAGGGCCTACGGTGAAAAAAGATTGAACAGGGAAAATGATTTTAGGGCCTCGGGCGGAGGGAAATTGATATTTGACCCAAGCCACATTGACACAAAGTTTGTAAAATTGGCTTTTGAAATATCCGACAAGTTAAAGTTTCAATCCATGGCATATGATTTTTTATACGATGAAGAAGGGAACCCAGCCTTATGCGAGATAAGTTATACCTTTCCCTTCGATCTGTTTTATTTTAATTGTCCAGGACAATGGGATAAAAATATAAAATGGCAGGAAGGTCGCATCTCGCCTCAATATTTACAGTTGGTAAAAGCACTGGGGCTTAATAGTCTAAAGCATCCGCCATTTGAAAGAAACGGGGAGATGGTATCCAATGGACAATAAAATAACAGTGATTATGCCAACCTACAATAGGGCGAGCACCATTTGCCGCGCTATTGATAGCGTTTTAAATCAAACATATAAAGATATCGAAATATTAGTGATTGACGATGGCTCTAAAGACAACACTTTGGAAATAATTGGCAAATATAAAGACAATAGAATTAAGATAATCAAACACAATACAAATAAAGGCGTGATATCCGCAAAAAACACCGGACTCGATAAGGCAACGGGCAAATGGGTAACCCATGTTGACAGCGATGATGAAATAGTTCCCGAATGTTTCGCAATATTATTGGATGCACTAAAGACCGACCCGAATATAAATCATATAAATTGTAATGTTGTAAATTATGAAACCGGAAAATTAATGGCATCGGGACTTGAGGCAGACATGTTTCTGGATGAAAACAAATTAATGACAAAAGTAAAAGGTCCGTTGTGGGGTATCATAAAAACCGAGTTGTATGGTGATAAAAGATTTGCCGAGGGTTTGCCGGAAGGTGTTCTTGGTGTTCAAATTGGGGATCTGTCTTTGAGATATTATATTAACAAAGGATTATATATCTACCATCTTGAGGGAAATGATCGGGTATGCAAAGCCGTTTATACAAAAGAAAAAAATATTAAAACATATCGGGCATTATTAAATGAAACATATTACCTAAATAAAATTAAGAAATATCAGCCGGGCGAATATTATGCCATCTGCTTGAAAGGCATAATAAATATAAATACCCAGAAAGGCGAAAGGGAAAATATTAATAACTACTATCGAATGCTTAAAGAAAGCGATGCGCCAAAAATAATTAAAATCTCCGGTTTTGTTTTAACCAAATTAAGCCCACGTGTCATAGAATGGTTGATCAAGTTAAAGAATCTACTGCGGGACATGCAATATAAAGTTAGATTAAAGCAAATAAAAAATAAGATCATATAATGTTGGTTTTGAGTTGACTAAACAGTAAATACTTAGTTCGAATTATAAAAACAAGATGCTTTGCTGCCTAAAATATCTGTAAAATTGTTAAACAAACGGCAGGTATTGGTATGATAAAGGATGAAATCAAAGTTATATATATTGTGAAGGAGTGCTGTCTTTGCTGGCAAAGGATTCCACTATCATAAAGGTTCTGCTGTCAATTGATTCTTTGATGGTGGGTGGAAAAGAAAGGCAGCTGTTAGAACTGGCAAAGGGCCTGGCTCAAAGGCCCGGCATCAACTGCCAGGTGCTGGCCATGTCCGAAGAGGATCAATATACCGACCTGCAGGATTCGGGGATAATAGTTCACCGGTTGGTGCGCAGGGTCCGGCATGACTGGGCCGTATTTCTCCGGGTGTATGGGCTGTTGAAAAAACTGCGCCCCAATGTGGTGCACTCCTGGGATTACATGACGGCCATCTACGCCCTGCCGGCCTGCAAGCTGCTGGGAATAAAGTTCGTCAACGGGGCCATCAGATATTCATCCAGCAAGCTGGAACCCATAATAAAGGCAAAAGCCGCCGTAACCTTTCCTTTCTCGGATACCATAGTCTCGAATTCTCAAGCCGGCCTAAGGGCCCACCAGCTGTTGAAAAGCTCCAAAGCCTGCGTAGTTTACAACGGAATTGACCTGAGCCGGTTTGCCGGAGTGAACAACGGCCATAAGATGGAATTGGGGATCACCACCGAAAAAGTTGTCGGGATGGTGGCTACCTTTTCGGAGTATAAAGATTATGAGACATATTTAAATGCTGCCCAGCAATTAGTGAAATCGCGCAAGGATGTAACCTTCGTGGCTGTTGGCGGGGGGCCCTGCCTGGAAAAGATGAAACAATTGGTTTCTCCGATTTATCAGGACAGGGTGATTTTCACAGGGCAACGACGTGATGTAGAACCGTTGATAAACATATTCGACATCGGGGTCCTATGCTCCACTAAATTGGGCGAGGGCATCTCAAATTCGATCATGGAATACATGGCTTTAAACAAGCCCTGTATAGCCTCTGACGTCGGAGGAACCCCGGAATTGGTTGTAGATGGAGAAACCGGCATCTTGGTCGATTGCGGGGATGCTGAACAGTTGGCGCAAAAAATCGAATATCTGCTGGATAATCCTGTCGTAGCAAAACAAATGGGATTGGCGGGGCGGAAAAGGCTGAACGACCAGTTCAACCTGGAAAAAATGGTAAGCAATTATATCGATTTGTACCATAAAACTTTAAATTTAAATAGATGCTAGTGGCCGTCCAACATACAAATGCCGTTTATCCCAAAGACCCTCCGTACCATCCGGACAACAATTATCCGGAGTACCTTTTTGGGATGGAATGCATCTCACCCGCCAAAAATTATGTTTATGAGGCGGTCAGAGAAGCACTGCTGAATTTGGGATTGGATAAGGCTAATTACGGGACTGCCAAATGGAATCCCTTCGGCGATATGATCAGGCCGGACAGCCAAGTGATAGTCAAGCCCAATTTCGTCAATCACCGCAATTTTCTTTCCGATGAGGAAAAATATTTCAATGCCCTGGTCACACATAGCTCTGTCATACGGGCTGTTCTGGATTTTATCATCATTGCCGGGGGGAAGACGGCCAGAATAACCATTGCTGACCTGCCCATGCAGGGGGCAAATTTTGACAAATTGATCGAGCGTAACGGGCTGGATGTGATCCGGACATTTTACAAGCAGAGGGGATTTGAAAACATTGGCTATTTGGACCTGCGAAAATATTTTCTGGATGTCAATAATGACGGGTCGATAAACGGGAAGGTGAACCTGCCTGGGGATCCCCTGGGTTACATAAAAGTGAACCTGGCAAAAGAGAGCAGCCTGGTTCCGATAGAAAAATTCGCCGATCTATTCGTAGCCCCGGATTATGACGGCCCGGAAACCGTGCGGTGCCACAGCAATGGTGATCACCGGTATGTTATCCCCAAATCAATTTTAACGGCCGATGTTTTCATCAACCTGCCCAAATTAAAAGTTCATAGAAAAGTGGGGGTGACCCTTTCATTGAAAAATCTGGTTGGCATCATCGGCGATAAAACATGTCTGCCGCATTGGCGAAAAGGCGATCCGGCCCACAACGGAGATGAATTTGCCCTGAGCACCAAGGCCAAGATGCTGGAAAGCAAATACAGCTTTATGCTGAGGAAATCCGGGAAAATAATCTGGAAAACCTTCAGACCGATAGGCCGGCTTCTCAAATGGCTTGATAGGGCTGTTCTGTTCGGGAAACCTGAAGGGGTGGCGGAAATATCACACGGCGATTGGTATGGCAATGATACGATTTGGAGAATGGTGCACGACTTGAACAAGATAATAATATTTGCCGATGCAAAGGGAAGCTTGTCGGAAGAAAAGCAAAGAAAATACTTAACGCTGATAGATGGGATAGTCGGCGGACAGGGAGAGGGCCCGTTGAAGCCAGAGCCGGTTAATACGGGTTATATAATTGCCAGCACAGATCCACTTATTGCCGACATTACAGCCGTCAAAATGATCGGTTTCGATTGGAGAAAGATACCGCAGTACTCCCAGTATGCCTGCGGCCAAAAATATGGCTTTTCTGATTTTAAAGGAAACGAAAACAAGGTTTCGATCAGTTATTCCGGCAAGAAAACATCATTGGCTGATATAAATAAAGAATATTGTTTTAGCCCCTCC
This sequence comes from Candidatus Edwardsbacteria bacterium, assembly GCA_031082425.1. Lineage (NCBI taxonomy): Bacteria > Candidatus Edwardsiibacteriota > Candidatus Edwardsiibacteriota bacterium. The sequence continues at coordinate 29,410 of JAVHLB010000013.1, read as the reverse complement.
AAGGGATGGCTGGGACATATTGAAGCGCGGTGACTATGGCCATGAACAATGAGATAATATTACTAACGGACTACAGAAACTATTTCTACAGTTCGCAAAAGCATAAAGATGCCAGCATGAATCTGGCCGCTTTAAATAAATATTTTTTAGCGCATGGCTATAGTTTGAATATTAAAAGATATTCCGTTATTGATCTCCGGAAGGAAAATTATAACGGCAAGTTCATATTATATCAATCTTCTGAGGACCGGGATTTGTTTTATAAAAGTTATATAGAGGATATTTTGCTAGGGATCCAATTACAAGGGGGTATTCTTATACCAGATTTTTATAAATTTAGAGCTCACCATAATAAAGTTTTTATGGAAATATTGCGGGATATTAGTGATAATGAGGAAATAAAGAACATAAGATCTAAATATTTTGGTTGCTATGAAGAATTCAAAAATAAAATTGACGAAATACAGGTGCCGATTGTAGTTAAACCGGCTGAAGGAGCAGTTAGCAAGGGAATACGTCTCTTTAATGGCATCGTTAGTTTGAAAAAATATACTGAAAAATTGAGTCGATCATTTAATGCATTGGATATAGTCAAAAACGAAATAAAATCAATAACAAGAAACTATCATGTGCGACAATCAAATCATAGAAGAAAATTTATAATTCAAAATTTTGTCAGTGGATTAAAAAACGATTATAAGATCGTCATATATGGTGCCAAGTATTATATTCTTTTCCGAAAAAACCGCAAAAATGATTTTAGGGCCAGCGGCAGCGGATTATTTGAGTTCAAGAAAGAACTGCCCGGGGGGTTATTAGATTACGCCCAGAGAGTTTTTTTGAATTTCCATTGTCCCTATATTGCAATGGATGTGGGCTATGATGGGCATAAGTTTTATCTGATAGAGTTCCAATTTTTGCATTTTGGAACGTTTACTCTTGAAAGCGCTCCGTTTTATTTCTTAAAAGAAAATAACGAATGGAAGATTATACAAGAGAAAACAATTTTAGAACAAGAATTGGCAAATAGCGTAGATGCGTATATAACAAACATAAAAGGGTAATAAATGAAATATTTAGTTACCGGCGGGGCAGGTTTCATCGGTTCCAATCTTACTGCCGAATTGCTTAACTCGGGAGCGCAGGTCAGGGTGCTGGACAATTTCTCCACCGGAAAAAGGGAGAACCTGCTTCCCTTCAAGGGTCATCAGAACATGGAGCTGATCGAGGGCGATCTCAGAAGTTTTCACATAGTCCGGCAGGCGGTAAAAGGGATTGACTACGTTCTTCACCAGGGGGCGCTGCCTTCGGTTCCTCGGTCCATTGCCGATCCCATCACCACCAATGACGTAAATATATTGGGGACCCTGAATGTACTGGAAGCGGCCAAAGAATTCGGGGTAAAAAGAGTGGTCTATGCTTCGTCTTCCTCGATATATGGGGACAGCCCCACCTTGCCCAAAACCGAAGATATGCCGGTACGCCCGTTATCTCCGTATGCCTTGTCAAAATATACCGGTGAAAGATACTGTCAAATATACCATCGGGTCTATGGATTGGAGACAGTCTGTCTGAGGTATTTCAACGTTTTTGGTCCCAACCAGGATCCCACCTCGCAATACAGCGCCGTCATTCCAAAATTCATTAAATCTATACGGGAAGATCGCCAGCCGATCATATATGGCGATGGTACCCAATCGCGGGATTTTACCTATGTGGCAAATGTTGTCTTTGCCAATATTTTGGCTTGCAGGGCATCAAATGTTTCCGGGGAAGTTTTTAATATTGCCTGCAGTGAAAGCCATAATTTAAATGATTTGGTGGGGGAGGTAAATAAAATATTGGGAAAAAATATAAAACCTATTTATCAAACAGAAAGGTCCGGTGATGTCAAATACTCTCTGGCAGATGTGAAGAAAGCCCGGAAGATTTTAAACTATACTCCCAAGGTAAATTTTATGCAGGGGTTAATGCTACTTATCGAGCAAAACATAAATGACAAATAATCCTATCAAAGTGCTTTTTAACACACCCCCTCATAACCTGCAGGGGGGGCCATCTCAGCACCTGCCGTTTTTAGAGAACGAATTAAAAGCAAAAACACCATTAATGACATTTGAGTATGGGCGAAAGTCCGACAATGAAAATATAATAAGTAAAATATTCGGAAGGTTGAAAGATCTTGTTGTATTTCAATTAAAGATCTGGAGTTTCAGCCCCGATGTAATCCATCAGAATACTGCATTTGATGCCAAGTCAATAATCAGGGATGCCCCGCTAATATGCCTATCGAAGATCAATAAAATCCCCATAATGATCAAGGTGCATGGCAGTCATCAGGAATCATTTGGAAAAATGTTGTGGCCTGTTTCAATATTGCGGTCCTATGTTGTCAAGAACGCAGATTGCATCGCCGTATTGTCCTCCCGGGAGAAAAAGGAATTTATTGAGATTTGGCCCGGGTTAACGAAAAAAATAAAAGTTGTAAAAAATATTATTAAACCAGAATTTTTCGAAGCTCGGCGCGAAGAAGAAAAAAAGCCGAAGATATTGTTTGTTTCAAGAGTAATCAAAAAAAAGGGGGTTATTGACCTATTGGAAGCAATGCCGCGGATTTTGAAAGAAATTCCGGAAGCAAAACTTTTGGTCATTGGAAGCGGCGAGGATTCAGGATATTTTGATGCCATGGTGAACAAATCAGAGTTAAAGGGCGCGGTGGAACGTTTGGATAACATGCCCAACACCGGTATTATCCCTTTTTATAGCGGGGCCTGGTGTCTGGCTTTTCCCACCCATTATCCCGAAGGAATGCCTATGGTGGTGGCGGAAGCTATGGCAACGGGTTGCCCGATTGTAACAACCAGAACCCGTTTTTCACTTTCTTATATGGAAGATAACAAGAATTGTGTTTATATTAATAAAGGCGATCCGGATTCTCTGTCGGAAGGAATTATCAGCATGCTCAAAGACAGGAATATGAGGAACACAATCTGCGATAATAATCGGGAATTGGCCAAAAACTTTACGGCTGACAAAGTGATGAATGAATATCTGGAAGTTTATAAATGGCTTTGCCAAAATTAAACATCGATATTCCAAATATTGTATTAAAGAGAATGGCTGCCATTGACCATTATGTTTTAACCCAAGGCATAAATTCATACGATCCATACGACGGTCTGTCATCTCCTTTAGCGAAGTATGTTCTTTTTAATAATCAATTATTGTTTAGAATCTGGCAGCAAGCAGTCCGGTTGTTCCCCTTTAACCTCAGGCCGATTTTGGGAATTAAGAAAATTGCCCATACCAAAGCAATTTCCGACCTGGCTTCAGGTTTCGCATTGTTGTATCTCCAGGGCAATAACGCTGAAGACAGGAAAAAGCTGCTCCAGTATCTGGGATTGCTTGAACGGTTAAAACTAATAACCCCCAATGGATATGGATGGGGCCTGAGGTTTCCCTTTGCTACCAGGTTTATTACCGCCGATTCAGGCCAACCCAATATATTTCAGACCATCAATGCCGTACATTCCTTTTTGGACGGTTGTCAGGCCCTGGAGGAAAGGGAGCTTCTGGAGACAGCCCTGAAAGGATTCAGTTATTTGGAAAATGACCTGGGATATATCGAAGAAAAAGATGCCATACGCTGGCGCTACTGGCAGGGAATGGAAACCCCCATACTTAACGTAAACGGATTGATGATAGGCCTGACCGCAAGGTTATGGAAGATAACCGGCCGGAAAAAATACCTGCAGTATTGCCAAAAACTTTACAGATTTATTAGCCGGCATCAGAATGGCGACGGATCCTGGTATTATGCTGCAAATGAGAAGGGAAGGTTCATAGACGGCTTTCACACGGGGTATATACTGGAAGGACTCTGCCGGGCCATCGAAAGCGGAACGGTTGAAAAAGATGAAACGTTGGATAAAGGAGTTAGATTTTATTTGTCTAATTTTTTTACAGCCGATCATCTTCCAAAATATTATCCGGATTCTGTTTACCCGATTGATGCTCAAAACGCAGCTCAGGCTATTCAAACAATGGTCTATTTATCAAGGATAAAAATGGTAGAGCCGGAGGCAATTCAAAAATGTTTTGCATCCGTTGATAAAGCTCTCTGGAACAGCCAGGGTTATTTCAATTACTGGAAAACGAGACAGTGGACATACAAAACCCCAATGCATCGATGGGCAACGGGTCCGATGTTCCTGGCATTGGTATATTTAAAGAACGAACATTCGCAATAGTCTAAAATGACGGCAGTATTATCAACGCCCAATAGCAGCGTTTATCGTAAAGCCATTAATCAGCTGAAGAAACTGGGATTTTTGCTAACCCTGTCGAAAATGCTGAATCCCGGCCGAAGGATAGAAATATTCAGTATCGTAAAGAATTTAGCAAAAAGCAATAATGACATACTTGTTGATGTTGGCTGCGGAGACGGGTATTGGACGTGTTATTTCGGCAAATATTCCGGCAAAGTAATCGGAATAGAACCCTACGGACCAGATTGGGAAAAAGCCAATAAAAATGAAACAGAGAACCGGAGCTTTATCTGCTGCCCGGCGGAAGAACTGCCGTTTAAGGATAATTATTGTCAAACCATTACCAGCGTATGCGTTTTTGAACACCTATATGATGATGGCAAGGCTTTCAAGGAGTTCTATCGGGTCTTAAAACAAGGAGGTATGTTGCTGGCCACCGTTGACAGCCTTGATTCGCCTTACGTATCAGCCGCATTCAGAAAATGGCACATCGCCAATAATTACTGTAACCAATTGTATTCCGCAGACGAGATGATGAATAAATTGTCAGCGGCCGGGTTCAAAAATATTGAAATAAACCACATCATGTGCTCGCCAATTGCTGTATATTGGGAAAAGATGATCGAGAAAATGGGAGGGTTTTCGCTGTTATTGTCGCCGTTATTTTACCCGTTCATTCTATTTGCAGAAAGAAAACCGGGGAAAACCGGGTATAAAATATTTGTCAAAGCTAAAAAATGAAAATAATATCAGCTATAGTTTATTATTTGATCGCCAGCAAACTGCCGGGCAGTAATGTTCCAATGGGAAAAGCATTTGTTTTCATTAGATGCGGAGCCTTGGGAGGGTTTCTCAGAGCATTTGGACATAAGGTAACGGTAGAGCCAAGGGTGTTTTTCGGCAATGGCCGGGATATTGAGATCGGCGATCATACCCAGATAAATGAAGACTGCTGGATCCGCAATGTTAAAATTGGCAGCAATGTTATGATTGCCCCGAGATCAATGATCCTGAATTACGGACACCATACAGAGCAAACGGAGGTACCAATGCTCGAGCAAGGGATCCGTTTTTATCCCCAGACGGTGATCGAAGACGATGTCTGGATAGGGGCCCAGGCGATCATCCTGCCCGGGGTCAGGATCGGGAGAGGGGCAATTGTCGCTGCCGGGGCGGTGGTGACCAAGGATGTCGAACCCTATGCCATAGTCGGCGGAAACCCGGCTAGGCTGATCAAGAGGCGCAAGTAAATGTGCGGCATAACCGGCGTTTTCAACTACAATTCGGACCGGCCGATCGATCCGGAATCATTGAACCGGATGTGCGCCTCGATAGCCCATCGCGGCCCGGACGACCAGGGGATGTTCTTTGACAATGACGCCCGGATAGGGCTGGGACACCGCCGCTTGAGCATCATAGATCTGGCCACCGGGGCCCAGCCGATGTCCAGCGCGGACAAAAACATCTGGATAGTATTCAACGGCGAGATATATAATTTCCCGGAACTTAAAAAGGAGCTGACAGCCGGGGGATTTCGGTTCAAAACCACCTCCGACACCGAGGTGATAATATACCTTTATCAGGCATACCGGGAGAAGGCCCTGGAGAGGTTGAACGGGATCTTTGCCTTGGCCATCTACGACAAAAAAGAGCGCAGCCTGCTGCTGGCCCGGGACAAGTTCGGGGTCAAACCCCTGTATTATCATGACGACGGCCAGAGAATATCGTTCGGCTCGGAGATCAAGGCCATTCTTCAGGATAAGACTTTTACCAGGAACATCGACCTCCAGGCGCTGGATAATTACCTGACTTTCAGGTACAGCCCCTCGCCCCAGACCCTGATCCGGGGCATAAACAAGCTGTCGCCGGGGCACGGCCTCAAGATAATGCCGGGTCGAGAACCCTGGCAGTTCCGGTTCGACAATAAAGCCCCCAAGACCGACCGGACCATAAAAGAAAGCGACGCCGTAGCCAGGTACCAGGAGTTGCTGGAGAATGCCGTCAAACGGCAGATGATCAGCGATGTCCCGGTGGGTCTGTTTCTCAGCGGAGGGGTTGATTCGGCGGTGCTCGGCACCCTGATGCAGAAGAACCATGACGGCAAACTAAAGACCTTCTCCATAGGCTTCAGGGGAAAAGGGGATCACAACGAGTTGGATGATGCCCGGGAAACCGCCCGATGGATAGGATCGGAACACCACGAAATGCTGCTGGAGAAGAAAGATTATCTGGATTTTTTTGCCCGTTCATTTTATTATGTCGAGGAGCCGGTGGCCGAGACCACCATTCCGGCCCTGTATTATGTGTCAAAACTGGCGGCCCGGGACCTGAAGGTGGTGCTGGCCGGGCAGGGGGCCGACGAGCCGATGGCCGGATATCCCAGATATTTTGGCATCAGCCTGATTCTCAAGTATCCCCGGCTCTGGAAGAACGGGCTGGTAAAAAGCCTGATCGCTAGTTTGCCCCGCAACGAAAGGGCCAAAAGAACAATATATGCCGGGGGGTTTGACGACGAGCTGGACCGGTTTTTAGCGGCGCACACCATTTTTACCCCGGAGCAAAAGATTTCTCTGGTCCGGGAACCGCCTGCCGCGGCACGGGCAGATTCCGCCCGAACCTTGATGGCGGATCTCTACGGCCGAACATCATCATTAGGCGATCCTCTTTCCAAACTGCTGTACATCGACGCCCGGATGAACCTTTCCGACGATCTGCTGCTCTTCAACGACAAGATGGCCATGGCCAATTCCCTAGAGATGCGGGTGCCGTATCTGGATCTGGAGCTGATGGACTTTCTGGAATCGCTGCCGGTAAACCTTAAACTCCGGGGCAGAACCGGAAAATACATCCATAAAAAAGCTGCCGGGAAATGGCTGCCCGGGGAGATCATAAACAGAAAGAAACGCGGGTTTGCCACCCCCATGGACCAGTGGCTGCAATCGGGCCTGTCCGATACGGCCAAACGGCTGTTCGCCCTTCCCGATTCGGCCTGCCGGCAATATTTCAATCTGGATTATATCAATGGTCTTATAGACAGCCATATCAAACGGCGCCATAATTATCAAAGGCATATCTTCATGTTACTGTCGTTCGAGATCTGGCATAAGACATTTTTTGAAAACAAGAAAATTGATTTGGTGAGCTAATGAAAATAGCAATATTCGGACTGGGGTATGTGGGCTGTGTGAGCTTAGGATGCCTGGCTCAGCGGGGGCATGATATCATTGGGGTAGATGTCAGCCCGACAAAAGTTGAGCAGATCAACGCCGGCAAAGCTACAATAGTGGAAAAGGACATTGATAGGATAATAGCCGAACAATATCAAGCCGGCAGGGTCAGGGGCACCATGGACTTTAATGTTGCCGTTGCCGGCAGCGACATTGCTATAATTTGCGTGGGCACACCATCATCAGCCAACGGACACCTGAATTTGGAATACGTAATGAAGGTGGCCGGCCAGATCGGCCTGGCACTTCGGGATAAACAGGATGAATATATTGTGGCCGTAAGGTCAACAGTAATGCCGGGAACTATTGATAAACTTGCCGAAGAGGTGGAAAGGGTCTCTGGAAAAAAGAGGGGGGTTGGTTTTTCTGTTTTATCAAATCCGGAGTTTTTAAGGGAAGGGACGGCCGTTCATGATTATTATAACCCTCCCCTGACTCTTATAGGTTCAAATGACTTGGAATCAGCCCAGAAGTTATCCTTGATTTATCAAGGATTGCCCGGGGAATTGATAATTACCGACATTAAAACTGCCGAGATAATAAAGTACATTAATAACAGTTATCATGCCCTTAAGATCGGCTTTGCCAACGAAATTGGCAATATATGCAAGAAATTGGAGATAGACTCACATAAGGTTATGGAGATATTTTCGAAAGATCGCCAATTGAACATATCGCCGTATTATTTCAAACCAGGCTTTGCGTACGGTGGTTCTTGTCTGCCAAAGGATTTAAAAGGACTTCAAACCTTGGCCCATGACCTTTATATTCAGGCACCGATTCTTCAGAGCATAGACAAAACCAACCAATTGCAAATAGAAGCCGGCATTAAACTCATATTGGATCAAAAAGCAAAGAAAATCGGGTTTTTGGGATTTAGCTTTAAGCAAGGTACCGATGATCTGCGCAACAGTCCGGCGGTGGGAGTGATTGAATCATTGCTCGGCAAGGGATATACGATCAAAATATACGATAAAAACGTCCGAATAGCCCATCTTACCGGGACCAACAAGGAATATATCGAAAAACACATCCCTCATTTAGCGAAACTGATGTGCGACAGCTTGGAAGAGCTTATTGATTTTAGCCAGGTGATAGTGGTCACTACAAAAGAGAGTGATTTTGTTGATAAGTTATTATGTTCCACAGGGAAAATCATCATTGATCTGATCCGGCTTGATGAAAGGTTGTTAAGCAAGAAAGATTATCATGGCCTCTGTTGGTAAGCGGCACGTTCTTTTTATAGTCGAAAACCTTTCAGTACCGTTCGATCGGCGGGTATGGCGGGAAGCCCGGGCGCTTAGTCGAAACGGTTATAAGGTCAGCGTGATATGTCCCAAAGGATTGAGGAGCGACATAAAAAGTTTTGAGGTTATTGAGGGTATAGATATACATAGATATAATATACCTCTGACTCAAAATTCCAAGACGGGATACGTCAATGAATATCTCAGGGCCTTTAGCTCAACGTTGTTTTTATTGATAAAAATCAATCTTAAGCACAAAGTTGATGCAATCCATGTGGCCAACCCGCCGGAGATATTTTTCCCGTTGGGGTGGCTTGGCAAGGTATTGGGGTTCAAATTTGTTTTTGATCATCACGATCTCAGTCCTGAAACCTATACCTATAAATTCGGCCGGGGGAAAAACGGACTAATGTACAAACTACTTTTGATGCTGGAAAGGATGACCTTTTTTGTATCTTACCATGTGATCTCCACCAATCAATCTTTGAGGGAGATTGCCCAAAAACGGGGCAAAATATCCGACGAGAGAATAACAATTGTCCGCAATGGTCCGGATAATGCTTTTATTCCGGTCTCTCCGAAGCATGAATTAAAAAAAGGGAAAAAATACCTGGCTGCTTATCTGGGAGTAATGGGGCAGACAGACGGCGTGGAAAATATTATATATGCCGCAGATAAGATAATCAACGAACATCAAAAGAAAGATATACTGTTCATACTTATTGGCTACGGCGATGAGTATCATAAACATTGTGCCTTGGTCAAAAATTTAAATTTGACAGATTGTGTTGATCTGCCAGGACGCCTGCCTGATAAAGAGGTGCTGGATATTTTATCTACCTCAGATTTATGTCTGGCGCCGGATCCGGCCAACGGTCTTAATGAATTTCACACCATGAATAAAATTATGGATTACATGCGCTGCGGCAAGGCAATAGTGTCGTTCGATTTGGCTGAATCAAAGATCTCTGCAGACAGGGCGGCGATATATGTTAATAATAACGATACAAGCAAATTTGCCAGAGAAATCATTCAGCTTCTGGAGGATCCCCAAAAGCGTTTAGAAATGGGTGCTTTTGGGAAAAAACGTGTAGAGGAGCAGCTGAAATGGGAATATTCTGAAAAAATATTTATCGATACATATAAAAATAAAATCTTTGCAAACGATAATAAATGATCTGGCGCTCATCATTAAATAGCAGGATCGCCCAGCTGGTTGATTTTTTAACCGGCATTGCCGGTTTTGCCACCTCATATCTGCTATGGGGCCTGCTGTATGACAAAGATCCGAAATTTTTCCCCCGGCCCTTCTCGGTCGGCGCGGAACATATCTATTGCGTATTGTTCTGCAGCGCTTTGTATGTGGTCCTGTTCGACGGGCAGAAAGCCTACAGCTACCTGCGTTTTACTTCGCTGGAAACCGAGTACAATATCGTGATCAGAGTGGTGGGGTTCGCCATTCTGGTGGATTTCTTTTTCCTGCACATGCTGGGCTACCGCGATATCCCCCGCACCGTTTTCATCCTATCCCTGGCGGTGGCCCTGATTTATTTTGCCATCCAGAAAACCATGTTGTTTTATTTGGCCGCCCTGGCCCGGAGGAGGGGCCATAACCGGAAAAGGGTAATAATTATTGGCACCGGACATCGGGCCCGGATGGTGGCGGAAAATGCCAAGAAACACCACGCCTGGGGGCTGGATATAATAGGACTGTTGACGGCCGACGACGCCAGGGTGGGAAAGGAGTATTTCGGGATCAAGGTCCTGGATAATTACCGGAATATAGAAGAGATCATAAAAAGCCACAACCCTGAAGAAGTAATAGTCACTAGTTCCACCAAGAGCTTTGACCAGCTTAGGGATGTTTTTGACAAATGCGAACTGGCCGGGATCCCGATCCGATTGATCTCTGATTTTTTGGGTTCGAACGCCAGCAATGTCCACATCGACAACGTATACGGCCTTAATGTGATCAGCCTTTATCTGGCCGAGCGGCCGGAATGGAAATTAGCGTTTAAGAGGCTGATGGATATAATCCTTTCGCTGGCGGGGATAGTCCTGTTGCTGCCGTTATATGCCGTCATAGCTTTGATCATTCTGATACAGGATGGCCGGCCGGTGCTGTATGGCTGGAATGTGGTGGGCTATAAGAGGAAACCCATTAAAAGCTGGAAATTTCGGACCATGGTGCGTAACGCCGATGAGCTCAAGAAGAATCTGATGGACCGGAACGAAATGTCGGGGCCGGTTTTCAAGATAACTAACGATCCCCGGATAATTCCCATCGGACATTTCCTTCGTAAATATAGCCTGGATGAGCTGCCCCAGCTTTTCAGCGTGCTCAAGGGAGACCTCAGCCTGGTGGGCCCCCGGCCGCCGCTGCAATATGAATACCGGGAGTTCGATATTTGGCACCGAAGGAAGTTATCAGTGAAGCCCGGTTTGACCTGTCTCTGGCAGGTGTCGGGCCGCAATGATATCGTTGATTTCAACGAATGGGCCAGGCTGGACCTGGCATATATTGACAACTGGTCGCTGTGGCTGGATATCAAAATACTGATAAAGACAATTCCCGCGGTCCTGATGAGCCGGGGGGCAAAATGATCAACCCAGAAATATAAACGGATCAAGATTATGATAATATCACAAACACCTTTAAGGGTCAGCCTTTCCGGGGGCGGGACGGATTTTTATGACTATTATATACATCATGAGGGATTTGTGGTAAGCACCGCCATAGACAAATACGTGTTCGTGGTGGTTAAGGAGCGTTTTGACGATCTGATATATGTCTCCTACACCAAGAAGGAGATCGTGGAGAACATAAACGAAATTCAGCACGATCTGGTCCGGGAGGCGGCAAAAAGAACCGGCATGGACAAGGGTTTTGAGGTCTCCATGATGGCCGATATTCCGTCCGAGGGATCGGGACTGGGCTCTTCCAGCAGCCTGACCGTCGGGCTGCTTAACGGCTTCTACCAGTATAACGGGGTGCAGGTAACGGCCGAGGACCTGGCCCAGCAGGCCTATGAGATCGAGGTCGGCATCCTGAAGCGTCCCATCGGAAAACAGGATCAATATATCGCAGCCTATGGCGGGCTGTCCTCCTTCAAATTCAAGAAGGACGATACGGTTTTGGTGGAAAAACTCAAGGTGGGCAATGAGGTCAAAAGAAGATTGGGGGAAAACCTGCTGCTATTCTACACCAATATCAACCGCCAGTCTTCCACCATACTGACCGAACAGAAGGAAAACATCGGACACAAGCGGGAACATCTGGGAAAGATAAAGCATTTGGCCCACGAGGTTCACGACTGCATCCTGAAAGGGACCCTGGATTGCGTGGGTGAGACCCTGGACCGAAACTGGATATATAAAAAGCAGCTTTCCTCAAATATCTCTAACCCGGTTATCGAGGAAATGCATGAGACCGCCATGAAGAACGGCGCCATCGGAGCCAAGATCTCCGGAGCCGGGGGAGGAGGTTTCCTTCTGGTCTACTGCCCCCGGGAGAAACAGGACCGGCTGCACCGGGCGATGAGGAAATTCCGGGAGATGCCTTTTATGCTGGAACCCCAGGGTAGCCGGATAATTTTCAATTACCGGAGATATGACTGGAAATAGAATGGAGAACTTATGCCCCTGGTTTTAATAACCGGCGGGGCCGGTTTTATCGGCTCCCATACCGCGGACCGGCTGGTAAGCGAGGGCTATCGGGTCAGGATCCTGGATAATCTCCAGAAGCCGGTGCATCTCAAGGGCAAGCCGGATTACCTGAATCCGAAGGCGGAATTCATGCTGGGCGATGTGCGGGATAAGGAAACCATGATCCGGGCGCTTGATGGAGTCGAATATGTGTTCCATTTTGCCGCCTATCAGGATTATCTTCCCGATTTTTCAACTTTCTTTCAGGTGAATTCGGTCAGCACCGCACTGATCTACGAAATTGCCGTGGAGAAAAGCCTGCCCCTGAAGAAAGTGGTGGTGGCCTCTTCCCAATTTGTCCAAGGCGAGGGATTGTATAAAAAAAATGACGGCTCTCTGGTTGCGCCCTACCAAAGACCGCTGGCCCAGTTGGAGGTTGGGGATTGGGAATGGAGGGACCAGGACGGCCGGCCCATGGAGTGGCAATGGACCCCGGAGACCCATGCCAGTCCACCCAATGCCTATGCCATCTCCAAATACTCCCAGGAGCTGATGACCCTGGCCTTTGGGCGCAGATACCAGATACCATCGGTAGCTTTGCGCTATTCGATCGTCCAGGGCTCTCGCCAGTCTTTTTATAATGCCTACAGCGGGGCCTGCCGGATATTCAACCTGCATTACTTTTTCAACAAAGCTCCCACCATCTACGAGGATGGCCTTCAGCGGAGGGATTTTGTCAATATCCATGATGTGGTGGATGCCAATCTGCTGGTCATGCAGGATCCCCGGGCGGATTATAACGCCTATTGCATAGGCGGCGGCCATCCCTACACCATCAGGGAATTTGCCGATATCGTGGCCAAGGTTCACGGAAAGGAACATTTAAAACCCAACATACCCGGCGAATTCAGGCTGGGCGACACCAGGCACACCTGTTCCGATATAGCTAAAATAAAAAAGCTGGGTTGGTCTCCCCGTAGAACGGCGGAGGATTCGGTAAAGGATTATCTGGAATATCTCAAGGCCCAGACCGATATAGAGGATATTCTGGAATATGCCGAAAAGACCATGAAGCAGTTGAACGTGGTCAGAACGGCCAGAAAATGAAGGCCTTCTTGCTGGCGGCCGGCCTTGGCACCCGGCTTCGCCCCCTGACCAACGATCTCCCCAAATGCCTGGTGCCGGTTGCCGGAAAGCCTTTGCTGAGCTGGTGGATAGAACTTTTGGAGGAAAACGGCGTAGACGAGGTGCTGATCAACCTGCATCACCTGCCGGAGAAGGTGGAAGATTTTTTAAAAAAGCAGGACACAAAGATCCGGTTCCGGATATTCTGCGAAGAAAGACTGCTGGGCAGCGCCGGAACCCTTAGGGCCAACCGGGAGTTTGTCTGCCGGGAAAAAGAATTTTACATCCTGTATGCCGATAACCTGACAAATTATAACCTTACTGAATTTTTGGCCTTCCACCGGAGGCAAAAAAGCCTCTTCAGCATGGCCCTGTTTCATTCCGAAAATCCGCAGGCCTGCGGCATCGCCCAGATAGACCAGCATAACACCATAACCAGCTTTGAAGAGAAACCGAAAAAACCTAAATCCAGTCTGGCCAATGCCGGACTTTATATCTCCGGCCCAGCTATTTTGGATATGATCCCGGACCGGGAAACGGCCGATATCGGTTTTGACCTGCTTCCGTTGCTGTCCGGAAAGATGAAAGGCTGGATAACCGACGATTATTTGATAGACATCGGGACCTTGGAGAATCTGCGAAAGGCCGGTGAAGAATGGCCAAAAATAATAGGAGCGAGAGCATGAACTTCGAAAGTTATATCCGGGAACTTAATGAAATACTCTCCAAGATCGACCGGGGGCAGTTGGACGGGCTTATCGACCTTTTGCTGAAAGCCCATCGTCAGGAAAGGACCATCTTTGTTATAGGCAACGGGGGGTCGGCGGCCAATGCCTCGCATTTTGCCCAGGACCTGGCCAAGGGATGCCGGGGGGCATTGGACAGTGAAAAGCGCTTTAAGGCCATCAGCCTGACGGACAATGTCCCGTTCATTACCGCCCTGGCCAATGACGACGGCTATCAATATGTATTTGAACAGCAGCTGAGAACCTTTGCCAAAGACGGGGATGTTCTGGTGGCCATCAGCGGCTCCGGCAACAGCCCGAATGTGTTGACGGCGGTGGACTGGGCCAACCACAGCGGTTTGACGACGGTCGGGGTCACCGGTTTTGATGGCGGAAAATTGAAAGCCTTGGCCGGACACCAGCTTCATGTTCCCCTGAACGACATGTGCACCGCCGAAAGCGTACACTCAATTTTATTTCATTATGTAGTACTGGAGCTGCAGAAGATGCTTGACCTGAGCTGCCGGGGATAGGTTCCGATGCCCGGCAAAATAAAAAACATATTTTTGGACCGCGATGGGACCATCAATGAGATCATCTTCCGGGACTCCAAGGCCACCTCGCCCCGGTCGGTGGAGGAATTCCGGCTGCGGGACGATTTTATAAGATTTCACGAAAGGGCGGCATCCCTGGGCAAGGATCTTTTCATAATCTCAAATCAGCCCGAGATTCCCCGGGGATTGATCGATCGGGGATTTCTGGAGCAGGTCGATCTGATGATAAGGGCGGCCTGCAGGATAAAGGATGCTTCCTACTGCCTGCATGACGACGGAGATGGATGCGACTGCCGCAAGCCCGAACCCGGCATGATCAACCGGATGATCGAAAAACACGCCCTGCTGAAAGATGAAACCATCATGATCGGGGACACCTGGAAGGATGTGGCTGCCGGCAAAGCCGCCGGAGTAAAAACCGTCATGTTGCGGAGGGATTATAACCGTCAGGCCAACTGCCAGCCGGATCACCAGGTTGACCAGCTGATGGATCTATGGGCAACCGGCATCTTCTAATCTTTTAAGAACGCTGTTGATAATATGAGAACGATCAGAATAATAATAGGCCTTATTTGTGCCGCGTTCCTGTTGGTGTCGAACCGGGCCCGGGCCTTCGATTACTCGGTGCCCGATCATTGGGGATACCGTCAACTGCTGGAGGAGCTGGAGATCAGGGGCCGGGCACCGCTGTTGAAGGGATACGGGCCATACAGCTATCAGGAGATAGCGGCGCTGATAGACAATCTGCCGAAGGAGGAATGGCGCTTAAATCACTCCGCAGCGTTGAACGCCTTCAATCCGGGACACGATGCCCTTCTTTTCATCAATCCCCGGGCCGCCGGCAATCTGGGAAGCGATACGCTGGACGGCCGGCTATACAACAGGACCTTCGGCGGGATAAATATCGGGCAGGGGCATTGGTCAATGGCCGGTGCCTACTATATGCTGGCCGGTGAACAGCCCGCCGCCGGCTATTACAAAAAATTATGGAGGGGATTTTCCGGCGGGTCCGATCAGATGTATCTCAGGTACTCCTCATCCCGGGGGTACTTTCAGATAGGCAAGGATCATCTTTCCCTGGGGTCCGGACTGGTATTGTCCGGCCATCAGGCCTTTGAAAAAGGGCAGGCGGAATACCGCCTCAATAAGCACCTCAAAATATTCTTCTTCACCGGACAGTTGGACAAGATGGCGGATTCCCCGGCCGTCTATAACCGATACCTGGCCGGACACCGGGCCGAACTGACCTTCGGAAGGGTACAACTGGGATTCAACGAATTTGCCATATACGGCGGAGAGGGCCGGAACATCGAACCATATTACCTCCTGCCGTTTTACATATTTCAGGCCGAACAGCTGAACAAGTTGTATGTCGACGACAATGTGATATGGGATATGGACATCAAGGCGGTGCTGCCGCCCTTCAGGTTCCGGGCCGAGCTGATGGTGGATGATTTTCAGATCGACAGCGAATCTCCCACCGACAACGAGCCGACCCAGGCCGGGTTCCTGGCCCAGGCCGATTGGGCCGTCCTGGATCGTCCTTTCTTTGCCACGGCTTCGATCAAATACCAGATGGTCACCGACTGGACCTTCAATCAGCCGAATATCTGGAATCGGTTCCTGTTCGAGGGACAGCCGCTGGGGGGTGAATATGGGAACGACTATGACCGCCTGTCCCTGGGGGCCAGCCTGGTGACCGGAAGGGACCGGGGCTCTTTGGAAATATACCACCGGAGGAAGGGGCAGGGAAGCATAGATCAGCCCTGGAACGAGCCCTGGGTCAACGACACCACCTGGCAGGGGAGATTCCCCACCGGAACCGTGGAGAGGGCAATGGGGGCCATATTTGCAATGTCCCATTACCTGGGCCATTGGGACCCGCTGGCTATCGGGGGAGACTACTATCTGGTGGCCGAAACCGGGTGGGAGAGAACCGAGAACCTGCACCATTCAGCCGGCGCCACCGGGACCAGCTGGCAGATCAGGCTTGGCCTGGAGGCAAGCTTCTGGTCCGATGTATTCAGGATAGATTGAACGAACGATGGGGCATAATCCAAGGGTCGCCATAGTCCACGATTATCTGAACCAGTACGGCGGGGCGGAGAGGGTCCTGGAACTTTTGCACCAGATCTACCCTGTGGCGCCGGTCTATACCATAGTGCATGATCCTTCGAAGGTGCCGGCGGCCTACCGCGGATGGGAGATCAGGAGCTCTTTTATAAACCGCCTGCCCGGGGTCAGGGATCATTATGAAAAATATTTCTTCCTGTATCCCCGGGCGGTGGAAAGTTTCGATCTAAGCCGGTTCGACCTGGTGATATCCAGCTCCAGCGCCTGGGCCAAGGGGGCGGTGACCAGCAAGGATGCCTTTCATGTCTGCTACCTGTACAGCGCCATGCGGTTCGTCTGGGACTGGAGGGAGAATGTGCTGCGGGAGCATGGCCCGCTGATCCGGCCAGTGTTGAACCGTATTTTGGAAGCGGTAAAAAAATGGGATATCAGGACCGCCCGTAACCCCGACCTGATAATAGTGGATTCCCAGGAGGTCCAGGGCCGGGTCAAGAGATATTACGGACGGGAAACCCTGGTGCTCAATCCGGCGGTGGACACGGAATATTTCAGGCCCGGCGGAAACGGGCCGGGGGACTATTACCTGGTGGTGGCCCGCCTGAAGCCTTACAAGCGGGTGGATATAGCGGTGGAGGCCTTCAATAAAACCGGCCGCCAGCTGATAATAGCCGGCGATGGGCCGGAGTATAAAGCTTTGCTAAAGGCCGCCAATGACAACATAACCTTCGCCGGCAAGGTCAGCGATTCGCTACTGCTGGAACTGTATCAAAATTGCCGGGCGCTTGTCTTTACCCCGTTGGAGGACTTCGGCATTGTCCCCCTGGAGGCCCAGGCCTGCGGCCGGCCGGTGATCGCCTTCGGCAAAGGCGGAGCCCGGGAGACGGTGATCGACCGGCGGACCGGGCTGTTTTTCCACCGCCAGGATCCGGAATCACTGTTGGAGGCGGTGGAGGAATTTGAGGGATCGGAGTTTTCCAGCGCGGCTATCAGGGAACACGCCGTCCGGTTCGATAAAAAAATATTCATTGAAAAATTCCGGGCCATCGTGGAGCAGGGGTACCAAAAACACAGGGGCGGGCAGCGATGACGATCAAAAAAAACTGGAAGTTCCTCTACTCCGGGATGACGGTGCTGGCCGACCTGCTGTGCGCCTGGTCTGCGGTTCACCTCAGCTGGTGGCTATGGTTCGACCTGATATCGTTTTCGCCGGTCCATCGGCCCAGCGAGCATCCGCTGAAGATGATGGTGGTGGTGGTATTTGGGACGGCCCTGATCTTGGGCGGCGGCTATCGCCGCATATTCAAGAAGGGCATTGACGATCAATGGGTGGAGATATATAAAACAGCCCTGTACAGCCTTTTGATAACCGCTGCCTGGGTGTTCGCCACCAAGGGTTACAATTATTCCCGGGGTTTCATAATCGCCTATTTTTTCATCGTCCCGGCGGTCCTGTCCCTGGTCCGCCTGGCCTTATACCGGATAAGAATTCATCTGATGAAATCCGGCTGGGGGGTCAAGAACGCCCTGATAATAGGGAACAGCCAGACCGCCCGCGATATCATCGACCAGCTGGCCATCCACCACGCCTTTGGCTACAAAATAGTCGGGATACTGACCGAGAACAGCCAAGACCTGAATTTTGCATATCGGGGGATCAAGGCCATAGGGCTATCCCAGGAATGCGACAGGGTGGCCAGGCAATATGACGTCAGCCAGGTGTTCATTCCGGACCTTTCCGGGGAATTGACGGATTATAATTTTCTGATAGCTTCCTGCCGCAGGCTCGATGTCGAAGTTCGGGTGGTATCCCACCAGGCCGATCTTTTGGCCCGGGTGGCCGGGATCTACGACATGGCGGGGATCTCGCTGCTGGAAAGGCGCAGCCGGCCGCTGGCAACCCTGTATGCCGTCCTCAAGAGGGCCAGCGACATCCTGGTCTCCGGGGTAGGCCTGGTGGCATGTTCGCCCCTTTTTGCCGTGATTGCAGCGGTGATCAGGCTGGATTCTCCGGGGCCGGTGTTCTTCAAACAGGAGCGGGTGAAAAAAGGAGGGAAGCCTTTTCAGCTCTACAAGTTCCGCACCATGTTTCAGGGATCCGACGGCATCAAGGATCAAATGTCCGGACAGAATGAGCTGGAAGGACCCATCTTCAAGACCCGCCAGGATCCCCGGATCACCCGGACCGGGCGGTGGCTGAGACGCCTGAGCCTGGACGAGCTTCCCCAGCTGATCAACGTCTTCAAGGGGGAGATGAGCCTGGTGGGCCCGCGCCCCCCGCTGCCTTCGGAGGTGGAGCATTACCAGGAGTGGCACAAATACCGGCTTAACGGCCCCCAGGGCATGACCGGGCTTTGGCAGGTCTCCGGGCGGAGCGAGCTTTCCTTCGAGGAGATGGTTCTGCTGGACATCTATTATCTTGAGTATAGTTCGCCGCTGATGGACCTGGAGATACTGATCAAAACCATCCCGGCGGTGATCAGCGCCAGGGGGGCCTACTGATCGATGACGCTTTACCGATAACATATTACGGATCGATAAATGGAAAGCACCGGGAATAAAAAGATATCGCCCAGCGTGGTCCGGCTGGGGTGGGTCAGCCTGCTGACCGACACCTCCTCGGAGATGCTGTACCCCCTGATCCCCCTCTTTCTGACCACGGTGCTGGGCGCCCCGATGGCGGCCCTGGGCCTGATCGAGGGAATGGCCGAGAGCGCCGCCAGCATCCTGAAGATATTCTCGGGCTGGTGGTCGGACCGGACCGGAAAACGCCGGCCCTTCGTGATCGGCGGCTATTCGCTGTCGGCCCTGTCCAAGCCGCTGATGATCTTCGCCCTGGCGGCCGGCTGGCCGCTGGTCCTGCTGCTGCGGGTGATGGACCGCACCGGCAAGGGCTTGAGGTCATCGGCCCGGGACGCCCTGATCGCCGACCACACCCCGGAATGTTTGCGGGGGCGGGCCTTCGGACTGCACCGGGCCATGGATTCCCTGGGCGCGGTGCTGGGCCCGCTGGCGGCCCTGTTCTTCATCAGCCGGCTGGGGGAGGACGCCGCGGCCTACCGGACGGTCTTTTTATGGGCCTTCGTCCCGGCCATCCTGGGGGTGTTCCTGCTGCTTTCCGTCAGGGACAAACCATTTGTCAGCCGATATGTAAAACCCCAGTTCCGGTGGAGGGCCTTCAACAAGGATTTCAAGATATTCATTTTCATCAACCTGATCTTCGCCATCGGCAATTCCTCGGATGTCTTCCTGATCGTCCGGGCCAAGGAGCTGTTTGCCGTCAATCCGGTGGTGATGTCGCTGCTGGCCTACATGCTGTACAACCTGACCTATTCCCTGGGCTCCTACCCGGCCGGGATGCTGGCCGACCGGATAGGCTCGCGCAGGGTCTTCACCCTGGGGCTGCTGGTCTTCGGGCTGGTCTATCTGGGCTTCGCCTTCAATAACAGCCCGCATATGCTGTGGGCGCTGTTCGCGGTCTACGGGTTCTACACCGCCCTCACCGACGGGGTGGGCAAGGCCTATGCCTCCAAGCTGGTGCAGCAGGAGCTGCGGGCCACCGGGCTGGGGGTGTACCACATGTCCACCGGACTGGCCAGTTTTGCGGCCAGCACCATCGCCGGGCTGTTGTGGCAGACCCTGGGATTCAGGTCCACCTTCATCTTCGGAGCGGCCGCCGCCCTGCTGGCGGTGATCATGTTCGTATTTTTAGTCAAAGGAAAGAAATAAAAAAAGTTCATAGCGTGCCAGAAAACGAACCAAAATATAAAAGAAGATCAATTCGTTTGCCAGAGCATGATTATTCAAAACCAGGTTTATATTTTCTGACAATTTGTGTTAAGGATCATCGGTGTCTGCTGGGAAAGATCGAAAATGGAGATTGCGTTCTATCCCAGGTTGGCCGGATCGTTAAAAAGAACTGGATGGATATCCCAAATGCGTTTTCCGGTGTTATTTTGGACGATTATGTGATAATGCCAAATCATATCCACGGCATAATCATATTGGCCGGGCATGGTAGGGGTTTGATTAATCAAACCCCTACAGGTAACGATGATAAATGGATATTGATGAAAAATCCGAAACAAACCTTGGGGAAAATAGTCCGGCATTTCAAGGCTAAATCGGCAAAGCAGGTCCATGATGCTGGAGGAGCCATATTTAAATGGCAAAGGAATTATTGGGAGCACATAATTCGCAACGAAAAATCATATTATAAAATAAAAGAATACATGTACCAGAATCCTTTATACTGGTCGCAGGACGAAGAAAATCCGGGAAGAGATAGATGCACCCAGTAATTGATGCCATAGGCGTGAACCGGACATTCCCGGCTCCCAAAGGCGACCTCAAGGTCCTGGCCGAGCTGTCCTTCTCCATCGAAAAAGGCGGAACCGCCTCCATCGTGGGGGCCTCGGGCTCGGGCAAATCAACCCTGCTGCACATCCTGGGATGCCTGGACCGGCCCACCGCGGGAAAGATCCTGCTGGGCGGGCAGGACACCTCGCTGCTGTCCGACCACGACCTGGCCGGGGCCAGGAACAAACGCATCGGCTTCGTCTTCCAGTTCCACCATCTGCTGCCGGAGTTCAGCGCGGTCGAGAACGTGGCCCTGCCCCTGCTGGTCGGCGGAATGGGAAGACCTGAGGCCCTGTCCCGGGCCCAGGAGCTGATGGACCAGGTGGGCCTCAAAGAGAGGTGCCTGCACCGGCCCTCGGAGCTTTCGGGCGGGGAACAGCAGAGGGTGGCGGTGGCCCGGGCCCTGGCCAATTCGCCGGAGGTCATCTTGGCCGATGAGCCCACCGGCAACCTGGACAGCCGGTCCGGCGGGGCGGTGGCCGACCTGCTGTGGCGGATGAACCGGGAGAGGAATATCGCCCTGGTGCTGGTGACCCACAATAACGAACTGGCCGGGCGGGCCGACAGGATAATGGAACTGAAGGATGGAAGATTATGGCCCAAGTGAACAACCGCTCCCTCCAGGTCAAGGAGATCTACAAAAGCTACCGCAAGCACCGGGCGGTGAACGGCATCTCCATCGAGATCAACCAGGGGGAGATCGTGGGGCTGCTGGGGCCCAACGGGGCCGGCAAGACCACCACCTTCAACATCATCACCGGGCTGATCAAGCCCGACGAGGGCACGGTCTTTTTGGACGACACCGATATCACCGAGATGCCGATGTACCAGCGGGCCCGGCACGGCCTGGGCTACCTGACCCAGGAGTCCTCGGTGTTCCGCAAGCTGACGGTGGCCCAGAACATCATGGCCATCCTGGAGATGATGCCGCTGAGCCGGCAGCAGCGGCAGGATCGTCTGGAAGATCTGCTGCAGGAGCTGAGCATCACCCATCTGGCCGACAAGAAAGCCCATTCCATCTCCGGCGGGGAGCGGCGCCGGGTGGAGGTGACCCGGGCCCTGGTCACCAATCCGGCCTTTCTGCTGCTGGACGAGCCGTTCACCGGGATCGACCCCATTGCCCGGGCCGACATCCAGCAGGTGGTGGTCAAGCTCAAGGAGCGCGGCATCGGGGTGCTGCTGACCGACCACAACGTCCGGGAGACCCTGGAGATCACCGACCGGGCCTATGTGGTCTACGAGGGCCGGGTGTTCGCCTCGGGCACGCCCCAGGAGATCGTGGACCACGCCGGGGCCCGGGAGAAGTTTCTGGGGGACAAATTCACCCTGTGAGGCCGGATCAAAATCCAATAAGCCAGACAATCATATAAGGAAAATCCCATGGATAAAAATGCCAAGATCTATGTGGCCGGACATGCCGGGCTGGTGGGATCGGCCATGCTGAAACAGCTGAAAGAAAAGGGCTACCATAACATCATTCTGCGGGAGATGGCCGAATTGAACCTGCGGGACCAGCCGGCGGTGGGTGAATTCTTCCAAGCCGAAAAACCGGAGTATGTGTTTCTGGCGGCGGCCATGGTGGGCGGCATCCACGCCAACAACACCTATCCGGCCGATTTCATCTACGACAACCTGCTGATAGAGTGCAATGTCATCCATGCCTCCTACCTCAACCGGGTCAAAAAGCTGCTGTTCCTGGGCTCATCCTGCATCTACCCCCGGGATTGCCCCCAGCCCATGAAGGAGGAATACCTGTTGACCGGCCCGCTGGAGCCCACCAACGAGCCCTACGCGGTGGCCAAGATCGCCGGGATCAAGATGTGCCAGGCCTACAACAAGCAGTACGGCACCAAATTCATCTCGGTGATGCCCACCAATCTGTACGGACCCAACGACAATTACCATCCCCTCAATTCGCATGTCCTGCCGGCCCTGATCCGCCGCTTCCATGAGGCCAAGGAGGCCGGCCAGCCTTGCGTGGAGGCCTGGGGCACCGGCTCGCCCCGCCGGGAGTTCTACTATTCCGAGGATATGGCGGCGGCCTGCATCTTTCTGATGGAAACCTACGACGGCGGGGAAATCGTCAACATCGGCTGCGGGCAGGACCTGACCATCCGGGAGCTGACCGCCCTGGTGGCCCAAACCGTCGGTTATCAGGGCCAGATCCGGTGGGATGGATCCAAGCCCGACGGCACCCCCCGGAAGCTGCTGGACGTCAGCCGGCTGCACGCCCTGGGCTGGACCAGGCACACCCCGCTGGAGGAGGGCCTCAAGCTGGCCTACCGGGATTTTCTGGAGAATCCCAGGATCAGAAAATAATGACAATGCATTCAAATAAATAAACACAAAGACGGAGGAACCGGGATGATCAAAGACCTTTCTGCTTTCTATTCCAAGAATGCCCTGAACATGAAGCGCTCCGAGATCCGGGAGCTTCTCAAATACACCCGCAAGCCGGAGATCATCTCCTTCGCCGGCGGGCTGCCCGCCCCCCAGACCTTTCCCCTGAAGGACATCGAGGATATCTCCTGCCAGGTGCTGAGGGAGAAGGGGAATGTGGCCCTGCAGTACGGCACCACCGAGGGCGAACTGCCGCTGCGCCAGGAGATAGCCAAGTGGATGGCGGCGCACAAGGCGGGCATCAATCCCGATAACATCATGATCACCTCCGGCTCCCAGCAGGGGCTGGACATCATCGCCAAGGTATTCATCGATCCGGGCGATCCCATCATCGTGGAGCTGCCCAGCTATATCGGCGGATTGCAGGCCTTCCAGGCCTACCGGGCCAAGATGATCGGCATCCCCCAGGACAACGACGGGATGAAGGTGGACAAGCTGGAGAAGGTCCTGGCCAAGATGGCCCGGAAGAACAAGAAGCCCAAGTTCATCTACGTGGTGCCCGATTTTCAGAACCCCTCGGGGGTGACCATGCCGCTGGAACGCCGCAAAAAACTGCTGGAGCTGGCCTACCAGTACCAGGTGCCGATCATCGAGGACAGCCCCTACCGCGACCTGCGCTTCACCGGGGACGACGTGCCGCCCATCTACAGCCTGGACACCCAGGACCAGGTGATAGTGCTGGGCACCTTCTCCAAGATACTATGCCCCGGCCTGAGGCTGGCCTGGATGATGGCCCCGGCCGCCTGGACCGACCGGATGATAGTATCCAAGCAGAGCATGGACCTGGCCAGCCCCACCTTCACCCAGCTGATCGTGGCCGAGTACATGAAGCGCGGCCTGCTGCAGCCGCAGATCGAGAGCATCAAAAAACTGTACGGCAAAAAGCGGGAGCTGATGCTGAAGGCCCTCAAGAAGAACATGCCCAAGGGGGTCAAGTGGACCAAGCCGGAGGGCGGGCTGTTCCTGTGGGTCAAACTGCCCAAGAACCTGAGCGCCACCGAGCTGTTCATGAAGGCCATCGAGGAGAACGTGGCCTATGTGATAGGCTCGGCCTTCCACTGCGACGGCAAGGGCCACAACACCATGCGGCTGAACTTCTCCTACGCCTCGGAGGAGCAGATCGAGGAGGGCGTGAAAAGGCTGGCCAATATGATCAGAAAGAATATGTGATCCCGGGATATAAGTAAAAAGGGTATTCAGTATACGGTAGACAGTTAGTAGTTTAAAGGCCGAATCTGTCACCCTGAAAAGGCATCGTTGCCCGGCAGTTTGAATGAGCGAATGCCGTCACCCGTTCAGCCTGGCCTGCGGGAAGAGACCTCAGAGCCTGCACTGAGTTTGGCAAAATATCAAACTTTCGAAGTGGTGACAACCCCAGGGAGCATTGCGGAGAGGTAAGCATGACTAGGCGGGCAAGAATGGTTCTGGCCATCAGCCTGTGGCTATGGCTGTGCGGAGAGGCTGAGGCCCAGCCGGCCTTCAAGCAGCGCCAGCTGGAGCATTCCCGGGTCCGGGCGGCCTTCATCGAAAAGGAGCCGCGGCTCAAAACAAGCTATTCGGAGCAGGGGCTGGCCTATCCGCCGGGCAATATCTTCATCCGGATTTTCAAAAGGGAGAAGCAGCTGGAGGTCTGGGCCGGTTCGGGGCCCGGCGGGTACCGGCTGGCCGGAACCTATGCCATCTGCTCCTCCTCCGGGGAATTGGGGCCCAAGCGGGCCCGGGGCGACCGGCAGGTGCCGGAGGGCTTTTACCACATCAGCCATTTCAATCCGGCCAGCAGTTTCCACCTGTCGCTGGGTCTCAGCTATCCCAACCGCTCCGACCGGATCCTCAAAAGGGGGCGGGATCCCGGGGGATCCATCTACATCCACGGCGACTGCGTGACCATCGGCTGCGTCCCCATCACCGACGACGGGATCAAGGAGCTGTACCTCCTGGCGGTGGAGGCCCGGGCCGCCGGGCAGGCCAGGATCCCGGTGCATGTCTTTCCGGCCAGGCTGGACAGCCTGAACTTCGCGGCCCTCCAAAGGGAATATGCCGGGGATGGGGCGCTGCTAGGATTCTGGGAGAACCTCAAGACCGGCTATGACCGGTTCCAGTCATCGGGCCGGGTCCCCAAGGTCACCATCGACAATAACGGAAAATATCTGTTTGAATAAATACGCCATCTGAGAGGTGGTCAGTTACTCTTTTTGAACGTTTTCAACCTTTTTAACTTTTTAAGAAGGGTGCATTATGCCTGATAAAAGAGAACACTGGGGTTCCAAGCTGGGGGTGATACTGGCGGTGGCCGGCAGCGCGGTGGGGCTGGGAAATTTTTTGAGGTTCCCGGCCAAGGCGGTGCTCAACGGCGGCGGCGCCTTTATGATCCCCTATTTTGTGGCCTTTCTGCTGCTGGGCATCCCCCTGATGTGGGTGGAGTGGACCCTGGGCCGGATGGGCGGACAGCGGGGCCACGGCACCGCGCCGGGCATCTTCGACTCCCTGGACGGGGCCGGCCGGTGGGCCAAATATCTGGGCATCATCGGCATCCTGGGGCCGTTCGTGATCCTGATCTATTACCTGTACATCGAGTCCTGGACCCTGGCCTACGCCTGGTACTCCTTCAGCGGGCACCTGTCCCGGGCGGCCGACCAGGCCTCCATGAAGGCCTTCCTCTCCGGCTACCAGGGGCTGGCCCGCAACCAGTTCTTCTCCGGGCTGGGCCCGGCCTACACCTTCTTCATCATCACCTTCCTGCTGAACTTCTTCTTCATCTACCGGGGCCTGCAGGGGGGGATCGAAAAGCTCTCCAAATACGGCATGCCGGTGCTGGTGGGCATCGGGGTCCTGCTGACGGTCCGGGTGCTGACCCTGGGCACGCCGGACCCGGCCCTGCCGGAGCTGTCGGTGAGGAACGCCCTGGGCTTCGTCTGGAACCCGGACTTCTCCCAGCTGGCCAACGCCCGGGTGTGGCTGGAGGCGGCCGGGCAGATATTCTTCACCCTGTCGGTGGGCATCGGGGTGATCCTGACCTACGCCAGCTACCTGCGGAAGAACGACGACGTGGCCCTGTCCGGCCTGTCGGCCGCGGCCACCAACGAGTTCTGCGAGGTGATCCTGGGGGCCTCCATCATCATCCCGGCGGCCTTCATCTTCTTCGGCGGGAGCGGGGCGCTGGAGGTGGCCCAGAGCGGGACCTTCAACCTGGGCTTCGTCACCATGCCCCTGATCTTCGAAAAACTGCCGCTGGGCGCGGTCTTCTCCGGGCTGTGGTTCCTGCTGCTGCTGATCGCCGGCATCACCTCCTCGGTGTCTTTGATCCAGCCGGCGGTGTCCTTTCTGGAGGACGAGTTCGGTTTCTCCCGCCGCAAGGCCACCCTGACCCTGGGGGCGGCGGCCTTTCTGGCCTGCCAGCCGGCCATCTTCTTTCTGGGCCACGGCTTTGTGGACGAGCTGGACTTCTGGGGCGGCACCTTCTTCCTGGTGGTGTTCGCCACCATCGAGATCATCCTGTTCGCCTGGGTGTTCGGCATCAAGAAGGGCTGGGAGGAGATGCACCAGGGGGCCCGGATGAAGATCCCGGCGATCTACCAGCCCGTCATCAAGTACGTCACCCCGGCCTATCTGCTGATCCTGCTGGGGGTGTGGTCCTACCAGCAGTTCTGGCCGTTCATGGTGATGAAGGGCATAGCCCCGGCCGACCGGCCCTACATGTGGGGGGCCCGGGGGCTGATCCTCCTGCTGGGGGCGGCCCTGGCGGCCATGGTGGCCAAGGCCTGGGGGAAGAGAAAGAAGGCCTGATAAGTTCAAGGTTGAAAAAGTTGAAAATGTTCGAAAGGTTTCATATATAAAAGGGAGATATATCATGAACCTGTGGGGCGCGATATTCATGGCCCTGTCCTGGGGCACCATCCTTTTCCTGGTGATCTTCTCCTTCGGGAGGATATTCACCGAGAAGCCGGAGGACAACAAGGGCGGGCAATAGGGGTTTTCACCGCAGAGAGGCACAGAGGCAATTTAGTTGATAGTTATTGGTGGTTGGCCAATCAAATATAATGGCCCAATATTGCATGTAGGGGAGGGTTTTTGTCATTACCTCCTGATCGGGTAACCAGAAGAACCTTCCTTTACTTTCTCTTGTAACACCTCTCCCTTGCCTGCCTGGCAGAACCTTGCCTTACTTTCTCTTGTAACCAAGAGAAAGTAACAAAGAGAAGTTTTAGGGGACGGCAAACTAACGCAATGCAGCAAAAATCAATTTTCAACCCGCAGAGATATTCTGTTTAAAATGATATGCACCAGCAACGCTGACCGTGGCCGATCCCCTAACACCCTCCTTGACCGGTTCATGCTTCACCGGCCAAGCTAGGTTGGTTGGCTAACGTACCCCCGGTCGCATCAGCTCTGCTGCTGAACTAAGAAGGCCGTTAAGAATTTGGCAGTGTCTGAAGCGCAGCGAGTTTGTCAAATTTAGGCCTTTGGTTTAGGGCCACCGGGCAGAGGTGCAGCGACAGTTCTCTTTGCAACTTTCTCTTCAAAGAGAAAGTGGGGAAAGGGTGGTTTTGGTACTGCAAAATTACCACAGGCGGGGAACGGCCCTTGACAGTTCTTCCGCCACCGCAGGTAAATCCATATAGGCGGACAGGCCCGTCCCGGGTACATATCCACACCCGCCGCAAGCGCGGGATCATATAAAAACAAAAACCATTCAAACCTCAACCCAAGAGGCGCAAATGAAACAAACCTTCACCCCCCGCACCATCATCTTTCTCCTGCTGGCCATCTCCGCTTTCACCCTAACCGCCCATTCCCAATCCCTTCCCGCCGTCAAATACCTGTACTATTATCCCACAGGAGGAATAACCAATAACATCAACCTCAACGACAGCACCAGCGCCAGCATCATAGACCGCTACAATGACTACAACTACCAGACCAGCATCATCAATTCCTTCAAGGACCTGGCGGACCACTATTGCGACCGGATCCGTTTCGAGCTCCAGCTGGGCCCCGGCCTGCTGCACCGGTTCCAGGCCAACGACCCCTACCGTGACTCGGCCTACCTGTTCCTGTCGTTCAAGGTAAATCTGATGAACCCCAAACTGCCCCAGCCCCAATATGTGATCAACAAGTCCCACGCCCTTAAGAACTACCTGGCCGGCCGCCAGTACGTCTACCGCGACGATATGCTTAAGAGGGCGCAGGAGATAGAGGATGCCGTCAACGAGTACCAGAGCCATTTCTGGTGGAAACGGATCTCGCTGGGCATCAGCATTCCGGTCTATGCCAACCACCCGGGCGGGTACGGGGACCTTGAGTGGTACAGCGATCGGGTATCACTGTTCGCCGGGTACGACATCGGCGATATCGGCACATTCCAACTGGGCGTTTCCACCGATCGGTCGGTCTACACCTCCTTGTCGGCAGACGTGTCCACGCCGCTGTACCTGCTGTCGGAGCGGGCCATTTCCACCCTGACCAGGATGCTGGGGGTCAGCCGGGCGGGGTCGCCTTACTGAGGGCTTGTGCAACCCCGCCATTCCTACCCCAACCCCCTCCAGGTACTACCCTTCGATCAGGACCGTTTCACCACAGAAACGCGGAGGGGTTTTCACCACAAAGACACACAAAGACCACAAAGAGACAAAAGGCTTCGTTGGGTCTGAAGAGATAATCTTTGTGAGCTTGGTGTTCTTGGTGTTAAAAATCAAACGTGTCTTTCCCGGCCTGATCGGTATTCGTCGTGTTATTTTGTGTGTTTCCCGCCATTATCAAGTTAGCATCTATAGCCCGCCACCGCAGGGGAGT
>JAVHLB010000012.1 GCA_031082425.1 Candidatus Edwardsbacteria bacterium | reverse complement strand
AAAGCGGGGGGCTTTTTATTGTCAGCCAGGTGCGGAACTGTAAAAAATAATTAAAATAACACTTGACAAACTGATGAAAATATCATACTATTAGTCTAATAATACATACTAAGAGTATATATGGGAATAAAGCAAAGACGGCAGGACGTAGCCGCAGTCAGGAGGCGCGACATAATTAATGCGGCCTGGGGGCAGATAGAATCAAAGGGATTGATGGCAGTGACTATGGATGAGATCGCCAGCAAAGCAGAGTACACCAAACAGACGGTCTATTCCTATTTCGCCAGCAAAGACGAACTGCTGGTAGCCATTTATCTCGAGCGCTTCCGGGAAAGGTGGAGACTTAACCAGGAGAGGATGGATGCCATGTCCACGGGGATCGGAAAGCTCTTGGCTTTCGCCAGTTCTTATTACAGTTATTTTATCAGGCACCCAGCAGATCTACAGTTGATGATGTATATGGATTTCCGGGGGCTGTATTCTACCGAGACCTACAAAAAACTTTACGCTCAACAGAGCGAGTATTATGACAGTACGGATAAATACATGCAAAGTGCTCTGAGGCAGGCACAGGATGAAGGAAAAGTGCGCCGAGGACTGGACAGCCTGTGGACCCTTTCCTCTTTTTATCTTTCATTACGGACCAATCTCAATAAAGCTATGATGAATAAGAGCATATCTCCGGCTAAACGGAAGGAGATTTATTTTGCTTTTGTCGATATCTTTCTGCGGGGCATGTCGCCGGATAGGGATAAATAACCAATAGTACAAGACGAATCTCCAGAAAAAGAAGAAGTAGGACATGATATTATTAGCCGCAAATTGATGAACCAATCCAGGAGAGGATAGGGGACGGAAATATTTATATTATTTATATAAAACATAGATTTTGCCGAAAAACGGCATGTTTTTTGTTCAGAACCATAAACAAACGTTTGTGCTTGGTATTATTTTAACCAAAACAAAACTTATAAGGGAGGTAAATCATGAAAAGAATCATAACCCATTTGGTGATGGGCTGGCTCTCCCTGGCTTTAACGCCGCGTATGGCCGGGGCGCAAAGCCTGTCATTTGTGGGACAAGCCATTGACCTTGAAGTTAAGGGGATCGCTTGTATCACTGTCTTTGACCTGGATTGCGATGGGGACGGGGATATAATCGGTGGAGCCGAGATCCCGGGACGGGGTCTTTACTGGTGGAGAAACGATGGCGGTGACCCCCTCCATTGGGAGCGTTTTCCTGTGGATGCTTACATTGATGACGCCATGTCGGTCGAAGTAGCATATATCGACAATGACACATTTCCCGACATCGTCGCCACTGAGTTGTATCAGGGCCAGATCGACTGGTGGCAGAACAGCGGAGACCCGGCGACAGGCTGGACCAAGCGGGTGATAGGATATCCCTACGGTGCGCACGATGCCATGTGCGCCGACATCAACGCCGACGGGCATACAGACGTAGTGGGGGTCAGTTCATATCCTGGCTCGATATCGGTGTTCTACAACGATGGAGCCGTAATTCCGGGCTGGACAGAGCATGCGATATGCGACAGCTTGGCCGGGACCAAGACCGTTACCATTCAGGACATTGACCGGGACGGCGACCTGGACGTGATCGGCGCGGCCGAGATCGCCAATACCATCTGCTGGTGGGAAAATCTGGGCGGGTATCCGGCAAGTTGGGAGGAACACATAATAAATTCGGATTTTGCTGGCGCCCAGATAGCCGTGCCGGTGCTGATGGACGGAGACAGCCTGTACGATATAATTGCCGCCGGTGCCGAATGTCAGGAGATAGCATACTGGCTTTGCCAGGACCTAGCAACAAACCAATGGATCAAACATATCGTCACGGACCAATTAGGCGTGGCGGTTAATGTCCGGGGCGGCGATCTTGACGGTGACGGCGATCTGGACATTGTGGCAGTAGGGATGATCCCGGGAGAATTGCTCGTATTCCGGAACGACAGCTTTAGCTGGGCCCCGATGGTGCTTCGAAGCGATTTCGGACGCGGTTGGGCGCTGGAGGTAGATGATATTGATCAGGATGGTGATCTAGATATCATTGCCGGGGCTGAGGACCTGGGGGACCTTTTCCTGTGGGAGAATATGCCGGACTTTAGGCCCCACATGACGCCCTACTCCATTTCCATTATGCCAGGCGGAACCGAAAGCGTATTTGTCTCCATTGATTCGCATAATGACTACCACGGAACGGTAAAACTCAGCGCCGCCGTCAGTCCTGAACCGGGAACAGGTCATGTTAGCCTTACATTCAATCCGATGTACATAAATCCCAGCGGTTCCTGTTCACTAACGGTGGTGGTTTCAACGGATATGGCCCCCGGGCAGTATGCTATTACCGTTATAGCTGCAGATTCGGTGGACACGTTGAAAGCCGATTCCACCATAACTTTAGAGATTCTAGGCTCGGGCCAGGCAGCGGTGATCGGGGGGGACCATGCCATGATGGAGCTGGTACGGGGGATCTGGGGCACGGTGGATAGCCTTTGGGATATGCCGCCAGTCATCGGCCCCAGTTACCAGGCTTTGGTGCTGGAAAACGGGGCGGAGCCAGGGGATACTTCCGTGATCCGCCAGTTCATAGAGGGTGGAGGCAGGGTGTTGTTGATGCGAAAGACGCCATTTGAATTGTGCGGTTCCACAAATATCATGCCTATCAGCGGTTGGGTCGGGGCCAGTGGATACGGAAATTACAGCGGAAGTGGGATTCCTATTATCTCGACCTACGATCACCCGTTCGGAGTGTCTGGGATACAAGTAAATGATACGCTGGGATCGGCGGTATTGGGTTTCGGCAGATTGTCGGGATTGGCTGCCGGCGGAGTGAAATTGGCCCAGCTTGGTTCCGTTGCTTCCACTCTGGCAGGGGTGTATTGCAGTAGCGGGTCTGGTCACTGTCTTTACTATACCGGTGGCGCCGGGATCGGCCCTCAGAGCGATTCGCTGATCAAGAGCTTTCTGATTAATCCGGCCTTGGGCGCAGAGGGCGTGGATGCCGGGGGGGCTGCTCAATATCATCCCTCAAAAGTGGAAGCATGGCCCAACCCCCATAGGGAAAGGACAACCATAAGATATAGCGTGGCCTCCCGCGGGTTGATGGAACTTCGGATTTATGACATTCTGGGCAGACCGGTCCGCATTGTGCAAAGCGGAATGTGCGAACCAGGCGCATACACCTTGGAGTGGGACGGGAAAAACAGTATGGGTCAGCCCTTATCTGCCGGGATCTATTTCATAAGGCTATCAAGCCGGGATGGAAATGAAACCAGGAAGATCGTCAAGCTAAAATGATGCACAATAAACGAAGCCCCCCGTCTGTGGCGGGGGGCTTCGTTTATCCGGTGGCGGTGAACTTGTCCGCCTCGGGATGAAAAGCATGAAGCCCGGCCTTCATGCCCCGATGGCCTTCTTGAGATAGATCAGGGTCGCCGGCCAGGATATTCTTGGCCACCTCCCGGGCCGGAGCTATCAAATCGGCATCCCTGGACAGATCAGCTATTTTCAGCTGCGGGAGGCCGTGCTGCCTGGTGCTCCAAAATTCCCCCGGGCCGCGCAGTTCCAGGTCCTTCTCGGCTATTTTGAAGCCGTCGCTCAGGCTCTGCATGGTATCAAGCCTTTGCCTGGCCTCGGGCGTCAGTTTTGGCCCGGCCATCAAGATGCAGTATGATTTGTGGCTGCCCCGGCCGACCCGGCCCCTCAGCTGGTGCAACTGGGACAGGCCGAATCTTTCGGCATGTTCGATGAACATGATATTGGCGTTGGGCACGTCTATGCCCACCTCGATAACCGTGGTGGATACCAGAATATCGATCCGGTGATTCCGAAAGTCCTCCATCACCGCCTGCCGGACCTCGGCAGGCAGCTGTCCGTGCATCAGGCCCACCCGGCGGTCCTTGAAATAATCCTGGGACAGGGTGCGATGCATCTTGATGGCGGCCTTCAGCTCGGTTTTGTCCGACTCCTCGATGACCGGGTATACCACGTAAGCCTGCCTACCCTGTTCCAACTGCTGTTCGATGAAATCATACACTTTGGAACGGTTGGCCTCGGCGGTCCACTTGGTGGTTATGCTCTGCCTCCCCTGGGGCATCTGATCGATGGTGGAGACGTCCAGATCACCGTATGCGGTCATGGCCAGGGTCCTGGGTATGGGCGTGGCGGTCATGACCAGGGTGTGGGGGTACTTACCCTTGAAACGGAAATCCGACCGTTGCCTTACGCCGAAGCGGTGCTGTTCATCGATTATGACCAGGCCCAGATTAGCAAATTCGACAGATTCCTGGACCAATGCCTGGGTCCCCACGCAGACGCTTAGCCTGCCGTCGCTAAGCCCCTGATAGATATCAGCCCGGGGCTTACTTTTGATCTTGCTGGTAAGCAGGGCCGAAGTCATGCCCAGCCTGTCAAACCAAGGGTGCAGGAAATTGTAATGCTGTTCGGCCAGCAGTTCGGTGGGGGCCATAAGGCTGGCCTGGGCACCCCCCCTTACGGCCTGTATCACGGCCGCCAGAGCCACAATGGTCTTGCCGGAACCGACATCACCCTGAAGCAGACGATGCATGGGCCTGGTCTTGCCAAGGTCAGAGGTTATCTCTCCGATCACCCGTATTTGGGCCTCGGTCAGTGCAAAAGGGAGGATGGAGGAGAAATCTTTTTCCCAATCAGTTGTTTTTACCATGGCACCGACCCCGTGTTCCTGCAGGGAGTTCTTCTTAATAAAAAGGATCAGCTCCAGATAGAGCAATTCTTCAAAGGCCAGGCGGCGGTGGGCCTGTTCCAATATCTCCGGGGCCTCCGGAAAATGTAGCTGGGCGACGGCCTGCCTGATGCCCATCAGACTTTTGGCTTTGATAAGTTCCTGGGGCAGAGGTTCTATGATCTCGTCCAAGTACCCGTCCAGGGCGGTTTTTATCACCTGCCTGATCTGCTTGGCAGAAAGCCCGCCGGTGGCGGGGTGGAGGGGTACGATCCTTCCGGTGTGGATCAGCTCGGCGTCCTCTCTGTCCAGCAGCTCGTATTCCGGATTGGACATGGACAGGCCATGGTCCGACAGCACCGGCCCCGAGACCACGATGCGGTCGCCTATCTGGAAACGATCCTTCAGGTAGGGCTGATTGAACCATTTGCAAAGCAGATAGCCGGTGTCGTCGTTCACCAGCAGATTGAAGATGGTGAAATTGCGGCGGGCATGGACCAGCCCCTTGTCCGACACCTGGCCGAACAGGGTTACATCATCGCCGATCCTGATATCCCGGATATTTTTTATCAGGCTGCGGTCCAGGTACCTACGGGGAGGGTAATACAGCAGATCCCTCACCGAAGCTATCCCCAGCTTATTGAAAAGCAGGGCCCGTTTGGGCCCCACGCCTTTTAAATATTGAATATTTGTTTCCAGCATTTCCTTAAAAATCAGACCAACCGAAAGCGATTCGATTGGTCTTGGTGATCACCATTTCCAGCTATATTGATCTTTTACCGACATTCCCCAGTACCTGGCGGGCGATCTCCTTTAGGGTCTCAAAAACGCCTATTCCCTGGCTGGCCACGGCCTCGAAATCGGGCAAATTGTTGCCGTTCAACTGGGATTTCAACTCATCCAGGGATACGATGTTGGGCAGGTCTCTTTTATTATACTGAAGGACCAGCGGTACGGTTTCTAGGGAAAGGGACATCTCGGCCAGGTTCTCCTTTAAATTGGCAAAGCTGGCCAGGGTATCCTCGTAACGTTCCCGCTGGGAATCGGCCACAAATACTATCCCGTCGACGCCCCTCAGCACCAGCTTACGGCTGGCATTGTAGAACACCTGCCCGGGGACGGTGTATAAATGGAATTTGGTCTTGTATCCCTGAATGGTCCCCAAGTCCAGCGGCATGAAATCGAAGAATAGGGTGCGGTCCAGTTCGGTGGCCAGCGATATCAGCTGGCTCTTGGCCTGGGGATCAACCTTCTGGTAGATCTGTCGGAGGTTGGTGGTCTTGCCGCCCAGGCCAGGGCCGTAATAAACGATCTTACAGCTGATCTCACGGGAGGCTCGGTTTATAAGGGCCATAAACTGTCATTCCGCTAATAATTTATAGAATAAATCCAGATACGTCCGGGCCGATGCCTTCCAGGAATAATCACAGGACATGGCGCTGCTCATCAGCTGCTGCCAGGACGGCTGATCCTCGAACAAGTTGAGGGCTCGGGAGATCGCTCCGGAAAAAGCAGCCGGGGAGTATTCATTGAAGGAGAATCCGTTGGCTTTTTGAAGTCCCTGGTCATAATCGACTACGGTATCAGCCAGCCCGCCGGTATTCCGGACTATAGGTATAGCGCCGTATCTTAATGCTATCAACTGCCCCAGGCCGCAGGGTTCATATCGGGAGGGCATCAGGAACATATCCGAGCCGGCATAGGTCAGATGGGCCATTTCATTGTCAAAGGCCAGCTTCAGCCCGAGTCGTTCTGGATGCTGCTGCTGCCGGCTGATGAGCATTTCATGGTATCCTATATCTCCGGTGCCCAGAATTGCGATATCCAGGCTGCTTTCGAATAATCGGGGCAGACATTCGACCAATATATCCAGACCCTTTTGAGCGGACAGCCGCGAGACCATTCCCAGCAGGGGTTTTTCGGCCTGGTATCCCAGGCCGAATCTCTTGCAAAGAAGTCTTTTAGATATCTGTTTGCTGGCAAAGTCAGTGGCAAAGTATCGGGCCGGCAGAAATCTGTCGGTCCCGGGGTCCCACTCGGAATAATCGATTCCGTTTATGATCCCGGTAAGTTTATGCTGCAGGATGTTCAACAGCCCGTGCAGACCGCAGCCGAACTCCGGGGTCAGTATCTCCCGGGCATAATTGGGGCTGACCGTGGTGATGTGGTCGGAAAAGGACAGACCGCCTTTTAGAAAATTCATCTTGCCGTAGAATTCCAGGCCGTCAATGTTAAAGAGGGCCCAGGGCAGTCCGGCTGCCAGCATGGTTTCGGGCGGGAATAGCCCCTGAAAGGCCAGGTTATGGATGGTAAAGACCGTTTTGGTGTCCTTGAAAACGGGGTTGTTGTAATAAAAGTTCTTCAGATACACCGGGATCAGGCCGCTCTGCCAATCGTGGCACTGGATTATATCGGGGTTCACGCCCAGCCGGATGATCAACTGCAGCGAGGCCCGGGCAAACAGGATGAACCTCTGGGCGTTGTCCTGGTGATCGCCCTGGGCTGTCCCGTACAGGCCGGCCCGGCTGTTGAAATAGGGGTGATCGATGAGGTAGGTGGTGACCCCGGGAACATCCCGGGAACTAAAAACTGTTATATTCTCGGTGCTGTGGCCAATCGGGACCTCGAATTCGATGCCGGTCGATTCAGTGTGCAGAATATTTTTATCGATAGCCTGGTAATACGGCACGATGGCTATGGACCGGTGCCCCGCTTGTTGGTACATCTGAGCCAGGGAGCCGGCGACATCTGCCAGTCCTCCGGTTTTGGCGAATGGGACCATCTCGGAAGAGATGGTTATTATATTCAACGGCCGTTCGGTCAACTTATCACGACCTCCCTTAAAAATGCAGCCGCCTCCTCCGGAGGGGTGGGATTGATATAAAATCCGGTGCCCCTTTCAAATCCAGCCACCCGGGTCAAGCGGGGCATGATCTCTATATGCCAGTGGTAGTGGTCGATATTAGGCCGATCGCAGGGGGCGGTGTGAAGGACCAGATTATAGGGCGGGGTGTTGACCGAGCGATTCATGCGCAGCAGGGTCCCTTTTAGGATCTCGGCCAGCATCTTCAGATCAGGAACTGCGCTGTCCTCAAAGCTGGACAGATGCTTCTTGGGCAGTATCCATGTCTCGAAGGGAAACCGGGCGGCATAGGGTACGATGCTGATGAATCTGTCATTCTCCATGACCAGTCGGCGGGCATCTTCTATTTCCTGCTTGATGATGTCGCAGAAAACGCAGCGTTCTTTGTATTTATAATATTCCAGGGAGCCTTCCAGTTCCTCCTTGATGGTCTTGGGGACGATGGGCGTGGCGATAAGCTGGGAATGGCTGTGCTCCATGGTGGCCCCGGCCCGGAACCCCTGGTTTTTGAAGACCATCAGGTATTTGAGCCGGATGTCGCGCTTCAAATCCTGCATTCTGGCCACAAAGGCCTGCAGCAGCTCCGCTATGTGCTCCGTCTCCATATCGGCCAGATGAAGGTCGTGCACCGGGCTTTCGATAAAAATCTCGTGGGCCCCAATGCCGGTCATTTTGTCGTAAAGGCCTTCGCCGGATTTATCCAACTGGCCTTCAACCCTGAGGGCCGGAAACTTGTTGGGCACTACCCGCAGTTGCCAGCCCGGCCCGTTGGCCGGGGAGCCCGGGGGGCGTACGGCCATTATCTCCGGAGGGGTGAGGGCCTCATTGCCGAAGCAAAAAGGGCACCCGCCTTTCTTGGCTGGCTCCGGCACCACTTCATAATCAACCGGCCGTTTGCCTCTTTCAGTGGAGATGATGACCCAACGGCCGATGATAGGATCTTTTCTTAATTCAGGCATAATTATACATTAATTGCTAAAACGCTTATGTTTATTATAGCCTAATCCTTTTACCAAAGTCAATAAATAAGAGGCTGGATATATTCCCAGCCTCTTATTTATATTGGAAAGTCTTTTAGTTACTTTCTGGGTTTGGCCTTCTTTTGGAGTTTTCCCTTGGGCTCCGGTTTTTCAACGGGTTTTTCTTCCATATTGGCCGGCTCCGGAGCTTCGATTAGATATTCTATCTTGGCCTCTTCCTTCAGCCTATTCAGCAGCCCGTCATAAAGCGCCTGCTGGCGCTCTTTCTGAAGCTGGCCGCTTATCTGGGCCTGGACCTGCTTAAAATCCCTGACCCCGGCCTTGATCTGGTCATCGATGCGATAAATGGCGTATTGGGCAAAATGCTTGACCGGTTTGGTGGTGAATTTGCCGGCTTTCAGGCCGGAGGCGGCTTTGAAAACCTCTGGGGCCACTTGGTCCTTGGTCACCAGGCCCAGATCGCCGCCCTGGTCCTTACTGGCATCCAGGGACCTCTTGGCGGCTATGGCCCCGAATGAATCGGGCGCTGCCTTGAGCTCGGCGATTATCTTTTTGGCCTCATCCTCGGTCCCGGCCACGATCCAGTTCAGATGCAGTTTTTTGCCTTCCTGCTTCACCAATTTGACCACAGCAAAGCGGGGCTCGGTGGGTATCACCTTGGAATATTTGCCTTTGGCAGTCTTGAACAGAACCGGCTCCGGCGATGGCTTCTGATCCTTGTTGATCAATCCCAGGCTGCCGTTGCTCCGGGCATTGGGGGCGATGGAGTATTTGGCCACCAAGGTGTCAAAGGGCTGACCTTTTTTTGATTTCAATTCCTGGTATATCTTCTGGGCCTGGGCATAGTTGTCAACCACGATCTGGCTGGCCCTTACCTGCTCCGGGGTCTGGTACTCCTTGATATTCTTTTTGTAGTAATCCCTTACTTCCTTCTCGGAGGGCTGGGCCTTTTGGATGACCTCCTGATCGTACAAGCCCCTGATCAGCAGATTCTGCTCGGTATCCTTGATGCGCTGAAAGATCTCCGGGTTATTGATGATACCCTGTTTCTGGGCCTCGGCGTAAAGCAACTGGCGTTCGATGATCTGATCCAGAAACTTTTTACGGCCGGCGTCGCCCTCGAACTGGGTCCGGTAGTGGGAGGGAACCTTCTCCAGCTCGGCATCCAGCTCCAGCTTGGTCATGGGCTGTCCGTTGATGATGGCGGCATACTCCTTGAAATTCTTATTGAAACACCGTCCGACCCCTTCCAGGGATAGGCTGTCGATGCCGGGTATGGCGGATTTGACATTTTTATAATCGGTGACCACTTTCTGGTAGTTTTCGGCGGAGATCTGGAAATTATTGGACCGCTCATAGGCCAGGGCCAGATAATAGGTATAATCCTTGGCCATTTTTGACTGGGGGTAGCTCTCCAGAAGCTTATTATATGCGGAGACGGCCTGGGGATAGTCCTGGTATTTCAGGCTCAGCTGGGCCATCTGCGATAGCAACATCTCGGGGTCTTCTTTGGTGACTTTGTCCTTGGCGACCAGGGTGCCTGCAACGGTCAAGGTCAGGACCATAATAAGCGCAAAGGTTCTCTTAAAGGCCATAGTGGGCTCCTTCGTTAGGTTTAGATTTAAATGGTTATTGGTAATAAAAATATGTTTATTGGAAGAACAGGTGCATTACCGCCCCCGCGGCCAGAGGTATCCTTATATTGTCATCCAACGGGATGGGCAGCATTTCAACTATCGCAGCGGTGGCCGCCCCGGCGGCCATTTCCCAGAAGCCGATATCGGTCCCCGGCAGGTTCATTATGATCAGTCCGATGGCCAGACATCCCGCCAGACCGGCCCCGGCCCCCTCGAACGATTTCTCAAAGAATTTGACCCGGCCTACGCTCCGGCCCACCAAAGCCGCCAGAGAGTCTCCGACTATCAGGTAGGAGATGGCCAGTATGGCGATGGAGTCCCTGAAAAGCGCGAAACAGGCCAAGGATGAAAGCATCAGGTAAGTGGCTCCGGTGAGGGCCGAGATCTCGTGCTTTCTCAACAGAGGGCCGAAGATATCCAGAAAAATTATTTTGATAAACAGGTGTTTCAGACGGATGATGTCCACCACCAGAATGGCCAGGGCGACGGCGGCGACTATCCATTTGGCCAGGGTGGTCTGGTGGATCAGCATGAAGACATAGTACAGTGCCGGAAGGGCCAAGCCGGCCATTATGTGGAACGCCTTGCGTCGTATTTCGCGTTGAATGATCATCAGGCGGACTCAAATCCAAATTATCAAAATGTGAACGCACCGGAGAGTCGGGTGGAGCTTTCCAGGTATTTATGGGCCATATAGGCGTAATCGAAATTGAATCGTCCCAGTTTCAGTCCGGCACCGGCGGTAAACCGGCCCTGATCTCCGCCCAATCTTAAAGCTATCCTTTTCTTCAGCCAGTATTCCAGGCCCAGATGAAGATCCAGGCTTATGCTGCCCAGGTGGTAATTGGCGGCGGATTGCCGTCCCTCAAACCTGAAATCACCGCCCAGGGCCAGGGCCAGCGGTTTATCCCCGGCGATGGAGGGGTGGTAGGACGCTCCCAGCTTTACCGCGGGAGAGATCGCTTCCTTGGTGCCGTTATCCCAAGCCAGATACGTGGTGGTTATATCCTGCAGATTTATGCCCAATTTTATCTTTTCTTTCCAGACGGTCATCAATCCGGCATCGAGACCCAATCCCCAGGCCGAGCTGGTCCCCACTGATTTATTGACAAATTTCAGATTAAGGCCCCAGCTGGTAACCGGATCACATTTACGGCTATAATTCAACAATAAGGCCGATTCTGCCTCGTCATTATAAATGATCTGTGAGTAATCCAGCCTCTCTCCGGAATCCATTATGCCGTTGTTGTTCAGGTCGATCAGGGCCTGGTTGGTGTAGGGTATGTCCTTGACAGATAACCGGATATATACCAGCCCCAGGGCATATTGTCCCATGGGGCGGGAGTATCCCAGCGCATCGTGGGCCACCAGCGAACCGAAATTATTGGAATGGGAGAAGATTATCTGATGACTGGCCGAAGAGGTTCCGGCCGGGTTCCAGTAGCCGGCAAAAGCATCATTGGCAATAGATACATAAGCTCCGCCCATACCCATGGCGGCCGATCCCAGCCCTACATTCAGAAATTCCCCGGCGTATTTTGAGGCCATAGCCGGGAAGGGCAGAGATAGGAAACAAAAAACGACAATTTTAATTGTTCTGCCTATCATCGATTTAGACAATTGACATATCATTATAGTTTAACATGTTTTAACATTTAATGATAATTCATAAAAGCTTATTTGTCAAGATATAACGATAATTTCACCCCACTGGAGCCATTTCGTATGGGAGCCTGGGCGGGGCTGTTGATAAAACCCAGATAGGCTGGATGGGCGATGATATCGCCTTTGAGCCGGATCATATTCGCCCCCGGCAGAATAGACAGACTGTCCCCTTCTCCCCAGGCGGCAACCGCCAATCCGGGAAACCGGGAGAGGAGGCTATCCAAAACCGTTCTTTCCGACGGCGACAGGCTATCCCCGGCGATTATCAACAGTTTGGAGTATTTATACCCCAAGGACGGATAGAGACTGTCCACCATCGTTTTATTGACCACCAGGCCCTTCTCCCGGGCCAGCTTGGCGGCGGTGACAGATCTGGCCAGGTTTTTCCTGCCGGGCTGCAAAGCGACCAACAGGTCGCCGCCGGCCCTGAACGACTGGAGCGGGCGGAAAGGGTTATCGGCATAGGGGCGGGGGTAATATCCAAAGACCACCAACTGGTCACGGTGGTCACCGCTTCCCCATGTCAGGCGGTAGGCCGCCAAACCGCTGGCCGGGGATTTCCCCAGGATAATGGTGGTGTCGGTCAGGCCCTCGCCAAGCTCAAAAGTGGTGGTTTTGCCGGGCGAGGCATTGGTCAACGGCTCTATGATAACCTTTTCCAAAGGCCGGTTGAACTTTATATGAAGCCCGGTTTTCCCGGCTTGGGAGATCATCCTTGAATCCAGGGGCAATGTTCCCAGCTCCTGTCTGACCTTCGAGAAGGCCGCGGCTCCCACTATCAGCCATTCCTGGCTGGTGTGCGGGCCTTTGCGGCCCCGGATCCCCCTGAACATGTCATGCCAGAACAACCCCTTGACCCGCCCGCCATCGGAGGTGCCCTTGATGGCATCGGTCAAACGCCAGTAGAATTCCTCGGGGGCGGGTGGTATGGTGCTTTTCTGCAATAATACCCAGTCTATCTGCTGGCCGGCCATCATCTGGACCTCATCGCCTTTGAGATATTTTGACCAAACATTGGTCATCTCGAAACACTGCTGGGCGTTGGATTCATAGATCATCATGGCGTCCAGGTCAAGGCCGGCATCATTCATCATCGGCGGGTCCTGGCCGTGTTCGTGTCCTTTGTCCCAGCCCAGGGTGAAGCCCCATACCGGCTTGCTGACCCCGGCCTCGGCGATCAGCTTTTCCACCGCGCTGGCCGAACGGTGGGCCTGCCACCACTGCCAGCGGGCCCGGATGGGCTTGTCGGACATGGGTTTTACCTGCCGGGCCACCCACAGCATCCGGTCCTTTTTGCCCCATCTGTCCCAGCCGGCCGGTTTTTCGATGTTCATCTGTTCCACGAATTCGTCCACCGTCTCGAACCCGCCGGCGCCCGGCCGGATGTAGTCCAGCCCGATGAAGTCCACATTGGGATCGTCCTGCAGCAGCTTCAAGATCTTCACGATATCGGCCCGGCGCTTGGCGTCGTCCAGGCTGACATGGTGGTTGGGGAATACCCGGCCGTTCTTGGCCTCCAGCGAATAGTCATACTTCAATTTCCGCAAAGTGGGGCCCCATAAAAGGTAGCTGCCCACGTATCCGCCGAATTTGAGGCCCTGTTTGTGGCACTCCTCGGCCAGTTTGGGGAACACCTTGAAATTCTCCCTGACCCAGGGATTTTTATCGTTGATCCCGGGATATCCCTCGATGGTCCAGCCTACTGAATACCAGACGGCATCGGCCCCCAGATATTTGGCCCAATCGGTAAAATTGGTCCAATGCTTCTGGGCTTTAAACGGAGAGGGAAGCTTGGCGTTGAGCATATTCCCGGCGCTCTCGATGGTCATGGCGCAGAAGCCTTCGGGGATGGAACGGGGGGGGCGGGATCTGACAATAAAAGTAACAGAGTCGGAAAGCAGCAAAGTAGCAGAGTCCTTTATGATTTTGTCAGAATAAACATTTAAAACAGCTTGGTAAACGCCTAGCGGCGGGTTCCAGGGCATGGCCCAGGTGCCGCGCCAGCTGCTGTCGGTTCTGTCATATTTAAGGCTTATCCCCTGGCAACTGCCGACACCGGATATCAGGCTGTCGCCGTGGCGGAAGGATGCCTGCAACGAGGCGGAATCGGGATTTATCTTAAGCAGGGAATCCGGCTTCAGGTTCAGCTTAACGATCTGGTAGCGGTAGTATTCACCTTGGTCGGTTTCAAGATAAGATGCTTTAGGACCGGCGTTGTCAAGCCCCGCCGTCAGTATGGTGATGGCGGCCAGGCAGGAGAAAAGGGTGATCTTGTGCATGTTGTTCGGCTTGATGTCCTTATTTCTGTTTTTGATATTTGATCTTGAGCCCCAGCAGCATCAGGTTCAATGATATGGTGGCCAGATTGGCGATGATGATGGGCAGCTGCCTGATCATGAACCCGTAGACCGTCCACAGGGAAAGGCCCACAATCATCAATACCAAGAACCAGATATTGAAATCATCCATGTGTTTGGTCTTCAGGCTTTTTATGACCTGGGGCAGAAAGCTGAGGGTGGTCAGGAAGCCGGCCAGCAGTCCCAGTGTTTTGATCACGATGTTCTCCGGTTGATATTAATGCTCGGATTATCAGGACATAAGTGTATATATTGGATCGTAATCATGCCGGCACCCATTCAAACTGATTGGTCAAATGCCATCTCGGGGTGACAGCCAACGAACCTATTTGGTATCCAAGATTATGGGCAGGCCGTCCTTGCCGGCGCCCACGATGATCACCTTGGTGTTGGGCGACTGGGCCAGTTTTTCGGTGGCTTCGATGCCTTTCCATCTTAACAGCGGCTCGCTGATGCCCTGGGCCACGATGTTCTGGAAGTCGGAGATGCCCTTGG
Organism: Candidatus Edwardsbacteria bacterium; assembly: GCA_031082425.1. NCBI lineage: Bacteria > Candidatus Edwardsiibacteriota > Candidatus Edwardsiibacteriota bacterium. The sequence continues at coordinate 61,884 of JAVHLB010000012.1, read as the reverse complement.
CCTCGATACGTTTTCGTTCGGCCTCTTGCTTTTCCTTGGTCAGAATGAACTCCATCCGCTGGCTTTCCTGTTCGGCTTTGAGCTTCTCCTCGACGGCGTCGGTCACTTTGTTGGGGAGGGTTACCCGTCGCAGGGGAGTGGTCTCGATCACAATGCCCCGGGCGGCCACCATCTTTTCCAGGTCCACTTGAATCAGCCGGGCCAGTTCCTCTCGCTGGGAGGTATAAAGCGCCTTGGCCTCGTACAGAGCGGTAACGCCCCGGCAGACCGAGCGGAATTGCGGCACCAGGATGATATTGACGTAATCCGGCCCGACCGTTTTATAAACCTCGGCGGCCTTGTCGGGATCAAGGTGGAACAGCACGGTGGCATCCAGCTGAACGGTAAGCCCCTCTTTGGACGGCACGTGCATATCCTCGGACATTTCCTGTGTTTTAATGGAGAATTTAACGATCCGGGCCAGAGGGTTGCGCAAATTTATCCCCGATTTGAGGGTTTTAGCGGAGACGTTGCCGAAGAAGTCCACTATGCCTACGTACCCGGCCGGGATGACGGTCAGCATCTGGAAGACGGCGACTATCAAAAAGAAAACGGCCACGATGCCGGAGATGGCCTTGTTCTTGGCGAAGGCTTCGTTGAACTGCTGGGACTTCTTGTTGGCCGAGAACCACATGTATCCGGCTGCGGCGGCGATGATCAGTGTGAATATGAAAAACATGAGGGATCTCCTTTATTATATAGCTGATAGATTGGTTGATGTGGGTTTGTTTATGACACTATCCTTCAAAACTCAAACACGGCACTCACTTGGTTATTCGACGACCGGCCCTTTCTTAATCCGCAACAACGTTATAATAGAATTCAGGTCGCGCTTGGCCTTCGGCCTTATCCAAAGCCATCGGCCGTCATGGTACTGCTTGGCGCTCTCGAAAACATCCTGCACATATTTATTGAGCTTAGCCTGTCCGGCTTTTTCAATCTCTTCCTTGCCCAGAACAACAAGAACGCAGAATCCGCCTTGTTCGGGCATCAGCGTAACCAGTGTCTTGCCGGTCTTGCGGTAGCGGATGGTCCAGTCGTATTCTTTCTTGCCAACACTCAATTCCGGCATATGGTCATAATGCGAGGCAAGATAGGTGCGTATTTCACTCCACAACTCGGCTTTGGGCCCGATCAGGGCCAGAAAATCCTTTTCAGTGGGGTTGCACTTCATAAGTTTAAAGCTGAAAGTATAAAGTAAAAAGAATAAAAACCTTTGTGCTCTTGGTGTTTCAAAAACTGGATTCCCGACTTCTCCGGAATGGCACGTTAGGCAATTATGTTAAGCCTAAAACCAAAAACGGTTCTGTCGACACCCCACTGTTTCTTCCCTTAATAGGGGAGATGCGGGCCAGGCAAGAATTGAAAGCCGAAAAAAATCTTTGTGTGCTTTGTGCTCTTTGTGGTTCAAAGTAATCCTGGATTCCTGTCTGCACAGGAATGACACGGGTAGATTGCTTCACCAGTTAATCTTCGTTGCCATTCTCGCAATGACTACGACAGTTTTAAGTAGAAAGTTCAAAGTTTAAAGAAAATAAGCCTTTGCGTCTTAGCGTCTTTGCGGTTTGATATTACCCCAGCTTAGCTCCGCAGTCGTTGCAGAACTTACTGCCAGACGCCACCGGTTTGCCGCACTTGGGGCAGGGGGTGGTGGCCGGGGCCACCACCATCGGGCCGCCGCAGTTGGAGCAGAACTTGGCGGTGGTCTGGTTCTGGGTGCCGCACTTGGGGCAGGCGGCCATCGGCCCGCTGGCCATGGCCTGCTGCAGCATGCCGGGCATCATCATGCCCATCCCTATCCCGGCGCCCATGCCCACGCCGGCTCCGGCCGCACCGCCCTCCTGTTTGGCGGCGTCGCCCATGGCATTGGCCGCCTTGAACTTCATATACTGGTTCAGATCGCCCACCGCGGCCATCCCGGCCCGCTCGTCCATTCGGGCCTGAACCTCCGGCGGGGGGGTGATGGCGCTGATGTACAGGTCCACCATCTCCAGGCCGTACTTGCCGAAATCCTCCTGCAGTCTGGCTTTCAGGCCGGTGCCCAGCTCATCGTAATGCTGGGCCACATCCAGGATGGTCTGGTAGTTCTCGCCCAGGTAATCGGCCAGCCGGGACACGATCACGTTCTTCAAGAAGCCGTCGATCTGCTCGGTGGTATACAACCCCTGGGTGCCCACCATCTTGTTGACGAACAGCTGGGGATCCTTGACCCTGGTGGAGTAGATGCCGAAGGATCGCAGGCGGATCATCTGCAGTTCGGAGTCGCGGAAGGGGATGGGCTCCGAGGTGCCCCATTTCAGGTCGGTGAATACCTTGGAGTTGACGAAATAGACCTCCACCCGGAAGGGGCTCTTGCCGTCGAATACCCCCTTGAGCATCCCGGTCAGGATCGGCAGGTTCATGGTGGTCAATGTATGGCGGCCGGCACCGAAGACATCCATGGCCTTGCCATCCCGGAAGAACACGGCCTGTTGGCTTTCCCGGACCACCAGCTGGGAGCCGATCTTGGTCTCGCCCGAGCCGTCCTCGGGAACCCGGTGCACCAGTTGATTGCCGGTATTGTCAAAATATTCTATGACTTCCATTATCTTGGCCATATTTGCTCCTAAAGTTGAAAAGGTTTAACAAGTTCAAACTGTTTAAACGTTTTAACCGATTAAACAGGTTTATTGATCGCTTCATGCCGGGCATTCAATCTATCGTCGAATTTACGCAGGTCCTCCAGCAAGGCTTTCAGGATCGAGGGATCCGGTTTTATCTGGGTCATCTTGCTCTTCAGGTCCATGATGTGCTGGGACAGGTCCATGTCGAACTGATAGAGGGCGTCCAACTGCGGCCCCAGCACCTTGGGGCTGTCGAAGAAACCGGAGTAACCGTACTCGGCGTATTTAAGCCGGTCGCTCACCTTCTCCAGCAGTTTGGTGACGGATGAGGCGTCCGACATCAGCTCCAGATGCCCCTTTTGTTTGGTCATGTCGGACATAAATCGGTCGAAGGCGGTCTTGACCTCGTCCAGCTGCCCGGCCAGGTGCAGGCGCAGGATCTTATCGGTATTGCGGCGCGATTCCTTTTCGGCATAGCCGCCGTATCCCGGGACTATCCGGAACATCTTTTCCATGAAATTCCTTACTTTATCGCTGGCATCCGGCATGGCAAGCCTCCTTTTCTTGGGGTTAGAATTAATTGCAGTTTTTAATGGGACACGGATTCACGCGGAGTTTATCAATACTTTTTATGTAAAAGTAATTAAGCATATACAACCCGTTGTGCCTTGGGGTCACTTCGATAAACCCAGTGCATAGCTTTGTGGCAAAAGGTAAGATTGAACACTGACCATAAAAATTATCACATTTGATAGGGCAAGTCAATGAAAATCGGAAAAAATCGGACAGGACGGAATGGCACACAGATTTCACGGATTGGTTTCGATTTGTACAGATTTGTTACTTACTCTTCTTACAATAGCAAATGATCAAAGCGTTATGGAAGAATTTTCATAATGCCAACTTGGATAATGGTGAATGGCACACGGATTTCACAGGTGGGGTCGGATTCACACCTATTTAAATTGGTTTAAATTATAAATCTGTGGCAATCTGTAATGATCTGTGTAATCTGTGTGCCGCGCCCCTAATCTTTAGGGTTGACAAAGGGCAAGGCTTGAAACTATAATTATCCCAATCAAGGAGGAATTGATGATCATCAAACTTTACAACACATTGAGCCGCTCCAAGGAGGAGTTCGTCCCCTTAAATCCCGGCCAGGCGGGCATGTATACCTGCGGTCCGACGGTCTACGATCACGCCCATATCGGGAACCTGCGCACCTACGTCTTTGAGGACATTTTGCGCCGGGTCTTGGAATACAACGGATTGAAGGTCAACCATGTCATGAACATCACCGACGTGGGGCATCTGGAATCCGACGCCGATTCCGGCGAGGACAAGATGGAGAAGGGCTCCCGCCGCACCGGCAAGACCGCCTGGGAGATCGCCGGTGAGTACACCGAAGCCTTTAAGAGCGACCTCGGGAACCTGAACATCCAGGAGCCGCATATCTGGTGCAAGGCCACCGACCATATAAAGGAGCAGATCGAGACCATCCGGTGCATAGAGCAGAAGGGCTACACCTACCGGACATCGGATGGCATCTATTTCGATACCGCCAAGCTGAAAAAATACGGGGTGCTTACCAAGATAGTGGTGCAGGACCTGTTGGCCGGAGCCCGGATAGAGATGGGCGAGAAGAAGCATCCCACCGACTTCGCCCTCTGGAAGTTCAGCCCCGAAGGGACCAAGAGGCAGATGGAGTGGGACAGCCCATGGGGCAAGGGGTTCCCCGGCTGGCATATAGAGTGCTCGGCCATGGCCGCCAAATACCTGGGTCCGCTGTTCGACATCCACTGCGGCGGGGAGGATGCCATTGCGGTGCATCACACCAACGAGATCGCCCAGACCCAGGCCTGCCACGGCACCAACTTGGCCAATTACTGGCTGCACGGGTACTTTCTGCAACTGGGGCAGGAGAAGATGGCCAAGTCCTCCGGGGAATTCCTTACCCTCCAGACCCTGATGGGCAAGGGATATGACCCGCTGGCCTACCGTTATTTCTGTTTTACCGGACACTACCGTTCACAGTTGAGCTTCACCTACGAGTCGCTGACTGCGGCCCAGCGGGCCCTGGAGAATCTGAGAGCAGAGGTGAAGAGGCTTGACCCCACCCCTATTGGGAATGGAGAGGATAAGAAATTTGGAGGATCGGAGATAAGCGGATATAAGGATAAATTCCTATCTGCCATAAATGACGACCTGAATATGCCGCAGGTGCTGGCCATTCTTTGGGATATACTGAAAGACAATAATCTGATCCCGGGGCAGAAGATAGATCTAATCAGGGATTTTGACCGGGTTCTGGGGCTGAAATTAACCGAATCCGCCGGGGGATATGTCATTCCCAAAGAGGTTGAGGATATGATGCAGAACCGCCAGGAAGCCCGGGCGGCCAAGAACTGGGCCGAATCCGACCGGTTGAGAAATGAGATATCTAACTTGGGATATGTGGTGGAGGATGGGCCCAAGGGGCAGACGGTTCGGCCCAAAAAGTTCGGTGAATAAATTGATGACCCAGGCGAAAGCCTGGGTCGTTTGTTAAAATTTATAGGAGTAAAATGGCAGACAACAAATTGCAACAGCAGATAGAATTCATAATAGAGATCGACAAGCTCAAATCCGTTTTTCGCCGGACGAAAATACTGGACAACTCCCGTTATGAAAATGACGCCGAGCATTCCTGGCACTTTGCCATGATGGCCTTGATCCTAAAGGAACATGCCAATGATCCGAATATAGATATCCTCAAGGTCCTGAAAATCGGTTTGATACATGATATCGTGGAGATAGACGCCGGGGACACTTTTATATATGATGAAAATTTGAAGGAAAATAAATACCAAAACGAAAAAGCAGCTGCCGAAAGGATATTCGGTCTGCTGCCGCCTGAGCAACGGGATGAAATGATCTCGTTATGGGAAGAATACGAGAGGCAGGACACATCGGAGGCAAAATTCGCTATGGCATTGGATCGCTTGGGTCCGGTGATCCAAAATTGTCGTTCTCGGGGTCATTCCTGGAAGGAACATAATGTGCCGGCGGTAAAAGTGATGGAAATAAACAGCCGGATCGGCGAAGGCTCAAAAACACTGTGGGATCACGCCAAAGTTCTGATCGAGGATACGATAGCCAAGGGTTATTTTAAAAATGACGAAGATTAAAAACAAGTCCCTTCGCATAATATTGGTGATTCTGGGCACTCTTTTTGTCCTGCTGGGCGTCATCGGCATATTCCTGCCTTTACTGCCCACCACGCCGTTCCTTTTATTGGCGGCGGTATGTTATGCCAGAAGCTCACAGAGATTCCATGACTGGCTGATGTCCAACCGGTGGTTTGGGAGCTATATAAAAAACTACCGGGACCGCCGGGGCATCCCGCTCAAACTAAAAATACTGTCGGTCTCGGCTTTGTGGATCACCATAACATTTTCGGTCTGGTTTGTTATCAAGCTGATGGCAGTGAGAGCCATCCTGTTTCTGATAGCAGCCGGGGTAACCTGGCACATACTCTCATTCAAGACGCTGAAGCATAAGGGGAACGAACTCGCCGAATAAACCCTATTATGATTTCGATCAATAAAACCAATCAGGGGTATATCCATGAACCTTGAAAAACCCTTATCATACGAAAACATCGATCCGGTCCGGGTTGAACAACTGGGGCAAAAATTAAAAGGTCTGGGGTTTTCTGTGGGGGAGGTCAAAGAAGCTTTGGGCCTGGATAATATTTTCGCCCTTTATCCGCTGGAATACAAATATCTCCCGTTGTTTGTCGAAAGGCTGGCGGATAATCCAGCTCCCTTAAGTCATATCATAAGCTTTTTGGTTTTAGGCCTGCCGGGCAAAAAGGATATTATCGAACAAGCCTTGGGAACTGCCGATCTGGGATTGCTGTGCAATCTCGGTCTCTGCACAACGGATCAGGAGGATATCCACGCCAATTTCACCCTGCTGCCGTTCGAGGACCTTCTGATCGCCACCGACAAGGTCTTCCTTAATATCGATGGTCATGCCAAGAATGAATACCTTTCGTCCGACAATCTGGTGTGGCGGCTGGACAAGACCTCCTATATCATGGCCCGGTGGCTGGTCCGGACTTCCTGCAAAACCGCGCTGGACCTGGGCTGCGGCTCCGGCCTGCAGTCGCTGATATTGTCAAAATCAGCCGAAAAAGTGACCGGGGTGGATATCAACCCCCGGGCTATAGATCTGGCGAAATTCAATGCCCTGCTTAACGGCATCGGAAACGTGGAGTTCGTTTGCGGGGACCTGTACCAACCGACGGGCAAGGATAAATTCGACCGGATAGTCTCCAATCCTCCTTCAGCCCCGGGGCTGGTCAAGGCCTGGAACCGGGAGGGCGGGATCAGCGGGCGGGAGTTGGTCGAAGATATTCTGGCCGGAGCCAAGGAACACCTGGAATACGGCGGGATCTGCCAGACCACTTTGCACCTGGGCTACAACGAGGATAAGGACATTCTGTTATGGCTGGGAAAATATCTGCCGGAAAATGATTTCCGGAATCTCATCCTCAGGCACAGCGATGAGAAGGAAGCGGCGGAATATGCCCTGCAGGAGGCCTATCAGAAATCCGGCCCCCGGGACTACGGGACCTTTCAGCGGACCTATCAGATCTACCGGGCGGGGCTGAAGGCGGCCGGGATCGAGAGGGTCTCCTTCGGCCTGCTGTCGGCCAAATTCAAAGAGGGCGGACAGCCGCCGGCAATAAGAACCGCCGACCTTTTAAGCGAACCGCTATCCGTTTTGATGGAAGATCACCGTTCATAGGCCTAAGATTTCTTATTCCTTGACAAGCCCGGGCCTTTTACGGTAAAATCATATATATTAAGGTTTTAACTGTTAATCTTTCAACCCAAATATACGCCATGTTTCAATGGGACATGGCCGTTTGCCAAGGAGGTTCAGCATGTCAGGTCATTCAAAATGGGCCACCATTAAAAGGAAAAAGGCCGGGATCGATGCCGCCAGGGGCCGGGTCTTCACCCGGGTGATAAAGGAGATCTCCATCGCCGCCAGGCAGGGCGGGGGCGACCCCGACGGCAACCCCCGTCTTCGCACGGCCATTGCCATCGCCAAGGCCAGCAATATGCCGGCCGACAACATCGAGCGGGCCATCAAAAAGGGCACCGGCGAGCTGGAGGGCGTTACCTACGAGGAGATCACCTACGAAGGCTACGGACCGGGCGGGGTGGCCCTGCTGATAGACTGCGTGACCGACAACAAGAACCGCACCGCCTCCGAACTGCGGCACCTGTTCTCCAAATACGGCGGAAACATGGGGGCCCAGGGCTGCGTGGCCTGGATGTTCGAGGCCAAGGGGGTCATCACCATAGACTCATCCAAGACCGACGAGGATACCCTGATGGACGTGGCGCTGGAGGCCGGGGCCGATGATGTCAAGGCCGAGGAGGGCGTCTTCGAGGTTTACACCGCGCCGTCCAATCTGGAAGCGGTGAGGTCGGCCGTCGAGGCCAAGGGCATCCCGGTAACTTCGGCCGAGATGAACAAGATCCCGCAGAACACCGTCCAACTGGACGAGCGGACCGCCGAGAGCATGCTGAAGCTGATGGACATGCTGGAGGACTTCGACGACACCCAGAAGGTCTATGCCAACTTCGACATCTCTCCCGAGATCCTGGCCAAACTGGACAAGTAACAGATGAACCACAAAGGCACGAAGACACCAAACTTCAAGGCTTTTGAACGTTGATTATTTCTGTGCCTTGGTGTCTTAGTGGTGAGAGCATGATAATATTAGGAATAGATCCCGGAAGCCAGACCACCGGATACGGAGTATTGGAAAGCGACGGCCGAAATCGCAAAGTGGTAGCCCTCGGATGCCTCAAGGCACGGCCGGGGGTTTCTCTTTCCGTCCGGCTGGGGGTGATCTACGCCGGGCTTCAGGGGGTCCTGGAACAGTATCAGCCCGACGAGGTGGCGGTGGAGGCCACCTTTTACGGCAAGAACGTCCACAGCGCGCTGGTGATGGGCCACGCCCGGGGGGTCTGCCTTTTGGCGGTGCAGCAGGCCGGGTGCCAGCTGTTCGAGTACTCGCCGCTGGAGGTGAAGAAGTCCGTGGTGGGCCAGGGACGGGCCGGCAAGGGACAGGTGGGCTTCATGATCCGGGCCATGCTGGGACTGCGGGCCACTCCGCCGGAGGATGCGGCCGATGCCCTGGCGGTGGCGATATGCCATCTGCAGAGAAGGACATTAAGGCAGATCAAGGGTGTCTAACAAGGTTTGAAATGTTGGAAATTGTTCGAAAGGTTTGAAACGTTGTATCATCACATCAAGGGGACGCTGGTTCAAAAATACCCGGCCGAGGCGGTGATCGAGGCCGGTGGGGTGGGATACCAGATAAACATCTCGCTCAACACCTTCGACAAGCTGCCCGAGGCCGGCAACCAGGCCAAACTGCTGACCTACCTGCACGTCAAGGAAGACATCCTGCAGTTGTTCGGCTTTGCCAGCGAGAAGGAACGCAAGGTGTTCAAGGTCCTGATAGGCATCTCCGGCATCGGGCCCAAGCTGGCGCTGACGGTGCTGTCGCACATGGCTCCGGAGGACTTGGAGCAGGCGGTGGCCAACCAGGACATGACCATGCTGACGGCCATCTCCGGGGTGGGCAAGAAGACCGCCGAGCGTCTTTTGGTCGAACTGAAAGGCAAGATCGCCGAGGCGGTGGTGGAGGGTTTGCCGACCATCAGGGGACAGGGGACAGGGATCAGCGATCCGGCCATAGAGGCTTTGATGTCGCTGGGGCTGAATTATGCCGAGGCCAAAGGGGCGGTAGAGAAGGCCAAGGGCAAATTGGGAGATAAGGCTCCGGTGGAGCAGGTTGTAAGGGAAGCGCTGAAGGGGTAATAATCTATTTTAAAGGGGAACCCATGTTTAAGAAAACAGGATTGGTTTCTCTATTGCTTGCCATTATTTCTGTTGTGGCATTGGGCCAGGAAGGCCAGTGGCGGCATTTCAGCCAGATAAACCCGGATACAGCTATATCCCTGCAATGTAAATTGGTAAATACAGCAAATAACTTATGGGCAGTTTGGAGTGATCATGTTTATAGCAGCGATACTGCTTTTATATTTGCAGCACGTTTTAAACCTTCTGGATGGGGTATGACACGAAAGCTGTGTCACCATGTTGGTGAAGAATTCAGCGTATTTACGAATATAAATAAAAATGCACATGTTACTACAGCGTTTACAGGTGTAATACCTTCTAAAGATACATTGTTGGGGCCTAACAGAATGGACTGTAGCCGTTTTGACACTATTTGGAGCCAATTAATATTCGATGATAAGGCGGTTGTTGGTGCATCGGCAAATTCTTTCGATAGCACTGTGTTTGTTTGGCAATTTTATTATAGTTTTGAACATTCTATCCAATCAAAATCATATAACCAAGGCTGGGGGTCCGGAACAACTATTGTTTCCGGGGAGGAAGGTAAAAGCAACCCCAAAATAACATGTGATAAAAACGGAAAATGGTGGATTGGCTGGGAGGATGAAACGTGGTTTGATAGGAAAAATATTTTGGTTGTTAATTTTCAAACTATTGATACAAGCTATACCGAATATTATTCTTCTTTAAGTTTAACGGCAGATAGTATTGGTAAAGTATGGGCATTTTGGGTGAAAAATGGTAACCTTTTCTACAGAGTAAATGAAAGTGGTTTATGGAACGATAAAGAATTATTATTAGCGGGTTATAATGTACAATCCGTAACGGATAAAAATGGGATCATCTGGGTAGGTTGGCATGCTGATAGTTTGGTTTATGTCAATTCGTTCAACGGTTCAAATTGGGATGGCAGTCAACCAGTTGCTACTGGTGCTATCAGCCAGTTGGCTTTGGATCAGATGGGCAACCCTTGCATTCTATGGTCCAATAGCAATATATTTTATTCTGCCATCTATTGCCGGGATACCATCGCCCCCTGGGTGCAGATAACTTCGCCTGTTGCCGATTCGACATATTATAAAGGCCAAAATATACAATTGCAGTTCAATCATTCAAATGATGTGGCTTTTTTGAATGTATATTGCCAGAGAGAAGGACAGAGTGAATGGCAGAATATCTTCGATATGATATCGAAGGATTCCCTGGTAAATTGGACGGTGCCGGATGATTCGGCCAATTATCGTTTTAAGGCCGAGGCGATAGATTCGGGCTGGAACGAAGCCGTTGACAGCACCGGCTGGTTTTTGGTATCTCCGCAAGGCATAGCCGGAAAGCCGTCCGATTTACCTGTTAATTTTATTTTTGGATTAAAAATCAACGGTCCTAACCCGTTCAAAAAAAATGCCAAAGTCACATTTGCTGTTGATAAAATGTGCAATGCAAATATATCGATATATAACTCGCTGGGCCAGTTGGTAAAAGTATTGTATAATGACAAAACGCCACCCGGCAATTACCAGCTAAACTGGAACGGCTGTGATGACGCCGGGAAAAGGGCTGCGGCCGGGGTTTATATCTGCCGGCTATCCGGCGGCGGCAGAAATTCCAATATCAAATTAATCAAAGTAAATTGATCTTCAAATGAAATTTATTATAATATTTATAACAATTCTTCTGTTTGCCAACTACGGTCAGGCTGAAAAGAAAACCTTCATCCGCGAATACACCTACCAGGCCAGCGATTATGACAGCCGGCTGACCTGCCAGGCCATAGCCCTGAGCGAGGTCAAACGCCTTCTGCTGGAGGAGATCGGCACCTACCTGGTCAGCGGGACCACGGTCCAGAACGGCATGGTGGTGTCGGATGACATCTCGGTCTATACCGCCGGGGCGGTGCAGACCAAGATCATGGACCAGAGATGGAACGGCCAGACCTACTGGCTGAAAGCGCAGATACAGGCCGATCCCGACAGCGTATCAACTGCGGTCGCCCGGCTGAGGGAGGACAAGGCCAAGACCAGGGAGCTGGAAGCCCTGAAGACCTCCTCCCAAAAAGCCCTGGCCGAGATAGCCAAGCTCAACAAGGCCTTGGAAAGGGCCAGCTCGGATAATTCCAAATTTGCCGACCAGATAAAATATCTGCAAAGCGCCCAGAAGCTGTCGGCCGCCCAGTCGGCCCAGCAGGGGCTGGCGGCCCTGGAATCGGGCGATGCCACCACGGCCCTGACCGCCTTCACCCGGTCGCTGGAGGCAGATCCCAACGACGCCATCTCATTGGTCAACCGCGGCATCGCCTATGCCCGCCTGAACGACCATAAAAAGGCCGTGCCTGATTATGACCGGGCGCTTAAAGCATCGGCCAAGGATCACAGGATATATTACAATCGCGGCATCGCCTACTATCATTTGGGTGAATACGCCAAGGCTTTGAATGACTTCAACCGCTCGCTGCTGCTGAAACCGGACAACAGCAAGGCCTATTTCAACCGGGCGTTGACTTATGAAAAAATGGGAAATTGGAAATTGGCTCAATCGGATTACAGCAAGGCAATAAAACTTGATCCAACTGACGTTCAGGCTTACAACAACCGGGGAGCGGTCTACCTGCAGCAAAAGATTTATGCCAAGGCCGTATCTGATTTCAATAAAATGATAGAAATAGACCCGACCTTCAGCGACGGCTACCTGAACCGGGCCGGGGTGCATGCCATCAGGGGGGACATGGAGTCGGCCCTGGCCGATGCCCGGAAGGCGGCCCAGCTGGGCAGCGCTGAGGCCAAACTTCTGCTGGAAAGATTGGGACAGTAACCACTAAGGCACTACTTTCGTTAATAGTTAATCGGAAATCGTTAATGGTATTTGTGCCTTGGTGTCTTGGTGGTAAAAAAGTTAAATTCTAAAATACAGATATGACAGATAAAATCACCATACCAGATGTCCTGGAGGGCGATCTTGAGTTCGATTCCTCGGTCCGGCCGGTAAGCTTCGACGAGTTCGTGGGCCAGGACAAGATCAAGGGCAACCTCAAGGTCTTCATCCAGGCCGCCCAGGGCCGGGGCGAGGCCATAGACCACATGCTGTTCTGCGGGCCTCCGGGGCTGGGCAAGACCACTTTGGCCCACATCATCGCCAAGGAGATGGGGGCCCAGATCAAGGCCACCACCGGACCGGTGCTGGAGCGCCCGGCCGACCTGGCCGGGATACTGACCAACCTGGGCGAACACGATGTGCTGTTCATCGACGAGATCCACCGCATCAACCGGATGGTGGAGGAATACATCTACCCGGCCATGGAGGACTACTGCATAGACATCATGATCGACAAGGGCCCCAGCGCCCGCTCGGTGCGGCTTAATCTGCCCAAATTCACCCTGATCGGGGCCACCACCCGGGCCGGGCTTTTAACGGCCCCCATGCGGGCCCGTTTCGGCATGATCAACCGGCTGGACTATTACACCCATGGCGATCTGGAGCAGATCATCATGCGCTCGGCCAGGATCCTGGGCGTCAGCATCGATCCCGGCGGGGCCCGGGAGATCGCCCAGCGCTCCCGGGGAACACCCCGGGTGGCCAACCGCCTGCTGCGCCGGGTGCGCGATTTCGCACAGGTGGAGGGCGACGGCAACGTCACCGCGGCCATCGCCCAGAGGTCATTATTGCGGCTGGAGGTGGACGAGGTGGGCCTGGACGAGATGGACAAAAGGATACTGGAGGCCATCATCAAGAAGTTCAACGGTGGGCCGGTGGGCCTGAACACCCTGGCGGTGGCGGTGGGCGAGGAGTCCGATACGGTGGAGGAGGTCTACGAGCCGTACCTGATCCAGGAGGGCTTTTTGATGAGGACCCCCAGAGGCCGGGAGGCTACAGAGAGAGCATACATGCATTTGGGGTTGAGACCAATGAAAAAGCAAACGGAAATGCTGTAAGTAAAAAGACAGAAAACAAGATTTTCCTTTAAAACTTATATTATGTAATAATAAAATGAGAATATCAAAAATATTTATACCGAACAGTAAAGCACACGCAGTGCATCTAAAAGAAATTAATTTAACCAAAAAGCCACTGGGTTCAACTGTTGCGTTAATAGGTAAGAATGGCGCTGGGAAAACAAGATTATTGAATTTTATTAATACTTATATCCATAATATTACGACAGATGAATTTCTTAATGGTTATATTACAAATATACCAAAAGATATTGAGAGCGCAGATTGGCATGAGAGAATCAGATCAGCAGTTAATACCAAGCATCAAATTGAAACACAGATATTTGCTGAAGCACAGAAATTTCAATTGAGGGAATCGATTCGACTAAATATTGAACCAAATTTAGAAAAATTGAGAACCCATGGTAGTAAATATATTAAAGTTATTAGCAATGATGATTTGGTTTTAATTAAAGAAGCCATAGCTAATGGTATAACATTTAAAAAAGTTTTAGCAAATAAGTATAAAGATAAATCTAATATAAATGATATAAACGAATTTTCAGTATTTAGTAGTCAAAGCACCATTGATTACATCAATGAAATTACTTTAGAACTAGTTAATGATGAATTTAATCTTTATTTAAAGCATAAAGAAGATCCAATTAGTATTAAACAAAATATTGAGGTGAAAGAATCATTTAGGCAATTTGCAAATATTAAACGATACGTTGAAATATTTTTGGGCAAAGAATTTAGTTATCAATCTCACAAGGTAGGAAGGGAGATAAGTAGTGTTCTCCATTTTGATGGAGTTCCTTTTAATATAAACCTTTTATCGCCCGGTCAAAAGTCACTGTTTGCTTATGCGATTTTATTTTTCTTTTTAGATAATTGTATGAAAACAAATATAAGGGATAGTATAATAATACTTGATGAGCCTGAAAAACATTTACATCCAGAGGCCCAAATAAGATTGATTTCATCTTTAAAAGACATTGTTAAAGAGTCCGGGCAGTTGTGGATTGCTACACATTCAATAAATATACTTGCACATCTCGAGTGCGATGAGATATTAATGATGAAGGATAATGAGGTTATATTGCCATCCCTGGTAACCCCCGGTAATTCTTATAACGAACTAATGGGTATAGAGGAACATATAAACGAATTGCGATCTTTTGTTAACTCAACTTCAGAATGGGCATATGGTAATTTTATGATGCAATGCTTTAGGGATCCTGAAGTTGTTTTTAGCAATGATACAACAGATCCGGAATTCAAATTATTTAAACAATTTATAACGCAAGAATCGATTTTAGAGATATTAGACTATGGGGCTGGCAAAGGAAGAATGGGGTACACGATCCAAGAAGATTGTGAGGTAAGTATAAGAGTAAATTATCACGCATATCTTTATGAACCAGTAGCAAATGATCTGGAATTTATAAAAAAAATACCAAATATAAAAGGTATTTATCAAGATTTAAAGGATGTTCCGGATAATTATTTTGATTGTGTTCTATTATGCAATGTATTGCATGAAATTGTCCCAGATATGTGGATTGAAAATATAAATCAAATTAAAAGTAAATTAAAGCCCAATGGTTATTTGGTTATTATCGAAGATAAATGCTTCAGAAATGGTGAAAAGGCTCATTCTTTTGGTTATTTAATTTTAGGATCAGAACAATTAAAAATATTATTTGGTGTTGGAGATGCGATTGAATTTAAAATGCATGACACAAAGTATCGTGAAAGGATATTATTTAATGCTTATAAAAAAGAACAAATAAATCCAACCAAAGAAAGTCTTGAGCGCGCAATTAAGTCGCTTGAAGAAGAATCATTTAATAATATTGAAACCATGAGGAATGCGACACAAGAAATTAGAGGCAGCCAATATGCAAATCAGACACAATTATATATCAACTCTAAATTATTTCTAAAGACATTCAATAATATAAAACAAACATAATAAACCGTGTAATCAATAAACAAAACGAAAGATCTAAAGTGGCAAAAGGACTCACCAGCAGGGCAACCGATTATTCACAATGGTACAATGAATTGGTCATCAAGGCCAGAGTAAATTATTATAAGGTGATTTCTAATGACTGATAAGAAAAAGATCGGCCTGGCCCTGGCCGGCGGAGTGGGCTACTGCATGACCCATATCGGAGTCCTGCAGGCGTTGGAGCATTCCAACCTTAAACCGGACATCATCGCCGGAACCTCGGGCGGGGCCCTGATCGGAGCCCTGTATGCCTCGGGCATCCGGCTGGACCGGATAGAGGAGATCGCCAAATCCATCAAGTGGAACAAGCTGATGGGGCCGCATTTCCTGTTCCAGGGCCTGGGCTCTTCCAAACCCATTGAGGACCTGATGGATGAACTGCTGGGCAAGGGCCGGCGGTTCGCCGATCTCAATACCCGGCTGCTGGTCTCGGCGGTGGACCTGGTCAGCGAACAGAAGATCATGTTTCCCGAGGATGAATCCCAGACCATCTCCTTGCCGGTCCGGGCCTCCTGCAGCCTGCCGCTGGTATTTTCCCCGGTGCGCTACCAGGACCGGCTGCTGGTTGACGGCGGGATGCTGGTGCCGCTGCCGGTGCGCGAGCTCAAGGCGGCCGGAGCGGATTTTGTGATCGCGGCCGATTTCAAGGCGGCCCGGGACGAGCCCAAGAACATGTTCGACGTGGCCCTGCGCACCCTGCGGATAGCCAACCAGGAAAGGGTGGATGATGCCATGAAGGCCGCCGACATCATGATCGAGAGCCATATCGGCGGGGGCAGCCGCTGGGACCTGGCGGCCGCGACCGACCTGATAAAAGTCGGCCGGATGGCGGCCGAGGATATCCTGGCCAAGAACGGCGAAAAGATCAAAGCAATAAGGGAGTGACCTAACCCTAAATCCCTTCCCCACAAGGGAAGGGACTTTGCCTCACCCCTTCCCTATGGGGAAGGGGCAGGGGTTAGGTCAAAAACAACGAGTTTAAAACATGCCGACCGGACTTATTCGTTTACAAAAAGTAGCTTCCGACAAGCTTAAACTGGCCAAGTGGATGCGGAGTAACATGACCTTGGCCGAGAAATGTTTTTGGAATGGTGTTAAAACGGATAAGTTCATGGGCCTTCACTTCAGGAGACAACAGATCATACACGGCTTCATCGCTGACTTTTACTGTGAAGCACTCAATCTGGTGGTGGAAGTGGACGGAGGCATCCACGAACAGCAGAAGGACTATGATCAACTGCGGACAAAGATAATAAATCGGTATGGAATCAAGGTCATCCGCTTTAGCAATGAGGAAGTGCTTAATAAAAGTGATTGGGCGATGAGAAAAATAAAGGAATACGCGGAAACATGATCAAAAATTCATTTTTTAATTACCACACAATTAATCAACTATGAATGACAAACCGAAGATCGGCCTGGCTTTGGCCGGAGGGGTGGGATACTGCCTGGCCCATATCGGGGTGCTGAAGGCCCTGGAGGAGGAAAACGTCAAGGTCGACGTGCTATCCGGGACCTCGGGCGGGGCCCTGATCGGCGCCCTGTATGCCTCGGGGATAGGCGCCGGTCGGCTGGAGGTGATCGCCAAGAACATCTCCTGGAGCCAGCTGATGACCCCCACCATGATCTTCCGCAACAAGGGTCTGGTCTCCTCGGAGCCGATAGAGAAACTGGTGGAGGAGCTGATCGGCAAGGACCGCCGCTTCAGCGAGCTCAAGCTTCCCCTCTCGGTGTCCACCGTGGACCTGATCTCGGGGGACGAGGTGATATTCCCCAACAGCCCCGACGACCTGATCGCCCCGGCGGTGCGGGCCTCCTGCTCGGTGCCGGTGGTGTTCGCCCCGGTCAAGATAGGCCAGTGGCTGCTGTCGGACGGGGGGATCAAGGATCCCCTGCCGGTCAGGCCGCTGAAAAAGTACCAACCCCAGTTGATGATCGGGGTGGCCTTCGCCACCGGCAAGTACGAACCCACCAATCTCTTCGAGATCGGGGTCCGCTCCATGATGCTGGCCAACGACAAGATCCTGGAGGTCTACGAGCAGGAGCTGGATGTGCTGATAAAATGCCAGACCGGCGAGATATCCAGCTGGGACCTGAAGACCGCGGTCCAGCTGATCGATGTGGGCTACGAAGCCGCCCGGCAGAACATCGACAAGCTGAAGGGGTGCTGCGACAACAAGAAAATCAATTTGGGGCAGGGCGCAAGATGACCGTGCTGTATGTTCTATTGACGGCTGTTATTGTGATATTCGGGCTGGGGATGTTCCTGATGCAGAGACGGACCGACCGGGCCCTGCGGGAGCTCAAGGATTCCACCAAGAATGACCAGTCCCTCAACCTGATGAGCCAGTGGCTGCAGGACACCAAAACCTCCCTGGACGGCCGCCTGCAGGAGACCCGGCAGACCCTGGATTCCCGGCTGGCCGAGGTGGACCGCAAGATCGGCAATTCCATGGAATCGGTCAGCCAGCGGCTGGAGGGCAACACCAAAACGGTGGGGGACCGGCTGGACAGCGCCGCCCGGGTGATCGGCGAGGTCCAGAAACAGCTGGGGGTGCTCTCCAAGGCCACCGACGCCATGCAGGAGATGGGAAAGGATATCTCGTCATTGCAGGATATCCTCCGGTCGCCCAAGCTGCGGGGCGGGATGGGGGAATATTTCCTGGGCGACCTGCTGGCCCAGATCCTGCCTCCCCACCATTTCGAACTGCAGTACACCTTCCGCTCCGGAGAGAAGGTGGACGCCGTGGTCAGGCTGTCCGACAAGCTGGTGCCGGTGGACGCCAAGTTCCCGCTGGAGAATTTTCAGAAAATGCTGACGGCCCAGAGCGACGAGGAACGCAGGACCTGGCGCCGGAAATTCGTTTCCGACGTCAAAAAGCACGCCGATGCCATAGCCTCCAAATACATCCTGCCGGACGAGGGGACCTTCGACTTCGCCCTGATGTACATCCCGGCCGAGAACGTCTATTACGAGACCATCATCAAGGACGAGAACTTCGGCGAGGAAAAATCCATCTCCACCTATGCCATCGAACGGAAGGTGATCCCGGTCTCGCCCAACTCGCTCTATGCCTATCTGCAGGCCATCATCCTGGGCCTGCGTGGCATGAAGGTGGAGGAGAGAGCCCAGGAGATAATCGAATCATTGTCCCGCCTGGCGGGGGACCTGAGCAAATTCCGGGGGGAGTTCGACGTGGTGGGCACCCATATCGGCAACGCCTGGAAGAAATACGAGGAGGCCGAGAAGAGGCTGGTCCGCTTCGAGGAGCGGCTGGAGAGCGTGGAGGGAAAACATCTGGAGCAGACCAAGGAGATAACCGAATAGAGGTGGTTTATGAAGATCGATCCCGGGATGATAAATGATCTGTTCCCATTTCTTCTCTTTTCAGTGATATTTATTGTGGCCCTGGTGGGAAGCTATTTCAGCCTGAAAAAACAGAAGGAGAAGATGAGGGATATCGCCCTGAAGCTGGGGCTGGAGTTCAGCCAGACCGACCCGCTGTCATTCATGGGCCAGGGCAAACCGGTCCGTCCCGCCTATCATCGTCCCAGAGATGCCGGGATCGACCTCCAGGGGCTGGTCAAAAAGGTGGTGTCGGGATTCTCCCCCTGGCGGGTGGCCGGAAAATACCAAGGCTATCAGGTCATCATCCGGACCGAGAAGAAGGACAAGAAGAGCTTTACGGTGGTGCAGCTGCTGTTCAGCCGATCACTGGGAATGGGTTTGAACATCGTGGTGGGCAACTTCCTCTCCAAGATGGGCAAAAATATTTTCGGCAAGCAATCCATCAGCACCGGCAACCCCGACCTTGACAACAAGGTCTACATCTCCGGCCAGGATGAGATGAAGATCAAGTATCTGGTGAAGCGCTCCGAGTTCCAGCAGGCGTTGCTGTCCCTTTATAATAAGTATCCCGGCATCAGGGTCGACGATCAGGGCATCACCTACCAGGAGAAAAAGGTATTGACCGATCTGGCCGCTTACCAAAAACTGCTGGATAGTTTGAGCGCCTCCGCCAAGGCCTTCACCGAGTGATAGGTTTACAATATATGATCAGAAAGCTGTTCCTTCCTGCGTTTTTGGCAGCGGCCTTTTTCTGGGTTGCTGCATCTGCCGAAGAGATCAGAACCGGGGAAATCCTGGTCGACACCGCGCTGACCATTTCGGGGATAGCCCAGGCCAATGGGATCCCGGAGGCAAAACTACTCAAGGGGCTGAAACTGGAACCGGGTGCAACGTTGCTGAAATTATCCCAGGCCGGCCGCAGCACTGAGCAGGCATCATCGGTGATCCGCAAAATAAAGGTGGTGCAGGCCACCGAGAACGCCAAGGACTGGCGGCTGATATTGTCCAAGTTCGCCCTGTGGATCATCGGCCTGAAGGTTGCGACGATCCTGTTGATGAAAAAAGGGGTCACCGGCCGGATCCGCCTGATATGGATGATCGGCACGGCTCTCCTCTACGGATTCATCCTGGGCAGCGATCCCAATCCCATGGGCACTGTCAAAGATGCCATCGTACTGTATGGAACAGAAGGGGTCGTATTCCCTCCCCGGATGGCGGCCCTGGGGGTATTCCTGCTGTTGGTGTTCGTTTCCAACAAGTCCATCTGCGGATGGGGATGCCACTTCGGGGCCCTACAGGATGCCGTCAGCTTCAGCCCGGTCAAAAAATTCAAGCTGCCATTCTGGCTGACCAATGGCCTCAGGATAACGGTGCTGGCCGGAATTATCCTGGCTGTTTTTGCCTGGAGACTGGATTGGGTCGGCCTGATAGATCCGTTCAAGGTGTTCAATCTTAAAATGGCGGATATCGGCCTGGGGGGGGTGCTTTTCATATCGCTGATGCTGATCCTGAGCCTGTTTTTCTACCGGCCCTGGTGCCAGCTGTTCTGCCCGTTCGGCCTGGCTGGGTGGGTGGTGGAACAGTTCAGCCTGTTATCCCCCCGGATAGACCGCCGGGAATGCATCAAGTGCCTTAACTGCGTCAGGGTATGTCCCACCCGGGCCATGGAGGGGATCTATGATGACCGGAAAATCCACGCCGACTGCTTCGCCTGCGGCCGGTGCATCGGTAATTGTCCGGTAAAGGCTATAAAATGGGACCGATCCAATAAAAAACAATAAAAGGAGGCCTAATGAGAAAGTTGATGATAGCAACCCTGGCGCTGTCCGTACTGGGCGGCCTGGCTCTGGCTCAAAGCACCCAGCCGTTGT
This sequence comes from Candidatus Edwardsbacteria bacterium, assembly GCA_031082425.1. Taxonomy (NCBI): domain Bacteria; phylum Candidatus Edwardsiibacteriota; species Candidatus Edwardsiibacteriota bacterium. The sequence goes on along the minus strand of JAVHLB010000012.1, from coordinate 41,146 downwards.
TCCATATCGAGCGGACCAAGAACGCCAATAAACTTTACTACGAGGCCCGGATCGGCCCCGACGGAAAGATAGACGCCGAGGATCCCATCAAGGTCTATTGGATCATGTGGGCCAAGGATTCCACCGGGAAGACCACCGAGGGCATGAATTTCATCGAGCGGGCCAAGGTCTACGGGTATAACATCAATGCCGACAGCACCGGGAGGATATTCAAAATGACGCTTAAGCCTTTTAAGGAGCGTCTGATCAAGGTCTATCTTAAGGACAATGTGGCCAGGGCCGAGATGACCATCAATTGCCGGCCGGCCTATTTCGAAAAGATGTTCATCTATGCCAAGGGGGATTCCAAACCCGATTCGATCAGACTGTCCGGCTATGATGTGGACGGCGGCAAAGAGATATCCGAAATGTTTCTGCCCAACAAGAAATGAACAATAATAATCTTAACCCGGCTGTCCGGAGGATCGATCGATCAAAGCTGCGTTCCCTCCGGCCTTACCGGAGCCGTCCATGAAGACAGGCTATGTGGCCATCGCCGGCCGGCCCAACGTGGGCAAATCCACCCTGCTGAACAAATTTCTGGGGGTGAAGCTTTCGGCCGTCAGCCGCCGGCCCCAGACCACCAGGCAGCGGGTGCTGGGGATAGACAACGGCGAAGGTTATCAGATAATCTTCCTGGACACCCCGGGTCTGCTGGATCCCGGCTACGCCTTGCAGGAGAAAATGCTGAGGATCGCCCACCGCTCCATAGAGGAGGCCGACCTGCTGCTGTTCATGACCGACGCCAAGGCCGGGATCTCCCCCGAGGATGCGGTCTTTCTGGGAAAAAACAAGAAGGGCAGGGTGATCGGGGTCCTGAACAAGATCGACCTGCTGGAAAAGGAGGGGGTGCTGAAAGCCATAGAACAATTTCACCGTCTGACAGCCATTGAAGAAATATACCCCATTGCGGCCCTGAAAGGATTCGGCATTGACGAACTGCGCCTGGGCATCCTGGACAAACTGCCGGAGGGCCCGGCCTTCTACGGCCAGGATTCCCTGACCGACCAGCCGGAGAAATTCTTTGTATCGGAGATCATCCGGGAGAAGATCTTCGAGCTGTGCGGGGCCGAGGTGCCCTATGCCACGGCGGTGGTCATCGAGCAGTTCAAGGAGCAGCCCGGCCGCAAGGATGTGATCTCGGCCACCATCTGGGTGGAGAAGGAGTCGCAGAAGCCCATCCTGATCGGCCAGGGCGGCCACAAGATGAAGGCCATCGGCTCGTCGGCCCGGCGGGACATAGAGAAGTTTTTGGACCGGCCGGTGTTCCTGGAGCTGTTCGTCAAGGTCAAGGAGAAATGGCGTTCCCGGGAGAGCGATCTGAGGGACCTGGGGCTGGGATAATAAAAAGACCGCCGCTGTATCAGCGGCGGTCTTTCAGTTCCTGGACCAGGCGTTTGGCCCGGTTATGCTCCTCCAGGGTCCTGGTGAAAATATGGCTGCCGTCCCCCTTGGAAACGAAATAGAGGTAATTGGTTTGGGCCGGGTAGACCGCGGCCTCCAGTGATCTTCGGCCCGGGTTGCAGATGGGGCCGGGCGGCAGGCCCTGCCGTCGGTAGGTGTTGTAGGGGGAGTCGGTCTCCAGGTCGTCGTAGGTCAATCGGCGGTTCTTGTGCCGGGGCAGGGCGTATTCAACGGTGGCGCATGATTCCAAAGGCCGCCTGGCCTTAAGGCGGTTGTAGAACACCGAGGCCACCACCGGCCTCTCCGAATCCACCTGGGCCTCCCGCTCCACCAGCGAGGCCATGGTCACCGCCTGGCGCAGGTCACGTTTCTGCCGCTGAATCTCATCCGCCCATTCCGCTTTGAAATTGACAAAGAAGCTATTCACCAGCCTCCGGGCGATCAGATCGGCCGAAGAGCCCCACTCAAAATCATAGGTCTCCGGAAAAAGGTAACCCTCCAGCGAGGCGGCCTTTATTCCGTAGGAATTCATCAGCGCTGTGTCCCGGAAAGCCCGGATCATTTCCAGGCTGTCGGCCCCGGCTTCGCTGGCCAGGATGCCGGCGATCCGGGCCATGGTCAGGCCCTCGGGAATGGTGACCTTATGGTAGACCACCGCGCCGCTGTGGATCTTGTCCAATGCCTCCCAGGCCGAAAGGGGGTAGTCAAAACGATAGCGTCCGGCCTTCAGCCTGCGGTTCAGTCCGCCGGCCAGCGCCAGGTATTTGAACACGGCGGGATGTCCGATGACGCCGTTGCGATGCAGCAGGCTGCCTATCTGCCCGGCCGAAGCCCCGCGCCTGACGGTGATAATTTTGGGCTGCCATTCCCGGTCGATGGATCTGGTGCCGAAGGTTATCGCCAGCAGATAAATAAAAAGGCCTGACAAGGCCGCCATGGTTATTTTAATCGCTGTCTTTTTTAGCATGAAGTTTTAAAAAGTCGCCCAATATCAATGACGCGGACATGCTGTCCAGGGCTTTCTTATTGTCCTTTAATTTTTGCCCGGCCAGATGGATCGATCGCTGGGCAATTTTGCTGGTGAACCGTTCGTCGTACAGATGCACCGGCAGCTTGAATTCATCCTCCAGCCGGGCCCTGACTTTATCCACCAAGCCGGTCAGATGGGTATCGCCGCCGTCCAACCCGGTCGGTCTTCCCATTACAATCTCGGTGACATTGTTCTGAGTTATTATGGGAAGCAGCTGTTTCATCAGGTCGGGAACCCCCCTGATCTCCAGGGGAGGGAGGGGCTGGGCGGTGATCAGCAATTCGTCGGTAAGGGCCAGGCCCACCCGGCGCCGCCCCAGGTCCAGGCCCAGGATCCGGCCGCTCATTTCTGGCGGGCCAGGAAGTCCCGGATGGCGTAGCGGTGGGCCTTGAAAGCGATGTCCCGGGGGAGATTTTTGGGATTGAACAGCTCGATCTGGCTGGCATCGTCCCCGGCCATCATATTACCGGTCAAGGCCTGACCCTGGTAGACCACCAGGATGACGTGGCACCGGGGATCGTCGACCCCGCTGTATACGCCCACCAGCGGACCGGGCTTTATTTTGAGGTTGGTCTCCTCCTTGGACTCCCGGACGGCGCATTCCTGGGCGCTCTCGCCGTATTCCATGAACCCGGAGGGCAGGGACCATAATCCGGCGTAAGGCTCGTATTTCCTCTTGACCAGCACCAGCTTTCCGTCGATCAAAATGATGGCGGCGGCCGCCGGGGTGGGGTTCTGGTAATAGATGAAACCGCAGTCCAGACAGACCTGCCGTTTATGGGCGTCGATCTTTTTATGCTTCAGGGGCGATTTGCAGAGGGGACAGAATTTATATTTCATAAGCCGCTATGGTGGTCCTCAAATGATGTGAAAGAGCTGCAAGTTATGGTCCTTGCAGCCCAAAGGTGAGGGTGCTATTTGGCCTTTTGAACCTTGCCGGAACGAATGCAGCGGGTGCAGACGGAAATGCGCTTCACCTTGCCGTCGGTCAGGACCCGGATCTTTTGAATATTGGGATTCCAGCGGCGGGGTCCTACATTATGGGCATGGCTGACGGTGTGGCCGAAGTCCACCCCTTTGCCGCAGATGTTGCATATTTGAGACAATGTATGCTCCTTTCGTGATTGTTTTATTCGGAAAGCCAGTAAAGAAAACGGCCGCAATTGCCGCAGGTGGTCAGAGACTGGTTTTTGCCCACCTTGGTGGCCTGGGCGGTCGGCATTCTGATGTAACAGCCGCAGCACACCCCGTTGATCACCGGGACCACCGGGCGGCCGTATCTGATCTTGAGCTTCTGGTAACGGGAGAAGATATCCTTGTCCACCTGTTTGGCCACGTCGGACTGGGCCTTGGTGAGATGCTCCAGGCTGTCGATCTTGAAGCCCATGGCTTTCTCCTTGGCAGCGTCCTCGGTGGTCTCCTTGATCATTAGCTCCAGATCGTGCAGGGTAACCAGTAATTCCATTTGGGGGTGCATGATGACCTCATCGTTAAATATTTTTTTCTAACTCTGTTATCCGGGAGATGAATTCCGCCGGCTGGTCAACCGTGAACAGGGCATCAGCGGGGGACAGCTCCTTGGCCAGCTGGGCGATCCTGCCCAAGGTGATCAGGTACTGGTTCTGGGGGTCGTGGGGCGGGGCTATGATCAGGAAAAAAAGCTTGGCCGGCTTTTTATCGATGGATTCGAAATCCACCCCGGCTTTTGACCGTCCCACGATCAGGGTCAGGGAATTAAGCAGCAGGGAGCGGCAGTGCGGGATGGCCACGGACTTTCCGATCCCGGTGGAGCCCAGTTCCTCCCGCTGTTTTAGGCTGACCAGCAGGATCTTCTGCTCTTTCTCCTCCAGCCCGGTCCGGCCCACCAGCTCCTTGAGGGCGGAATCACGCCCGGCGGCCTTGAGATTCAGGTGAATCCGTTCCGCCTTGAGCAAGGACGATATTTTTACTGACGCACTACCCATAATTTTATCGTGGCCTCCACTTCCGGATGGAGCTTGATCGGTATGTTGTAGACCCCCAGGGCCTTGATCGGCTCCTCCAGTATAATCTTGTTTTTATCGATATCCACCCCCTGGTCGCCCAGCAGCTTCACGATATCGGGGATGCTGACCGATCCGTAGAGCTTGTCGTCCTCGCCGGCCTGAACGGTGGCGGTGCAGGATACCTCGTTGAGTTTCTTGGCCAGTTCTTCGGCCTCCTGCTTCTTTTTGCTGAGGTGCAATTCCTCTTTCTTGATCTTGATCTGCAGCTGCTTCAGGCTGTTTTCGTTGGCCGGAAGAGCCTTGCCCTGGGGGATCAGGTAGTTCCTGGCGTAGCCCGGCTTGACCTCCACAGCTTCGGTTTTTTTGCCCAGGGAGGGAATATCCTGGGTCAGTATGACCTTCATATTGTTACTCCTAAAAATGCTTGATTAACGGTGTTCGGAAATGAACGGGAGCAGCGCCAAATGGCGGGCTCTTTTGATGGCGGTGGTCAGCATCCGCTGGTGCTTGGCGCAGTTGCCGGAGACCCGGCGGGGGACTATCTTGCCTCGTTCGGTCATGAAGTGGCGGAGCTTTTTGTCGTCCTTGTAGTTAATATGGACGGCCTTATCCAAACAGAACTTGCAGTCCTTGCGGTGAAATACCCTGCGTTCTTTGGGATTGCGGGGATTGTCTTTGGTTTCTCTTTTCAACATGATTTGAATGTCTTCCTTAAATATATGTTAGATTGAGTTTTTCTTAAGGTCGGACGGAGGCTGTCAGTCGGCCTCGGGCGCAGAGTCCTGGCCGGTTTCGCTTTTTTCCAAAAAGCGGACGCTGTCGGCCCTGATCTCGATGACGGTCCTCTTCTGGCCGGTTTCGGTCTCCCAGGAACGGCTTTCCAGCCGGCCCTCCACCATCACCGGGCTGCCTTTGTGCAGGTACTTGTTAACGTTCTCGGCTACGGCCTGCCAGGCCACCACGTTGATGAAGGTGGTGTCATCCTGCCAGCGCCCGGACTGGTCCTTATGCCTCCGGTTGACCGCCAGCGAGAAATTGCAGACCGCACTTCCGTTGGGGGTATATCTCAGCTCCGGATCGCGGGTCAGCCGGCCCGACAGCAGTACCCGGTTAAGGGTGGGAATGCGTAGTTCACTCATGTTACTTTCCTCTTAAATCAAAAGGGGAGATCGTCGTCGCTTTTGTCCGGGGAGGTCTCCGGTCCGGTGGGCTGTCCCTCGGGACTGCCGCCGTCCGGCGAGGGGGCGGAGCTTCCGGCGGCCCGGGGCTCGCGGTCCAAAAATTCTATCCGGTCGGCCCTGATCTCCAAAGTGCTGCGTTTTTGGCCGTCCTCGGTCTCCCAGGAACGGTTCTGCATCTTGCCCTCTACCAGCACCGCCCGGCCTTTGGCCAAAAACTGCTTGCACAGCTCGGCCAGCTTTTGCCAGGCCACTATGCCCACAAAGGTAGTGTCCTCCTTGAGTTCCCCGGAGAGGCTTTTGTATTTGCGGTTGATGGCGATGGTGAAATTGGTGACCGGGGTGCCGTTGGAGGTTTGGCGGACCTCCGGATCCTTGGTCAGCCGGCCGATGATAAAAACCCGGTTTAATTCGGCAAGTTTGAGGTCAGGCATTTTACCCTCCTAAATTATTCGCTGTCTTTGGCCGGGGCTTTGCTTTCAACCGGGACGGCTTCGACGGGCACCGGGGTGGTGGTGGCGATATGCCCCTTGATTATCAGATGCCGCACCACGTTCTCGTTCAGTCGGCATATCCGGTCCAGAGCCTTGGGGGCGCCGGCCGGGGCGTTGAACTGGATGCACAAATAGTTGCCGTCATGTCGTTTGTTAAGGGGATAGGCCATCTTCCGGCGGCCCCAACGCTCCACGTTGACGGTCTCTCCGCCCTGTTCCTTGATGAGTTCGGAGACCTTCTGGATCTCGGTCTCCAGTCCGGCATCGTCGGTGGCCGGATCAAAAATGATCACTGTTTCGTATGCGTTCAAGGTGTTGCTCCCTAAATGGTTTTCTGATTGATGGAATTCATGGCCGTTTCCAGGCCTAGGTTAATTACTTTTATTATCGAGTCGGCCGCTCTGGCGGTCATCTCTTTGGCCACCGGGTATTCCGGGGCGGTGAATTTGCCCAGCACGAAGTCGCTGGCATCGCAGGAGGATGGCAGGGGACCCACCCCCAGTCGCAGCCGGGCGAAATTATCGGTCTTGAGGCTGTCGATGATCGATTTTAGGCCTTTCTGCCCGCCGTGTGATCCGGCCAGCCTTAAGCGCAGCTGCCCCAAAGGCAGATTGATGTCATCGCAGACCACCAGCAGCCGATCGGTGCCGAAATGGCGTTCCTTCATAACCTGTTTGACCGCCTGCCCGCTTAAATTCATATAGGTCAGGGGGCGCAATAAAAAGAACCGGTGGGTCCGGCTGATGCCGTAGCTGAATTTATCTTTATAACGCCAGGAGATGCCGTTCTGGCTGGCCAGATGATTAAGCACCGAGAATCCCAGGTTATGACGGGTGCTGCCGTATTCCCGGCCCGGGTTTCCCAGACCGGCTATGCACCAGGTGTTGCTGTCGGGATATCTGTTAGGCATTTATGCGGCCAGCCGGCTATTCTGCCGCTTCCTCGTCCTTCTTGCCCTTGACGATCACCTCGGGTTCCTTGGCTGTTTCGGCGGTGGCTGGGGTCTCGGCCACTGCAGCTTCCACCAGCGGGGCGATGACCGTGGTGATGACCTTGGACGGATCGGAGACCACTTCGCCGTTCTCCAGCTTGATGTCGCTGACATGAAGGGACTGCCCAACCTTGAGGTGCTGCACGTCGAGGGTTATCTGATCGGGGATATCGGTGGGGAGGCAGGAGATCTCCACCAGGTCCAGAATATGCTCCAGTATCCCCCCGCCGTTCTTGACGCCGTCAGGGACCCCGGTCAGGGCCAGGGGTATCTTTACCCGGATCTTCTCCTTTAGCTGGATCTCCTGCAGGTCCAGATGCAGCAGCACATTGTGGATGGGCTCGGTCTGGGCCTCCTTGATGATGGCCTTGATCTCCCCTTTTTCTTCGGCCAGCTTGAGGGTGATGATGACGTTCTCGCTGGAGGCGTACTTGAACAGCGGCAGAAGGTCCTTGGCCTCGAACATCAGGGGAATGGCCGGCTTGCCCTGGCCGTAGACCACGGCCGGTATCTTGCCGTTCTTCCTTAAGGCCTTGGCCCTCTGTTTTCCCTGCTCCTCCCTGCGGTGAGCAATTAAAGTGACTTCATGCATGGTTGATTTTCTTCCTAATATTAATGGTTTGGCAGTTTATTAAGTTCGTTTTTCTCAGATCAGTTGAAAAGGCTGCTGACGGACTCTTCGTTGTGGATCCGCTTGATGGCATCGGCCAGGAGCTTGGATATGGAAAGCACCTTGATCTTGGCTATCCGCTTCTCCGGCGGCAGGGGGATGGTGTTGGTCAGCACCACTTCGGTGATGGGGGAATCGGAGATGGAGGCTATGGCCTGGCCGGACAGCACCCCGTGGGTGGCGGTGGCGTAGATGGACTTTGCCCCGTTCTGCTTCAATATGCCGGCCACTTCGCAGATGGTGCGGGCGGTGTCCATGACATCATCTACGATCAGACAGTTCTTGTCGGCCACCTCGCCGATGATATTCAGCACCTCGATCTTGTTGGGCCCCGGCCGACGCTTGTCGATGAAGGCCAGAGGAAGGTCTCCCAGCCGCTTGGCAAAGGCCCTGGCCCGGTTGACGCCGCCGGTATCGGGGGACACCACCACGAAATCCTGGACCCCCAGCTGCTGAAAATGTTTGATCAGTACCGGCGAGGCATAGAGGTGGTCCACCGGGATATCGAAGAACCCCTGAATGGCCTCGGTGTGCATGTCCATGCTCAGAACCCGGTGGGCTCCGGCCACGGTTATCAAATTTGCCACCAGTTTGGCCGAGATGGGCACCCGGGGCATGTCCTTGCGTTCCTGCCGGGCATAGCCGAAATAGGGGATGACGGCGGTGATCCGCTTGGCCGAGGCCCGGCGGGCGGCATCCATCAGGATCAGCAGTTCCATCAGGTTGTCGGATGGCATGAAGGTGGGCTGGAGGATGAACACATCGGCGCCCCGGACATTCTCGTTGATCTGAACCCTGATCTCACCGTCCGAGAACCTTCCGATGGTGCATTCGCCCAGGGCCTGGCCCAGTTCCCGGCCGATATCCACCGACAGGTCGGGGTTGGCGGTCCCGGAGAATACTTTCAAAGCACCGTTCACTTTTCGATCCTCGCTAAATGTATCTTAATTATGGCTCAGGGGCAGGGACTCGAACCCTGGTTCTCAGCTCCAAAGGCTGGTGTCCTGCCAATTGGACGACCCCCGAATGATCATTTGATTATTTTATCCAAGAATTCCCTGCCCTGGCCAGTTTTGAGAAATCTTTCGCGTTTCCTGGCACCAGCCAAGGACGCAAATTCTTCGCTGTAAACCAAAACCCACGGCCGCCTATTCCTAGTGTAAGGGCACTTTCCGTCATTATGCTCCGTCAATCTCTTATCAATATCGGCGGTAGACCCGATATATCTAGTGCCCAAAGAGACGCTTTTTAAAATATAAGCAAAATATGGCATTTTTTAGGGACTCTCTGCCGGCAGACAAGCTTTGCCGCAGAGCGACGGCAGATCCGCCGCCGCTTTACTATTATCATCCCAGCCGGCGGAGAACCCTGGTTCTCAGCTCCAAAGGCTGGTGTCCTGCCAATTGGACGACCCCCGAATAGTTTTATTTTATTACTTTATCCAAGAACTCCCGGCCCTGGCCGGTTTTGAATATTTTGCCGGGGTTAAGCCGCTGTCGGACTTGCCGCCCAAGGGATCAATTTCTCTTGGTGCCTTTGCGGTTAAACCATGCCGGGGGCAATAAAAAAGCTGACAACAGGCTGCTTGAAATAGTCAAGCTATTAAGTAAGCCGCATGGAGATGTTTCCTGCATAACAGCAGGGAACGCGACGACCTACTGTCAACCGTCGGTTTCCCGGTCCGGAAATTTATTTCAATCCAAAGATCAACGAATTTAGTCTACCGGAACTTCCTCCCTGGCGGCGGCCGGAGCTTCTTTGAGGGTCTTGTGATACTCGTCGAGGATGGCCTTTTCCAACATCTGCCGGGTCTCGGCGTTGATGGGGTGGGCCACATCCTTGTAGGTTCCGTCGGCCATCTTGCGGCTGGGCATGGCGATGAACGGCCCGTTGTTCCCCTGGATGATCTTGATGCCCCTCACTGCAAAGGCGTTGTCGAAAGTCACGTTGGCAAAAGCCAACAGCTTGTCGTTGCCGCCCTGGCGCAGCGATACCCTGATCTCGGTGATCTGCATAGATGTTTTACCTTCCGTAGCCGATGTTAGTAGTTGAGTTATTTGGATTGGTTCGGTATAAATCTATCGAGTTGTTTTCCCGAGGATAGGCTGTGGGCCAGGAAACTGCCGGGCCAGATCTTTGAAATTTTACTATAAGCTTTCTCGGCCGAAACGGCATCGGAAAAGAGGCCGAAAACAGAAGAGCCGCTGCCAGACATCAGGCTGCCTAAAGCTCCGGCTTTCAGCAGATCGGCTTTTACCCTGGAGATCCGCGGATGATATGGGATAACAGCCGGTTCCAGATCGTTGCTCAAATAACCGAAGATGTCAACGGCGGGTTTTCCCATTCCGCATGACTCCAGAAACATTTTACTAAATTTAGGTTCTTTTGTCAACCTGTTTTTTGTGATTTTGTGATTTTTATAAGCCCAGGCGGTGGATACCGGAAATCCCGGATATACTAAAACGAAATGGTATTCCTGGGAGCATTTCCGGACCCTGACCTTTTCGCCTCTTCCGGTGACATGGGCGGTGCCTCCCCTCAAAAAGAAGGGGACATCCGATCCCAGGGATGCAGCCGCTCTCTTCAGGCGGGACGGGGCCAGATCTTTCAGCCCCCACAGTTCTTTAAGCCCCAGCAGGACCGCGGCGGCATCCGACGACCCGCCGCCCAGGCCGGCTCCTATCGGAATGTTCTTTTTAAGTGAGATGGTTGCGCCGAGGGCCCTTTTATCAGGGTGCTTTTTTAGCGCCAGGGTCCTGAGTGTCAGGGCTGCCCGGTAGGCCAGATTGGAACCATCGGTCGGCAGTTTGGGGTCATTGCATTTGAGGATTATCCTGCCGTCCTTTCGGGGGGATAGGGCCAATTCGTCATGCAGTGATATGCAGTGGAAGACGGAATCGATATCGTGATATCCGTCGGGGCGAAGCCCCAGGATCTTGAGGGTCAGGTTGAGTTTGGCGTAGGCCTTGATCTTCAGTTTTCGCATAGCCCTGATTGTAGCATAAGGAGCCGGGGAAACTCAACGAAAATGTTAAATGTCCGATGCGTTTATTTGTCTTGACAAAAACAGGCGGGATAATTACAATTGCACAAATAAACGGGCAGACAGAAGGAGATGGAATTTCGGCTAAAGCCGAATATATTTTTGGGGGAAAGGGGCCACGACCTAAAGGTCGTGGCAAATGAAGGCCACGGCAATTTGGGGAAACACAGGGCTTATAGGCGTAAACGCGTGGCAACTAACAAATAGCTTGGGGCAAAAAGGGAAAACAAGGGACTTTTATTGGGCAAAATATGATGAATTGCCACGATCTTCAGATCGTGGCAATGGAAAAGGAATTACACCGGCTTTAGCCGAAACCAGCCTGAACCGCAGGAGCAAGAGAGGGGACATGCCCTACACCAAGGTAATGATACATCTGATCTGGTCCACCAAGAACCGGCAGCCGATAATTACAGCCGAAATAAGGCCCCTGTTGCTTCAGCACATCAAGGAAAACAGCAGGCAAAAGGGCATTTACATAGACGCTATAAACTGCGTAAAGGACCATATTCACATTCTTGTCTCGCTCGGCACGGAGCAGACCATTGCCAAAACGGTAATGCTGATAAAAGGTGAATCTTCGTTTTGGGTAAACAAACAAGGTTTGTTGAAACATAAATTTGAATGGCAGGATGAGTATATCGCCCTGTCGGTCAGCCAGTCGGGGGTGGAAAAGGTGAGAATGTATATTGCCAACCAGGAGGAGCATCATAGGAAAACACTGTTTTCGGAAGAATATGAGGAGTTTATAAAGGCGTATGGGTTTGAGGTGAAATGATTTTGGCTGAAGCCGCATCCCCATCTAACACTTGCCACGACCTTCAGGTCGTGGCAAGTGTTAGATGGGGCAATGGGCGTGGTCAGGATTCATATTATTAGAGTAAAAATACTCTTGACGGGCCCTGGTATTTTGCCAGGGCTTTTCTTATTGGCTTTTCGATGACTTTTTTGTTTGACATTGCCAGTTAATTCGTGATATCATAAAATGTTATGAAAATTTTTATCATCGGCTCCGGGGGGCGGGAGCATGCCTTGGCCTGGAAGCTGGCACAAAGCCCCAAAATAAAGAAAATATACTGCGCCCCGGGCAATCCCGGCATGGCCCAGATCGCCGAATGTGTGGACATTACAGCTGACAAGCTGGAAGCCTTAAGGGATTTTGCCCTGAAACAGCAGGTGGATTTCACCATTGTGGGGCCGGACGATTGCCTGGCCGCCGGGGTGGTGGACCTCTTCCAAAAGGCCGGGCTGAAAATATTCGGGCCGACCCAAAAGGCCGCCCGGATAGAATCCTCCAAGAGCTATGCCAAGCGGCTGATGGCCCAGGCCGGCATTCCCACGGCGAAATATGCCGAGTTCGACGACCATCAGAAAGCACTGGAATATCTTGCTTCGCAGAAATACCCGTTGGTGATAAAGGCCGACGGACTGGCCCTGGGCAAGGGCGTGATTATCTGCCATTCCTCCGACCAGGCCGGGCAGGCGATCAAATCCATGATGGTGGATGATAGTTTCGGCAAAGCCGGCAGGAAAGTGATCATCGAGGAATTTTTGCAGGGGCAGGAGGTCTCCATCCATGCCTTCTGTGACGGTCATACCGCCAAATCGTTCCCCGCCGCCCAGGATCACAAGGCGGCCTATGACGGCGACCAGGGGCCGAACACCGGCGGGATGGGGACCTATGCCCCGGTGCCGTGGGTCAGCGCAGAGATGATAGGCAATATTCAAACCAGCATCGTCGATCCCATCATCAAAGCCCTGGCCGACGACGGCAACCCTTTCACCGGCTGTCTGTACCCGGGGCTGATATATACCAAAGAGGGTTTCAAGGTCCTGGAGTTCAACGCCCGGTTCGGAGATCCCGAGACCCAGAGCTATATGCGGCTGCTGGAGACGGATCTGCTGGAGATAATAAAAGCCTGCATCGACGGGCGGCTGCCCGAATTGGATATCAAATGGAGCAATGATTCCGCCTGCTGCATCGTGGCCGCCTCGGGCGGGTATCCCGGCAGTTATCAAAAAGGGTTTGAAGTCAGCGGCCTGGATCAGGCCGGGGCTGAGGATGGCATCGTGATATTTCAGGCCGGGACCAAAAGGGGGAACGGTAACATAGTTACCTCCGGCGGCCGGGTGCTGGGTCTGACCGCCGTGGCGAAAGCCCTGAAAGAATCTTTAGAAAAAGGATACAGCGCATTGTCGAAAATACATTTCAAGGATATGCATTTCCGCAAGGATATCGGTCGAAAGGGCCTGTCATGAAGAAAAAAGACCCCAAGGCAAAAAGACCCAAAGCGACAAGCTCTGCCAAGGGCCAGTCGAAAAAGAAAACGGCCGTTGCCGCGGCCGTTGTCCCCTGTTCCGATGTGGTGCTGAACAATATCTCGGATAATATCATTCAGCTTGATATGCACAACAGGGTTACCTGGGCCAACCAGGCAGCGGTTGCCTCTCTGGGCAGGAAAGCCGATGATATCATAGGCCAGCAATGCTATAGACTCTGGGGCAGGACCTCCTCCGACTGCCGGGATTGCCCCACGGTGCTGGCCCGCAAGTCAGGCACCATCCAGTCAAAGGAGATGGTCTCGAAGGACGGCCGGGTATGGCAGGTAAGCAGCCACCCCATCAAGGATGACAAGGGCAAGGTAGTATCGGTGGTGGAGGTCAGCCGGGATATTACCGAAAACATGAGGATATTGGAACGGGAGACCAGGCTGTTGAAAGACAAGGGCGCCATTTCGGAGATCGCCATGCAGCTGGCCAAGACCACGGACGAGGGGCAGATATTCAAGCTGATCAGCCAGGGCATCAGCAAACTGGCCGGCAATGCGGTCACCGCGGTCAGCTCATTCGACAGCAGTGATTCCAGCCTGACCGTCAGGGAGCTGGGGGGATCCTTGGCCAGCCTTAAAAAGATCAATGAGCTTTTGGGAAAAAAGGCCGGCCGGCTGAAATTCAGTGACATCCCGCCCAGGATCATCAAGAATTTCCGGATGGGGCGGCTGCAAACGCTTAAGGGCGGGCTGTCCGAGGCCTCCTTCGGCGGGTTCACCGCCAAGCTGATAAATGCCCTGATCTCGGGCCTGGGGATCGCCCAGGTCTACGGGATGGGGCTTTACTGCGGGCAGCATATCCTGGGGGCCGTGATCATCTGCCAACTGGGGAGGGACGATGAACTGAGCCAGGACCTGATGGAGAATTTCATCAACCAGTCGGCCATGGCCCTGGCTAGGGTCAGGACCGAGGAGGATATCAAATTCACCCAGGATTATTTCAAGGCTATCATAGACAACACCTCCGAGATCATCACCATTCTGGACGCCGAAGGCATCATCAAATTCAAAAGTCTTTCGGCCGCCCAGGAACTGGGCTACCAGCCCGAGGAGCTGGTGGGAAAAAATGTGTTCGATTTCATCCATCCCGAGGATGTCCCGGGGTTGATAGTGAGGTTCAACCAGGAGCTGCTGGCTCCCGGGAAATCAATCAGGCTGGAGCTGAGGTTCAGGCACAAGAACGGATCCTGGCAAACCCTGGACGCCACCGGCATCAATCTGTTAAACAATCCAGCGGTAAACGGCCTGGTCATAAATTCGCGCAACATCACCGAAAGGAAGAACAGCGAGCTGGCGCTCAAACTATCCCAGGCCACCCTTAAGGAAAGCGAGCTGAAATACCGGGAATTGGCCGACTCTCTGCCCCAGGCGGTCTTCGAGACCGATCGCTCCGGGAACTTGACCTACGGCAACCTGGTGGCCCTGGAAAAATTCGCCTACCACCGGGCCGACCTGGACCGGGGGCTGAACATATTCCAGATGGTCATCCCCGAGGACCGGAAAAGGGCCCGGGAGAACTTCAACCGGCGGGCCCAGGGGGGCGAGGCCGAGGAACAGGGATACACCGCCCTGACCAAGGACGGACGGAGGTTCTCCGCCAGCATCTATGCCACCCCGATTTTAAAGAACGGGAAGTTTGACGGATTCCGGGGGGTGGTGGTCGATATCAGCGACAGTAAGGCATACAGCGACGAGCTGCAAAAGATCCAGCTAAGGCTGAAGCACCTGCTGACGGCCAGCCCGGCCGTGATCTACAGCGTGATTCCCGAGAAGGACTTTCAGGTGACCTACGTCAGCGAGAACGTCAGCAGCGTGCTGGGCTACGGGGCCGAGGAATTCCTGAAGGAGGACCACTTCTGGACCGAGCGGATCCATCCCGATGACATCAAAAAGTTCAAGGCGGACGAGAGGATACTGCTGCGCCAGGGGCATCACATATTCGAATACCGGCTGCGCCACAAGGACGGAGGCTACCGCTGGATCCGGGACGGCATGAGGATAATCTTCGGGAACAAGGGGCAGCCTTCCGAGGGCATCGGGTATCTGGTGGACATCACCGACCTGAAGCAGGTCGAGGACCGCCTGGTGGACGAACGGGACATCGTCAAAAGCATCTTCGATTCCTCCCCCGACGCCCTGATCGTATCCGACCTGGACGGCAACATCCGGGACTGCAACCAGGCCGCCCTGAAGATGCTGGGGATGGCGGGGCCGCTGGAGCCGGGCCAGGCCAACATCATCTCCATGGTGGATAACATCAGCCGGGAAAGGTTCTCGGAGATCAAAAAGCACATCCTGAAGAACGGCTCCTTCCGGGACCTGTCCTTCATCCTGGTCGGGAAGAAGGGCGCCCGGATACTGGCCGAGGCCACCATCAGCCTGGTGCGGGAGGCCGGCAGCGATTCGGCCTTCTTCGTCAGCACCATCAGGGACGTGGGGGAGCGGAAACGGATGGAGGCGGCCCTCAAGGACAGCGAGGAGAAGCACCGGTTGCTGCTGGACAGCATTCATTCCCCGATCCTGGCGCTGGACCAGGAGATGAGGGTGCTGTACTGCAACAAAGGATATTTCGACATCATCGGCAAGCAGATCCGGGAGCTGGTGGGCCAGAAGCTTCTGGAGGTGTATCCCAGCTTCAAGGCCACCAAGTCCTACCAGGCGTACCGGAAATGCCTGGAGACCGGCCAGCCCCAGCAGGTCGAGGGAAAATTCAACAACCGCTACCTGAAGGTAGCGGTATATCCCACCCAATGGGGCCTGCTGGCGGTGGCCGACGATGCCACCGAAAACCGTTTGGCCCATGAGCAGCTGGAGGAGAGCCGGCGCAAGCTGGAGACCCTGATGGGGAACCTGCCGGGGATGGTATACCGCTGCCGGAACGACAAGGACTGGCCCATGGAGATCACCAACCAGGGCTGCCGGGAGCTGACCGGCTACCAGCCGGACGAGATCATCGCCAATAAGGCCGTATCCTTTTCCCAGATGATACATCCCCAGGACCGGGAGATGGTGTGGGATGAGATCCAGAACGCGGTCCAGAAGAAGCAAGCCTACCAGCTGATCTACCGGATAATCGCCCGGGACGGCACCGAGAAATGGGTCTGGGAGCAGGGCCAGGGGGTCTATGACGACAAGGGATCCCTGCAGGCCCTGGAGGGGTTCATCAGCGATATCAGCGAGCGCAAGAGAGCCGAGGACGCCCTGCACACCTCGGAGTACCAGTACCGCTCCACCATCGATTCCCTGGGGGACAGCATCCATGTGGTGGACGCCAAGCTGTCGATAATGCTCACCAACCAGGCGTTCAAGGACTGGAACAAAAGGATGGGTCTGACCAGCGAAGCGGTGGGCCGGAACATCTTTGACATCTATCCCTACCTGCCCAAGGACAAAGTGCTGAAGGAATACCAAAAGGTGTTCCAGGGCGGCAAGGTGATGGTCACCATCGAGGAGAACAGCGTCAACAAAAACCGGATAATCACCGAGACCAGGAAGATACCCATATCAGAGAACGGCAAAGTGGTCCGGGTCATCACCGCGGTCCGGGACATCACCGAGAGCAAGCTGGCCGAGGAGGCGCTGCGGGAAACCGAGACCCGCCTGGTGGCGCTGAGCGACAATATCCCCAACGGCTTGGTCTACCAGATAGATTCGGGGGTGGACGGACAGCAAAGGAATTTCACCTACATCAGTGCCGGGGTTGAGCACCTGCACGGGGTCACTGCCCAGGAGGTTATGGAAGACGCCGAGGCCATTTACGGGCAGGTGGCCCAGGAGGACAGGGAGATGCTTGTCGAGCGCGAGGCGGCCGCCGTGAAGCAGATGTCCTCCTTAAGCGCCGAAGTGCGCATGCGGAAGCCATCCGGTATGGTCCGGTGGTCTCTTTTCATATCCTCGCCCCGGCGGCTGCCCAATAAGCACCTGTTGTGGGACGGCATTGAGATCGACATCACCGAGAGCAAGCAGGCCCAGGAGAAACTGAAAGAATCGGAGGCCAATTACCGGGCCCTCTTCGATCAAGCCTCGGACGGCATCATGTTCATGTCGATCGATGGCTCCCGGCTCATAGTCAACGACTCATTCGCTCGAATGCACGGTTACGGCAGCCGGGCGGAGATGGAGCACATCCGTCTGGAGGACCTGGACACTCCAGGGTCTGCGAAGCTGGCTCCGGAACGCCTGCGGAGGATGATAGACGGAGAGGCATTGCACTTCGAGGTGGAGCATTTCCACAAGGACGGCCACCCCTTCTTCCTGCAGGTTTCATGCAGCGTCATTCGAGTAGGGGAGCAATCATACTTTTTAGGCTTCCATCAGGATATCAGCCAGCGCAAGCTGGCCGAGGAGGCCCTGCAGGAGACCAAGGAGATGTACAGCGGCCTGATCGAGGCCACCGATACCGGGTTTGTGGTCATAGACGCCGCAGGCAGGGTTCAAGACGCCAACGCGGAATATGTGCGAATGGCCGGATTCAGCACCCTCCATGAGATCCTAGGCCGGCCGGTTACGGAATGGACTGCGCCCCACGACCTGCAGCGTAACCAGAAGGAAGTTGAAAATTGCGTCCGGGGGGGATCGGTGCGGATGCTGGAGATAGACTATCAGCATCGCGACGGGACCATCATCCCAATCGAGATCAATGCTACGGTTGTGCAGAGAGGGTCTGGCCCGGTGATATTGACGCTGTGTCGCGATATCACTGGGCGCAAGCTGGCCGAGAAAAAACTCAAGGACTCGGAGAACCAATACCGCCAGATCTTCGACGGAGTGGCCGAGGGCATTTACCGCAGCACCCCGGAGGGGAAGGTGCTGATGGTCAATCCGGCCCTGGTCCGGATGCTGGGCTACTCCTCGGCAGAGGAGCTGATGCATCGGGACATAGCCAACGAGGGTTATGCGGATATGAAGATACGCCAGCAGTTCCTGGATCAGATAGAAAAGGACGGAACGGTAAGCAATTTGATAAGCGAATGGCGCCGCAAAGACGGCAGCCTGATGGTCTCCAGGGAGAACGCCCATGCCGTAAGGGACCCCTCCGGCAATACCTTGTATTACGAGGGCACGGTGGAGGATATCACCGAGAAGAGCCGGGCCGAGGAAGCCCTGAGGTCCAGCGAATACCAGTACCGCACCACCATCGATTCGCTGGGGGATGCCATCCATGTGGTGGATCGCGACCTGAGGATCATTTTAGCCAACCGGTTGTTCATGCAGTGGTGCCGGGACCTGAAGCTTACCCCGGAGGTCATAAACAAGGACGTCTTCGAGGTGTGCCCCTTCCTGACCCAGCAGGTCAGGGAGGAATACGAAACGGTTTTCCGCACCCAGAAGGTGTTCGTGTCCCAGGAAAAAAATCAGGTGGCCGGAAGATCCATTTTCACCGAGACCAGAAAGGTGCCGATCTTGGAGAATGACCGGGTGATCAGGGTGATCACCATGATCAGGGACATCACCGAACAGAAGGAGGCCGAATCTGCCGGAAAACAGAACGAGCAGAGATACAAGATCCTGGCCGATTCCTCGCCGGACCTGGTGTTCGTGATAGACCGCCGGGCCAGAATAAAGTACGCCAACAACCGGGCGGCGTCGGTGGTGGGCCTGGCCGGGGAGCAGGCCATCGGCCGCAACCTTGCCGAATTCTTCCCCCAGCACATCAACCAGGTCCAGCAGGAGCAGCTGCTGGGGGTCTTCGAAAAGGGCCGGGCGGCTCACTACGAACTGCCCACCCCGGTGGGGGACCGGATGATGTGGCTGGAGACCTGGCTGGTGCCGCTGAACGATGAGAGCGGGATGGTCCATGAAGTGATGGGGGTGTGCCGCGATCTTACCGACCGGATCAACATGGAGAACGCCCTGAAGGATTCGGAGGAAAAGTACCGCCAGATATTCGAGGGAATCTCCGAGGGTATCTACCGCAGCACCAACGAAGGCAAACTTCTTTTTGCCAATCCCTCCCTTATCCGGATGCTGGGATATAAAAGCCCGGAGGATGTCCAGGGACTGGATCTCAACAATAGCGTCTATCTTGACAAGAAGACCAGGGAGAGGTTTATCAGGCAGATCGAGCAGAACGGCGAGGTAATGGGATTTGAAGCCGAGCTGAGAAGCAAGGACGGCACGGTTCGGACGGTGAGAGAGAACGCCAGGCTGGTAAAGGATGAAAGCGGCAGACCCCTTTATTACGAGGGGACCCTGGAGGATATCACCGTCCGGAAGAAGGCCGAGCTTTCCCTGAAAAGCGAAAAAGATAAACTGGAGCATCTGTTCAAAGTCGGTCTGGCGGTGGCCCGGGCCCAGACTTTGCAGGAAAAACTGGACCTGACCATCAAGGGCATAGCCGACTGCCGGCTGTTCCATAAGGCGGTGATGGTGCTGGAGGACAACGGGTGCCGCAGCCATATCGCCCAATACGGCCTGCGAGCGGAGGAGGTGGAAAATATAGAAAAATCCCCGGTCAATGACGCCCAACACAAGGCCAAGATATTCCTGGACAAATACCGCAGAAGCAATTCCTATTTTATTCCCCACAGCGATGCCGAGGTCCATAAATATTTCGCCGCCCGGTTCGTAAGCCAAAACTACCAATCGAACGGGACCTGGCATCGGGACGACGTGCTGATCGTTCCCCTGGTTATCAAGGGGGTCAACGTAGGGTACCTGTCGGTGGACGAGCCCTGGGACGGCAACATTCCCGGCATCGAAACGGTGCACCTGCTGGAGCTTTTTGCCAATCAGGCGGCCATCGCCATCGAAAATATCCGGCTGTACAACGACCTGGAAAGAAGCTATTACGATACCCTGAAGGCCTTCGTGGCCGCCATGGATGCCAAGGACCCCTATACCAAGGGGCATTCGGAGAACGTAAGGCATTATGCCCTGAAGATAGCCAGGCATATCGGATTGTCCGAGGACAAGCTCCGGCTGGTCGATTACAGTTCGCTGCTTCACGATATTGGCAAGCTGGGGATCAGGGAGGACATTTTGGCCAAGCCGGATGTGCTGTCCACCGCCGAGTTCCAGGAGGTCAAGCTGCATCCGGTCATTGGCAGCCGGCTGGTGCTGGAGATCGACGCCCTGAGCCATACCGGGGAGGTCATCTACTGTCATCACGAGTATTACGACGGCTCGGGGTATCCCCGCGGCATAAAGGGCGACGACATCCCCCTGGAGGCCAGGATCATAGCCGTGGCCGACGCCTTCGAGGCCATGACCTCCGATCGCCCGTACCGCAAGGCTTTCAGCTTCCAAGTGGCCCTGCAACGGCTGCAGGACGCCGCGGGCACCCAGTTCGACCATAAGATAGTCAACGCCTTCACCGAACTGTTCCGCCGGGAATCGGGCATCAAGGAGGGCGAGTGAAATGATCTCGAAAAAAAGCGGCAAACATCCTTTGCGGGGAAAGGCCGTCCAGCGCAAATTGCCCAAGACCGCTGCCTGCAGTGCTCTTCCTGGAACCGGCGACAATGACATCCTGCTGGACACCATCGTCAAGGTCAGCCGGGCCGCCGCCACCTGCGCCGATTCCGACAGCATCTTTGAGGAGATATACAGCCGGATCATCAGGTTCATCAAACCCCGGAACATGCTGCTGGCCCTGGCGGAGCCGGAGAAAAAAATATTCACTGTGATCTTCGAATACCGGAACGGCCGGAAAGTGAGGCCGGAGAGTTTTCCGCTGGGGCAGGGGCTGG
This sequence comes from Candidatus Edwardsbacteria bacterium, assembly GCA_031082425.1. NCBI lineage: Bacteria > Candidatus Edwardsiibacteriota > Candidatus Edwardsiibacteriota bacterium. The sequence goes on along the minus strand of JAVHLB010000012.1, from coordinate 20,291 downwards.
CGACCTATGTCTGGGAGAAAAGGGAGCCGATCCTCAGCAACGACTATAAAAGGGAATGCCGGAAACGCAGACTGAAGACCACCGCTCCGGAAACCAAGGCCTGGCTGGGAGTGCCGTTGCTGGCCGGGAATCTCTGCCTGGGCATCCTGATGATCTGGGACGACCAGCACCACGACACTCTGACCGGCGATACTTTGAAGCTGTCCGAGATCTTGGCCAACCAGGCGGCCGGGGCCATATATAACGCTAAAATGCATGGAGAATCAAAACAGAGCATCAAGGAACTGTCCACCCTTTTCCAGGTCACCAACGCCGCGGTAAATCAGCAGAACCTGGGGCAGGTTCTGAATACCATTCTGGAGATCATCAGCCACTCCTTGGGATACCCGAATTGCGCCATCCTGTTAAAAGACGAGAACGGGCAAAATCTTTTTATCAAGGCGGCGGTAGGGTATCCTCAAAAACAGATGGGGCTGAAGCTGAAGATAGGCCAGCAGGGCATATGCGGTTGGGCGGCGTCTTGCGGCAAGACCCTTTATGCGCCTGATGTTTTGAAGGACCAGAGATATCTGGAGGGCGTCCCGGGCTGCCGTTCTGAGGTGGCTATTCCGCTTTGGCATAAGGATGAAGTAATAGGGGTGCTGGACATCGAAAGCCCCGCCGTCGATGCTTTCGACCAGGATGATATCAGGCTGCTGGAGAATTTTGCCGGGCAGGCCGCCCTGACCATCAACAAGATCAGGCTGGAGGAGCTGGCCGAGAGGAGGATCCGAGAGCTCTCCGACATCAACAGCATCTCCCAGAGCCTGTCGGTGAACAGCGACCTGGGAACGGTGACCGGAAAGATAGTGGAGAAGATCGCCTCCGCCCTGGCGGTGAAGAAATGCCTGATAAGCCTTTACAACCAGGAGACCGACGAGGTCAAGGTCCAGCTTCCGGTCTATTATTCTCCGCCGCTGTCCCGGACCCAGAAGGAAAAGTACGGGGATGTCGAAACCATGTCCGGACATTTCCGCTTCCGGCTGGACCAGGGAGGCATCGCCGCGACGGTCTTCCAGAAGGGCCGTTCGTACTACAGCAACGATGTGGCCCACGATCCGTATATCCTGAGGGATTTCGCCAGGCTGTTCGAGATATCCAAGGTCATCGTCATTCCGCTGTCCACCAGGAACCGGATCATCGGGCTGATCTATGCGGCCGACAAAGAGGATGGCGGCGATTTTTCGGACCAGGACGTGCTTTCCGCCGAGGCCCTGGCCTTTCAGGCGGCCCTGGTGCTGGACAACGCCGGTTTGTATCATGATATGGTGGAGGGCCTGAAACAACTGTCCATTCTGTACCAGTTCAGCCAGGCCATCACCTCGTTCACCGACGCCAGTGAGATATTAAAATTGGGGATGGATACCGTATCCCAGGTGATAACCGCCGACACCCTTTCGATAATGCTGATGGATCCCCACGACCAAAAGCTGAGAATAAAGGCTTCCAAGGGGCTGTCACCTGCAACCATAGACAAGGCGGCCTTCTCGGTAGGGCAGGGGCTGGCCGGCTGGGTGGCGGAGAAAATGCAGCCGGTGCTTGCCGAGGACCTGAGCCAGGACCAGCGTTTCAAACTGACCGGGCAGGAGGAAGCTTTGGCCTCCACTATATCCGTTCCTCTGATGGCCAAGAACCGGGTGATCGGGGTGCTGAACATCAACAACTATTCCGGCAATCTCCACCGTTTTGGCCGCAAAGATATGGAATTGGCCTTGACCCTGGGCAACTCACTGGCCATGGCCCTGGAAAGGGCCGAACTGGTGGCGGCCCTGGATGGAAGGATCACGGCCCAAAAGGCCCTGCTGGATACCAGCTCCCTGTTGCTGGGAACGCTGGATGTCAACCAGATGCTGGAGCAGATCGCCGGCCAGATCGAACAGTTGATCCCGTTTGAACGGCTGGCCATCTATCGGGCCGATTGGGAGAGAAGACAGCTCAGCCCCATCCTGGCCAGGGGGCCAAACGCCCGGGAGATAATGGCCGACCTGCCATTCTCTGTGGACACCGGACTGACAGGGGCCATCGCCAGGAGCGGGGCGGCGGAGATGATCAAAAATACCGACAGGGACCAGAGGACCGAAGTGGTGCCTGGCACCACCGCGGAGGCCGAGTCGTTGCTGGTGCTTCCGCTGATGGTCCAGGAACGGGCCGAGGCGGTACTGGTCATAGGGCGGGAAGTATCTCGGGGCTTTACCGACCGGGAGTACGAACTGGCTTCGCTGTTCACCAACCAGGCCGCAGTGGCCTGGAAGAATGCGGCCCTGTTCTCTGAGATACGAAGCAGCGAGAACAAGCTGGCCGACACCAACACTCGGCTTAATCTGGCCTTAAAACGGCAGATCGAGGTCAACACCGAGCTTTCCACCCTGCAGTACCTTTCCAGCACCATCCTTTCTTCGCTCAAACTGGAGGAGATCCTATCAGTGATCGTGGAGGGCATTCACAGCAGCCTGGGCTTTGAGGCGGTCCTGATCAGCCTGGTCGAGGGCGGCGGCCAGTTGCTTACCCACAAGGCGGCCTCCGGTTTCAGCCCCGAGGAGTTCGAGAGCATCCGGCAGGTGCATTCCAACCTGGAGCAATATCTGAACCTGATGAAACCTGAATACAGGATAGGAAATTCCTTTTTTCTGCCTTTCGGCAAAGATGAAGGCAACGGGGACAGCCCCCATCCCAACAAGGAAGGCAAGGGCGGGGATTGGCAGGCCGGCAACCTGCTGATAGTGCCGCTGTATTCCAAGGAGAAGAAGCTGCTGGCCATCATCCAGATAGACAAGCCGACCGACGGCAAGGTCCCCGACAAACGGAAGGTGCGATCGCTGGAGGCCTTTGCCAACACTGCGGCCCTGGCCATTGCCAACGCCACGCTCTATAATGATGCCCAGGCCCGTATCAGCGAACTTTCCACCCTGCACAATATCGGAATAGTGATCTCCTCGGCCATCGAAAGGGAAAAACTGCTGGAAAAGGTGGTGGGGGTCATCCGGGACACCCTGCATTATCTGAAGGTGGCCATCTTCACGGTGGAGCCGCAGAGCAAGAGCATCTTCATCGGGGCCCAGTCCGGATACGGCGAGGAGCTTAATATGCTTTACTTTACGGTGGGCGGCAACAGCGTGGTGGGCTGGGTAGCAGAGCATGGTGAACCCCAGATCGTCAACGATGTCCGTCAGGAACCGCGCTACAGCGCCATCGACCCCCGGGTGCTTTCGGAGATCGCGGTGCCCATCAAACGGGAAGGGAAGACCATCGGGGTGCTCAACATCGAGGATGACAAGACCGACGCCTTCACCGAGTCCGACCTGAGGCTGCTGACCACCCTGGCCAGCCAGGTATCGATAGCCCTGGATAATGCCAGGCTGTATGAGGAGGCCAAGCGCCGGATCAGCGAACTTTCGGCGCTGCATAATGTGGGCACTACGGTCAGCTCCACCTTGAAGCTGGATGTGTTGCTGGACCAGGTCTGCCGCATCCTGAGTGATACCTTCCATTACAACAAGATCGCCATAATGATCGTGGACAGCAATGCCAACGAGCTGGTGTTCAAGGCCAGCCTGGGGTATCATGATATCCTGAACGAAATGGGGCGAAGGCTGAAGATCGGCCGGGAGGGCATTACTGGGATGGTGGCGGCCACCGGCGAGCCGATCATGGTCAAGGACGTCACCCAGAACCAGCATTACGTCAGCATCGACGGCAAGACCCGCTCGGAGCTGGCGGTGCCGCTGAAGATCAAACAACAGGTGGTGGGGGTGCTCAACGTGGAGAGCGACAATGTCAACGCCTTCGACCAGGTGGACCAGCGGCTGCTGACCACCCTGGCCAGCCAGGTGGCGGTGGCCCTGGAGAACGCCCGGCTGTACGAGGAGACCGAACAGCTGGCGGTGACCGACGGCCTGACCGGCCTGAACAACCACCGCTTCTTCCAGTCCTTCTTCGAACGGGAGCTCAACCGGGCCCGGAGGTACAATCATCCGCTGTCCCTGATAATGATGGACATCGACCATTTCAAGAGGATCAACGACACCCTGGGACATCCGATGGGAGACATAGTCCTGAAAGAGGTATCCCGGCTGCTCCGGGAGCAGGCCCGCGACGTGGACCTGGTGGCCCGCTACGGCGGAGAGGAGTTCATGCTGGTGCTGCCCGAGACCAAGAAGTCCGAGGCCCGGCTGCTGGCCGAGCGGATCCGGGTGGCGGTGGAGAGGAACCGGTTCGAGGCCGAGGGAGCGAAGAATATCGGGCGGGTGACCATCAGCCTGGGGGTCTCCGGTTTTCCGGAGGATGGCTCCGAGAAGGACGAGATAATAGACAAGGTGGACAAGGCCCTGTACCGGGCCAAGGCCGGGGGGCGGAACCAGGTAAAGATCTAATAATATATTTGCAATGTACGGTCGTTATGGTTTAGAATTTAGTGCCCAGGATTAAATTTCATTAATTAAAATCATCTATGGTCTCTTTCGTAAAACCCCATTCCAGATGGACCGGGATCTGGCGCTCCTACCTGTTCGTGGGCGCCGCCAGCCTGGTGCTGGTCTCCCTGATCTACACCACCCTGCTGATCCGCAAGCTGGAGGAGGAGCCCCGGATCATGTCCCGGGTGTTCGCCCGCTTCTGCATGACCGCGGCGGTGCCCGAGGTGGTGGGGGACGTTCCGGAGACCGGCATCATCTTCGAGGAGATCATCCAGAAGATAAACTTCCCGGTGGTGGTCACCGACCGGAAGGGCGTCCCCCTGGCCTGGAAGAATATCGGCATCGAGCCATACCCCATGACCACCGAACAGATGAAGCAGTGGGACTCGCTGCCGCCCGGCGACCCGCTGGCCGGGGTCAAGACCGCCATCCTGAAGCTGGACGGCGAGAACCAACCCATCCCCATGATGATCAACTCCGATTCCACGGTGGTGGGCTACGTGCATTACGGCAATCCCCAGATATTGAAGGAGCTGGGCTACGTCCCCTTCATCCAGATCGGCATGATCGCCCTGTTCGTCTGGATAGGATTCATAGGGTTCCGGGCCATCAAGGCCGGCGAGGAGCGGGCGGTGTGGGTGGGGCTGGCCCGGGAGGCGGCTCATCAGCTGGGCACCCCCATCTCATCCCTGATGGGCTGGCTGACCTTGCTCAAGGACGGCACCAAGGCCCCGCCGGAGATAATCCCCGAGATGGAGAACGACCTGGCCCATCTGGAGAAGGTGCTCAACCGTTTTAACCAGGTGGGCTCCATTCCCAAACTGGCCGAGGCCGATATCAACCAGCTGTTGCATCAGGCGGTGGGATATTTCACCCACCGGGCGGCCAACATGGGCAAGAACATCCGTTTTGAGGAAAACTACGACCCAGGCCCCGCGGTCCTGCTGAACCGGGACCTGTTCACCTGGGCGGCGGAGAACCTGATCAAGAACGCCATCGACGCCATCGAGGGCCCCGGCGGAGTGATATCGATAGGCACCGTTGTTTCCGCCAAAAAGATCGAGATCACCGTCAGCGACAACGGCCGGGGGATACAGCCGGGGCACCAGAAAAAGATCTTCTCCCCCGGCTTTACCACCAAGGCCCTGGGCTGGGGGCTGGGGCTTTCGCTGGTTCGGCGGATCATAGAGGATTACCACCAGGGGAAAATCAAGTTGGCTGGCAGCCGTCCGGGACAGGGCTCGGCCTTCCTGATAACCCTGCCCCTCAAAAGGCACGGCCAGTGATTATCAGGGCAATATCGAAAGAAGAGGCGTTTTATGGATGAGGGTTACAGGATCCTGTGGGTCGACGACGAGATAGATCTGCTTAAGTCGCAGATCATTTTTTTGGAGGGCAAGAATTTCAAGGTGACGCCGGCCGCCTCCGGGGAGGAGGCGGTAAAAAAGATCGGGACATCAAACTTCGACCTGGTGCTGCTGGATGAGATGATGCCCGGGATGGACGGACTGGAGACCCTGTCGCGGCTCAAGCAGATAAACCCCGACCTGCCGGTGATCATGGCCACCAAGAGCGAGCGGGAGGAATTGGTGGAGCAGGCCCTGGGGCAGAGGATAGACGATTTCCTGCTGAAGCCCCTTAATCCGGCCCAGGTGTTGGCCTCCTGCCGCCGGGTGCTGGACGGCCGCAAACTGGTGGAGGAGCAGACGGTCCGGGAGTACGTTCAGGCCTCGCAGGACCTGCGCAGCTTCGACTACCGCACCCTGGACTGGCAGGAATGGTGCCGCCATTACCGCAATCTGATAGAATGGGACATGCGGCTCTCCCAGTTGCGGGACGATGGCCTGCATGCCAGCCATGAGGGCACTCTGCGGGAGGCCGATCTGGAGTTCTCCCGTTTCGTGGAGGAGAGCTATACCGGCTGGCTGCATGGCCAGTCGCGGCCGCTGCTGTCCACCGACATCGTGGAGCGCTACGTGGTGCCTCCGGCCAAAGCCGGCAAAAAATGCCTGTTCCTCATTCTGGACTGCATGAGGCTGGACCAATGGATGACCATCGAGCCGGTGATCAAGAATTATTTCGACATCCACACCGATTACTATTATTCGGTGCTGCCCACCGCCACCCCGTATTCCCGCAACGCCATATTCAGCGGGCTTTTCCCGTCCCAGATAGCCAGGAGCTATCCCCAGTACTGGGAGAAGAGCGATGCGGCCAACGAGGCCAGCCGCAACCGTTACGAGCATCAGCTGCTGGACATCAACCTAGCCCGGCTCAAATGCAAAACCTCGCCCGATCCCCGCTATATAAAGATATTCAACATCGACGAGAGCCGGGAGGTGCGCAAGAACTTCGGCTCCTACCAGAACGTTCCTCTGATCAGCCTGGTGGTGAATTTCATGGACATCCTGGTGCATTCCCGGGCCGACTCCCAGGTGCTGCAGGAGATAACCCCGGACGAGAAGGCCTTCCGCTCGCTGACCCTGACATGGTTCGCCAATTCCGACATCTTCCACATCCTGCAGATGGCCGCCCACCAGAAGCGGGAGGTGATCATAACCACCGACCATGGCTCCATCCAGGGTCGGCGGGGCTCGGAGATCAAGGCCGGGCAGAACACCACCGCCAACCTGCGCTACAAGTCCGGCAACAACATCGCCGGGGATCATCGCCAGGTGCTGTGGATCAAGGACCCGGCGGAGTATCTCCTGCCGGAGGAGTACAAGGGGATGCAGTACCTGATCGCCAAGGAGGATTTCTACCTGGTGTACCCCACCAAATACGAGGAATACCGCAAGCGGTACGAGGGCACCTTCCAGCACGGCGGGATATCCATGGAGGAGATGATCCTGCCGGTGGCGGTGATGACTCCGAAATGAGGATCAGCTAAACATACTAAACCATATATCATTCCCGAGAAACTTGTCCTGATGAAATGGGGATCGGGGATTCCGGTTAAAACAATCGAATTAAGAACATGGCGGATAAAAGCAATACATTATTTATAATCACCCATTCCCCCCAGGAAACAAAAGATTTCGGCCAGAAACTTTCGGCCCACCTCAAGCCCGGACAGGTGGTCTGCCTTTTCGGCAACCTGGGATCGGGCAAGACCTGCCTGGCCCAGGGCATCTGCCGGGGCTGGGGGGTGCAGGAGCCGGTGGTCAGCCCCAGCTTCACCCTGCTCAACGAATACACCGCCAAGCATCCCATTTATCATTTCGATCTGTACCGGTTGAGATCGCCGTCTGAATTGCTTAACATCGGGTATGAGGAATATCTCTACGGACAGGGTCTGGTGCTGATAGAATGGCCGGAGAATGCCGGAAACCAGCTTCCCCGGGACAGGCTGGATATTTTCATCACCATCAGATCACCGGAGGAAAGGGAATTCAAAATGACCCCGGTCGGCGGATTCCCGATGGATTGGGACATTTTATGATGTATCTGTGCCTGGATACCAGCGGGATCTACCTCAATATCGCCGTCTGCCGCCAGGGGAAGGTGCTGGCGGGGCTTTCCCGGGAGGTCGGCGCCGGGCATTCCGAGATCCTGGCGGCAGAAACGGGGGCACTGCTTAAGAGCCATGATATCAAGTTGTCAGATATCGGACTGCTGGCGGCGGCCACCGGGCCGGGATCTTTTACCGGATTGAGGGTGGGTATAGCTTTTGTAAAAGGCCTGGCCGCCGGGCTGAAGCTGCCGGCCCTTTCCCTTAACACCCTGGATGTGATGGCCGGCTCACAGGAAACAAAAGAAGCATATTTGTCGCCCATGATCGATGCCAAGAAAAAAGAGATCTACACCGCCTTATATAAAATGAAGGATGGTCAGCCGGTCCGGGAAAGCGATTATCTGTCCATCGGGCCGGAGAAATGGCTGGCAATGCTGCCGGAGGATGCCCTGCTGTTCGGCAGCGGTGAGGCAAACTATAGGGAGCTGTTCAGGTCCTCTGCCACTAAAATCCGGCAGGATGAGGATTTTCTCTCCTCGGGCAGGATACTTTCCGGCCTGGCGGTTTTGGCCCACCGATTGTACCAGGAGGATCAGGCGGTGGACCCCCGGCAGTTGGATGCTTTCTATGTGCGGCCGGCCGATGCCATAATAAAAAAATGAACGTAACAATCGTCAAAATGCGGCCGGAGCATCTGCCGGAGATACTGGATATCGAAAGAAGCTCATTTTCCGACCCCTGGTCGGAGAATATGTTCCGGGAGGAGATGAAACAGGACGGCCGCCGGATATTTCTGGTGCTGGAAAGCGACGGGAAGGTCGCCGGCTATGCCGTCGGCTGGGTGGTGCTGGACGAGTTCCATCTGGGGAACATCGCCGTGGCTGCCGAAAAAAGGGGGACGGGGTACGGCCGGCGTCTGCTTCAGGAGATCCTGCAGCAGGTATATCAGCTGGGCTGCCGGATTGCCAGCCTGGAGGTCAGAAGCTCCAACCAAGCGGCCATCGAACTTTACAAAATTTTCGGATTCCGGCCGGTCGCCATCCGGAAAAAATATTATCACAACGAGGATGCTTTGGTTATGATGTCCGATATCGTTCCGGTGAACTCATGCTGAGGGCCGGGCAGGTCCTGAATATCTCCCTGGAGAATCTGGCCTACGGCGGCGATGCGGTGGGGCATCATCAGGGCCAGGCGGTCTTCGTGCCCTACGGCGTTCCGGGCGACGAACTCAAGGTGAAGATAACCGAGCCGCACCAGACCTACAGCCGGGGGGAGGTCTATGAGATAATAAAGCCGTCGGACCACCGGGTAAAGCCTGGCTGCAGGCATTTCGGGATCTGCGGCAGCTGTCAGTGGCAGATGATGGACTATCAATACCAGCTGGAGCAGAAGACGAACATAACCCGGGAGATATTCAAAAGGCTGGGGAAGATCGAGATCGATGAGATAGCCGTTTTGCCGCCGGCCGGCCAGTGGCATTACCGCAATAAGGCCCAGTACCCTGTACAGGCCTCAAAAAACGGCAACGGGATGGGATATTACCGGCTAAAAAGCCACGACCTGGTCGACATCCAGGAGTGTCCACTGCTGGAGGAACCGATAACCCAGGCCTTCTGCAAAGTGAAGGAGGTCATCAACAAAAGCGGGCTGAAGGGCAGCGCCCCGGCCGGGCACAGCGGAAACCTGCGCCATCTGATCTTGCGGTACAGCAAAAGCGAAGAGGCCCTGTCCCTGGTACTGGTCACCAGGTATCAGCCGGACCTCCATATGATAGCGCACAGGATACTGACTGAAGTCCCAACCATAAAATCTGTCTGGCAGAATGTGAATCCTGCCAGCGGCAACGTCATCCTGGGCAAAAATTGGAACCATCTGGGCGGGGTGGAATATCTGTCGGAACGGATCGGCCAGATAACCTACCGCCTGTCGCCCGGCTCCTTCCTGCAGTCAAATCTTCGGACCAGCGAGATGGTTTATCAAAACATTAAGGAAAGCCTGCAGCTGTCGCCCGGCGATGAGGTGGCCGATCTGTACTCCGGCATGGGGTCCATCGCCCTGCAGCTGGCGGGGCAGGCCAAAAGGGTGACGGCCATCGAGGAGTTCGCCCCGGCGGTGGATGATGCCAGGGTCAACGCCGCACTTAACAATATCGGCAACTGTGAGTTCCTCTGCGGCCGGGCCGAGGACCAGCTGGTCAAACTGAAATCCGCCGACGCTTTGGTGCTGGACCCGCCGCGACAGGGGGCCGCCCCCGGGGTCATCGAAGCAATCGCCAATCTGAACCCCTCCCGGATCGCCTATCTGTCCTGCAATCCCTCGACCCTGGCCAGGGATGCGGCCTTGCTGGTCGGCCGGGGATACAAACTGCAGAAACTTCTTCTGGCGGACATGTTTCCCCAGACCTATCACATAGAGAATCTGGCAATTTTAACCAGGTGAGAGAATGAAGACCAGGGGCAGAATATTATTTATGGCGGCCGGCGCTCTGGCCTTGCTGTCCGGTTGTTACTCCTTCAGCGGAGGGCGGCTGGATTTCCAGACGGTGGGGATACCGGTGGTCGAGAACACCACCGCCGAATACCGCCTGTCGGAGATCATGACCACCACCATGATAACGGCGGTAAACAACGACGGCCGGGTCAAGGTCAGCGACCCGGAAAAGGCGGAGGCCGTGCTGGAGCTGGCGGTGACCGGATATACCCGGACTCCTTTTGAATACACCAGCCAGGAGCAGGTCAACCAGTACAAGATCACCGTCGCCGCCAAAGCCAAGCTGAGATCGGCGGCCGGGAAGGTTTTGTGGGAGTCGGCCAGCCTCTCCGGGTGGGGCACCTATCAGGTCAGCCAATCCGATGAGGAGTCCGGAATGAAAAAAGCCGCCGAAAATCTGGCGGCCGAGATCATAAGACAGTCCTTCGAGTCCTGGTAGGCGGGCCAATCTCACTGGGAACTGAAGACCTGGATCCGGTGGTTATCGGTGTCCACGATATAGAGGGTGCCCCGGCTGTCTATGGCGATGCCGTTGGGATTCAGGAACTGGCCGGGTTCGGTGCCGGGACCTCCGCCGTAGCTTGAAAAGAGACCCTCGGCGGAGAATTCCTGAAAACGGTCGTTGCCGGAGTCGGTGATCATCAGCTGGCCCGAGGGTCCGCTGGAAATGCACCCCGGATTGTCGAACTCGCCTTCGCCCTCGCCATAACCGCCCCAACTGCGGATGAAAATGCCCTCCGGCGAGAAAACCTGGATCCGGTTGTTCCCGGCATCCACCACATACAGCCGTCCCTCTCCATCCACCGCCAGTCCCTTGGGCTGAAGGAACTGCCCGTTAAGGGGTCCGCTCTGCCCCAGGGTCGAGATCAGATTCCGGTTCTGGTTAAAAAGATAGATCTGGTTGTTATGACGGTCCGAAACATAAAAATATTCGGCAGCGAAAGCAATGCCCCAGGGCTTTGAGGAATCCGGCAGAGGGATGTGCCGCAGCATATTTCCCGCGGTGTCGCAGACCACCACCCGCCGGTTGCCGCTGTCCACGATATACAGGCTGCCGTCGGGACCGAAGGCCAGTGCTGTGGGGTCGTCAAAGTCGGCACTGTCCCGCCCGAAGCGGCCCCAGCTGTTCAGCCATTGCTGGTCGGCGTCCAACTTCTGGATGCGGTCATTGCCGATCTCACTGACATAGATGTTCCCCTCCCGGTCCAGGGCTATCCCGCTGGGAAAGATGAATTCGCCGGGCCCGTCGCCGAAGTCGGCCCAGGCGCTTCCTATGGCTAGGAGGGCCAATAGGGCCGCCCAGAAGAAATATTTAGCTGTCATTTTATCCATCAATAAATACTGGTTCAAGGCATAAGGTTAATTTAAAAAAACAAATTTGTCAAGCAAAAGTTTAAAATACGCTGATGTGGCGCTGTCCATCCCCCAAGGCCGCTGTTTCACCTACCTGATCCCCGGCCACCTGCCGGTGGATGCCGTGGGGGTCAGGGTGCGGGTGCCCTTGGGCAAAAGGGAGGCCATCGGATATGTGGTGCATCTGAAGGAAACCTGCAATTTCCCGGTCAAGCCCATTCTGGAGGTGATAGATATTAAGCCGGTCATCAGCCGCGAGATGCTGGAGCTGACCGAGTGGGTCTCCAAATATTATCGCTGCGGATGGGGGGAGGCCATCCGGGCGGCGCTGCCACCGGGGATGGATGCTAAACAGCTGAGGATGGTCTGGGTCAACGGAAATTATTCCGGCCCGATCCCGGCCGAACCTATGCTGGATCATATAATCGAGAAGGGCGCGGTGTCGCACCAGTATCTTATGAAGAAATTCGCCCCCTCCGCCGAAAAGGGCATTGAGGAATACTGTCGGAGGGGGCTGCTGTTTTCCGAGCCGGTGTGGCAGAAAGCCAGGATCGCGGTCAGAAAGGAACGCTGGCTGGCTGGCCGCAGCCCGGCCGATAAAACAAGCTTGAAGCTCTCCAAAGGACAGGCCGAACTATTGGATCTCCTTGAACAGAATGGGGCGGTGCCTCCGTCAGCCATCAAAAGTAAAAGACCTGCGGCCCTCAGGCTGGTGGCCCTGGGCCTGGCCGGCTGGGAGTGGCGGGAGAAATTCAGGGGACAGGAGGAACAGGGCTGGGCCGAGGAGGATGCCAAGGTCACCCTGAATGCCGAGCAGCAGCAAGTGTTGGATTCGGTGTCAAGGGACATCAATTCCCAAAGGTTCTCGGTGAACCTGATATCCGGGGTCACCTCCAGCGGCAAGACCGAGATCTACCTGAAGGCCGCCGAACGGGCCCTGGCCCAGGGCCGCCAGGTGCTGATACTGGTGCCGGAGATAGGGATGACCTCGCAGATGCTGCACCGGGTAAGGTCCCGGCTGGGCCAGGTGGCGGTCTGGCACAGCGAAATGGGAAGCGGGGAACGCTATGATGCCTGGAGAGCGGTGAGGCGCGGAGACTTCCGGGTGGTGGTGGGCACCAGGTCGGCCGTCTTCACCCCCTTTGATGATCTGGGCCTGATAGTGATAGACGAGGAGCACGACGCCTGCTATAAGCAATCCGACCTGGCCCCCCTGTACCATGCCAGGGACCTGGCCATCATCCGGGCCCGGAAGAACGGCGCCGTGGTGCTGATGGGATCGGCCACCCCTTCGGTGGAGAGCTACTACAAAGCCAAGACTGGCAAGTTCAAACTGTTCCGGCTGGAAAAACGGGTGGGGTCAGCCGACCTGCCGATGGTGGAGGTGGTGGATCTTAAAAAACTGCCCCGGGAGGACCGCCTGATCTCGCCCCTGCTGGGCCGGGAGATCGGCGCCTGCCTGCAGGCCGGGCGCCAGGCGATGATCCTTCTTAACCGCCGGGGGTTCGCGCCTTATCTTCAGTGCGGGAAATGCGGCAGCCTGATAACCTGTCCCAATTGCAGCGTCAGCCTCACCTATCACCGCAGCGGGGAATCGGTGCTGTGTCATTACTGCGGATACCAGGCCAGGCTGCCGGAAACCTGCCCGGCCTGCGGCAGCCTGATGCTGGAGCACCGGGGCTATGGCATCCAGCGGCTGGAGGCGGAGTTGAAGAACGTTTTCCCGGAGGGAAGGATCAGCCGGATGGACGCCGACACCACCGGGCGCAAGGGGGAGCACCAGCGGATACTGCAGGATTTTCTGTCAGGCGGCTCGCAGATCCTGCTGGGCACCCAGATGATTTCCAAAGGGCACCACTTTCCCAACGTCTCGCTGGTGGGGATAATAAACCTGGACGACATCCTGGGGCTGCCCGATTTCCGGGCGGCCGAACGGGCCTTCCAGCTGATGGTGCAGATGGCGGGCCGGGCCGGGAGGGGGCGGCATCCGGGAAAGGTGGTCATCCAGACCAGAATGCCCGATAATCCGGTGGTCAAATGGTGCCGGGAGAACGATTATTGTTCCTTTGCCGAGCATGAACTGGCGGGCCGGGAGGAGTGCGGCTATCCGCCGCACCGGCATCTGGCCCTGCTGACCTTCACCTCTGGCAGCCAGGCCGAGCTGGAGGAATTCGCCGATAGTGTCGCTGGAAAAATAAGATCCGGCGCCGGCCGGGCCGAGGTTCTGGGCCCCGCCCCGGCCCCGCTGGCCAAGATCAAGGGGAGATTCCGCTGGCAGCTGATGTTAAAGGCCGGCTCGCCATCGGAGATCAAAAAAGCTTTGGAGGGGATCGCCCCGGGCCGGAACGAAAAAATAAGGTTATCGGTAGACATCGACCCGGTGAACATGCTGTAAAGAAAATATTTAAAAAAAATACTTGACGGTAATGCCCGCAAATGCTATACTATCGTTAAGTTTGAACTAACATTCTTATATTTCATTAAACGAAAGGAGGGATAAAGTAGTGAACAAAGCCGAATTGATCGAAGCAGTGGCCAAGGTTACCTGCACCAAGGCAGAGGCTGGCAACGCGGTTAACGCCGTGATCGACAACATTGCCAAAGCTTTGAAGAAGGGCGACTCCGTTACCCTGGTTGGTTTCGGTACCTTCAGCGTCAAGAAGAGAAAAGCCAGAATCGGAAGGAATCCCCAGACTGGCAAGGAAATCAAGATCGCCGCCAAGAAGGTCCCCGCCTTCAAGCCTGGCAAAGAGCTGAAAGACACCGTAAGGTAGTTATCGTTGGAAAAGTTAGGGTCTTGTATCATCCGATACAAGACCCTTTTTATTTTACCGGGGAAAGAACCGTCACTTAAAGAGTTTCTTGGTGACCAGCAGGGACAGCACCGACAGGGCCATGATGATCATCACCACCATGACGATCCCGTTGACCATCTGCTTGGCCCGCTCTCCGAAGTATATACCCAGGGCGATCACCAGGGCATACCATAGTAAGATGCCGGGGGTGCCGTAGATGACCACTTTTCTGAACTGGTAATCGGTCAGCCCGGCGATCAGGAACCCGAATGACCGGCCGCCGATCACCGCCCGGTTGAGGGCCAGGATGATGTTGCCGTATTTCTTAAAATGGCCCTCCATCTCCAGCAATCTTTGGGGGGAGAGGAAAAACCGGGGTTTGGCCAGAAAGAATTCTCGGCCTTTGCTGACCCCGATCCAGTAGACCAACAAGGCCCCCAAAGCCCCGCCCACAAAAGCCGATAGGAACAGCGGCAGCCAATGGAGGGTTCCTTTAGCCACCAGCAGGGCGCAGAACAGCACCACCACGTCGCTGGGGATGATCGGGAAGATGCCCTCGATGAAGGTGGCGGCGAAAACCGTCAGGTAGGCCCACAGCCCGCCCTGGGCGGCGAATGACTTGGTGATCCCCTCCAGATCCAGATTCATTTTATCCTCTCCACCAGCGCATTGGCAAAAGCGCAGATGCCATTGCCCCTTCCGATGTCCCCCAGCCCCTCATTGGTGGTGGCCTTTATTGAAACCTGGCCGGTTTTGATACCCAAAGATCCAGCTATATTGGCGCGCATCTTTTCGATATACGGTGCCAGTTTGGGGGATTCGGCTATTATCATACTGTCGATGTTCGCGATCCGATAATCCTGTTTTTTCAGAATGGCGGCAACGGTTTTTAATAAAAGCAGGCTGGAGATGTCCTTGAATCTTTTATCGGTATTGGGGAAATGGGTGCCGATATCCCCGGCGGCCACCGCCCCCAGCAGGCTGTCGGCAATAGCATGGCACAGCACGTCGGCGTCGGAATGTCCCAGCAGGCCCAGTTTGAAGGGGATGGGCACCCCGCCCAGGATCAGACGGCGGCCTTTGGCCAGTCTGTGAATGTCGTAGCCGAAACCTACGCGGATCTTTTCTTTTTTAACAGGCATGACGCTATCTCCAGGTCTATGGGGGTGGTTATTTTAATGTTGCTGTCGTCCCCGGGGACGATGAAAACCTTTCCTTTTATCATCTCCACCAACTGGCTGTCGTCGGTCACGGATCTTATCCTCTGATCAAAATGCGACCTTTCCAGGACCTCTTTTCTGAACCCCTGGGGGGTTTGAGCTTTCCATAATCCGGCACGATCGACTGTTCTTTTGACGATATGCTTGTCGGCACTCTTGATGGTGTCGGTCACCGGCGAGGCCAGTATGGCCGCGCCGTGTTTTTTTATTGCCGCGATGACCAAAGTTATCTGTTCAAGTTTGATCAGGGGCCGGGCGGCATCGTGGATCATCACCATATCGGTTTGGGGAGAGATGGCATTGAGTCCGGCCCTGACCGAGTCCAGCCTTTCTTTGCCTCCGGAGACTATGGCGGCCAGCTTGGAGAACCGGTCGAAATATTTCAGGCCCTTGAACTGATGGGAGGGAGGCTTGACCAGGATGATCTCCTTTATATGCTTGCAATCCTGATATGCTTCAAGTGAATATTCCAGCATTGGTTTGCCATTGATCTTGACGAAAGCCTTGGGGATCTTGGCTCCCAGTCTGAGACCGCTCCCGGCGGCCACTATGATGCAGGAAACATAAGCCATCTAAATATGATCCCCGTCGCGCTTGGTCAGGTAAAGAATATCGGTATGGACCAGGTAGCCCATCTTCTTGGCCAGATTGAGTGAGGCCTGGTTGTATTCATGTATCAAAAGCCCGAATATCTTTATGCCGTGCTTCCTTAAAGCCTTTTCTCCGGCCACTGTCAGGGCCTGGGCCACGCCCTGGCCCCGGTAGTCCGGGCCCACCGCCACCCGGTTGAGCCAGCCCTTGCGCCCGTCGTGCGAGGCGATGACAGATCCGATCATCAGGTCCTTATCGAAGGCCCCGATGAAAAAATCGGGGTTCTGTTTCATCTCCTTGGCGATGTGGGCCCGGCTGTCGCGCCCTTTGGGCTTGGCCGGCAGTTTGGCCCGGGCCCAGAGCTTCATCAGCTCCGGATAATCTTTTATGGTGAGTTTTCGGATCTTCATATGAATTCCTTTCTTGAACCGTGGAGACGCAGAGGATACTGAGGAATTATAAAAAATAAAACTTTGCGCGCTTCGCGTCTTGGCGGTAAAAAAAGATTTGTTGCTTAAACTATCAAAGCCTGGAGGGCATCGGACAGGTAGCGGACCTCAACCAGCTTGATCTTGTCCGAATATCGGTCCTTGATATTATGAGCCGGGACGATCATCCTTTTAAAGCCCAGCTTCTGGGCTTCGTTGATCCTCTTGTCCAACTGCCCCACGCTGCGGATCTCCCCGCCCAGGCCGATCTCGCCCACCACCGCGGTGTCCGGGTCGGCATTCTGGTTCTTGAAGGCCGAGGCCACCGCCGCGGCGATGCCCAGGTCGATGGCCGGCTCATCCAGCTTTAACCCCCCGGCGATATTGACGAAAACGTCGTGCATCCCCAGGTTCAATCCGGCCCGGCGTTCCAGCACCGCCAGCAGCATCGAAAGGCGGCGATGGTTGAATCCGGTGGGCACCCGCTGGGGGTTGCCGTATGAGGCCGGGGCCACCAGTGCCTGGATCTCCACCAGCAGCGGCCGGGTGCCCTCCAGCGAACAGACCACGGCCGATCCCGGGATCTCCCGGGTCCGTTCCGACAGGAACACCTGGGAGGGATTGGCCACCTCGACCATGCCGGCCTCCTGCATCTCGAAGACCCCGATCTCGTTGGTGGAGCCGAAGCGGTTCTTGACCGAACGAAGGATGCGGTAGGCGTGGTGCCGTTCGCCCTCCAGATACAGCACGGTGTCCACCATGTGCTCCAGGGTGCGCGGCCCGGCGATGACGCCTTCCTTGGTGACATGGCCTATCAGAATGGTAGCCAGGTTAGCGGTCTTGGCCAGCCGCATCAGCTCTGCCCCGCATTCCCGCACCTGGCCCACCGAACCGGGGGCCGATTCCAGGTCGGCCCGGTAGATGGTCTGGATGGAATCCATCACCAGGATGTCAGGCTTCAATTTGTGCACCGTCTCCAGGACGCTCTCCAATATGGTCTCGGACAGCAATAATAGATTGTCGGAGTCAACCTTCAGCCTTTGGGCTCTCAGCTTGATCTGGGCCGGGGATTCCTCTCCGGAGACGTAAAGGACCTTTTGGCCGGACGCCGCCAACCGGTCCACCAATTGCAGGGTCAGGGTGGACTTGCCGATGCCGGGATCGCCGCCGATCAGGGTCAGCGAGCCGGATACCAGGCCGCCGCCGGTGACCCGGTCGAACTCGGAGATGCCGGACATCAAACGCTGGTCGTCCCGGATCTCGATCTCCCTCAGGGTCTGGGGCAGGGTGGGGGCGGACTGGCGGGAGGCCTTGTTCTTGCCGGGCCGGAGGTCGGCCCGCTTGATCTCCTCCACGAAGGTGTTCCAGCCCCCGCAGGACGGGCACTTGCCCAGCCACTTGGAGCTTTCGAAGCCGCAGGACTGGCAGACGAAATTGGTCTTTTGTATGAGTTTGTTTTTCATTTACTCGTAATTAATTTTATTGCCGACCTAACCCCTGCCCCTTCCCCATTGGGGAAGGGGTTTTGGGATTCCCCCTCCGCAGCGGAGGGGGGTAGGGGGGCGGTCAAAGCCCACAGGAATCGTAGACGAAATTGGTTTTTGGTATAAGTTTGTTTTTCACAAAAGCTATCGTTTTTTTAGTTCTTCGTCGATTACTTTTAACCAAGCATCAAAATCCATGAAAGGGGCTTTATTTCCAACAGTACGTTTTAATATAGAGCAAGCTGAAGCACAAATATCCATTGATTGAGATTGTTTTAATATATTTTCACATTGTCTTAAGATTTCTTTTTTATTTGCATCCGGAGCATTAAACGATAGTGAATAACCGATCAATGTTTTACGTTCTTCTTTCTTCGTGCTTGGGTCTTTTAATAATTTAAAATATAAATCTATATTTTTTATTATTGAATCAGGGGCTATCTCTTCTCCATTACGAGAAATTGGGTAAGACATAATCGGGTCTTCATAATCATTGAAAGCAATGACAACGGCTTTGATGGAATTATTGGCATCTATCGAAAAGGAATTATTTAATTTTGATAATGTAATTAACTCTTCATAAGCTTTTCTATTGCCTGCTATAGCAGATGTCTGTAATGCAAATATATTTGCTTTCTTTAGACTATATTTATAAGGTTCGAGTTGACTTAATATAAAAGGCCGCGCTATAGAATCTACATTTTCTTTCGCTGCTGTTTTAACCAAACTTTTGATATTGGGTAAAGTGAAGGCACTATCAATTTTCGGTTGCACATATTTATCTATACTTTGTGTAATAGCTTGATTCATTGATTCTTTTGTCTTAGCACTTATATAATCTTTAATGAAATTTGTACCAATTATACCAATAAACAGCCCAAGCAAAGCTAAAATAATGCTAAATATTGTATTTGTTTTATTGGTCTTATGTCGATACTCCTGTATAAAATAATCTCTCAATTCATCCTTGTTTTTCAAAGCTTCGTTCTTGCAATATTGTTGAATGTCGATTTTTGCTTCGACAATGTCAGGCGTATTGTTGGGTTTGTCTTTCGGCATAGTCTTTCTCCTTAAAATATCTCCACCGTCAAATACTTCTTAGGGTTGGCCTTTATATCGGCTATCAGCGCCTGCAGGTCCTTGTTGGTCTTGTTCAACTGCTCGTACAGTTCCTTATTATTCACCAACTGCCCGGCGGTGCCCTGGCCGGAGTTTATCTTATCGGCAATGGAATCCATCCTGGCGCTGGCCCGGGCCAGGTGCTGAATGGTGCTGTCCAGCTTTTCCCTGTTGGGGGAGATCAGCTTATTCATGTCCTTGACCGTCTCGGTGATGACGGCCCGGTTCTGGGAGGCCATCAGGCTCAGCTGCTGAGAGGCCTGGTCCAGATTCTTCAGGGCGGAGGAGATGTTTTTGATGTTCTCCGGGGTGGCCAGGTCGTTCTTCATCCTGCCGATCAGCTGGGCGGCCTCGTTGGCCAGATAGCCCATCTTGACCATGGTCTCCATCAGCCCGGGGGAGCGGTCGCCGTCGACGGTCTGCATGGGATCGAAAGGCTGGCTGGAGCTGCCGGGGTAGACCGCGATCCGCTTGTCGCCCATCAGACTGGCGTCAGACAGCCAGAACTGGGCGTCCTTCTTCAAGGCCACGTCGTGGTCCACCATCAGCACCGCTATCACGCCGGGTTTGGCGGGGTTCAGCGCGATGGATTTCACCTTGCCCTTGTCGAAGCCGGACACCGTCACCGGGTCGCCGCCCCGCAGGCCGCCGGCGTCCTCGAAGGCCACGCTCACCAGGTAGCTCTGGCGTCCGATGTCCACCCGGTTTAACCACAGCAGTCCGATTATCAAAAGGGCGATGGCCGAAAGCACCACCATGCCCACGATGGTCTCATTGCGTCTTTTGGACATGATATACCTTTAAATGAAATATTATATAATGACTTATTAACTAAAAACCTTTTCTCTGTTCTTTCTGACCGGGCAGACCCCACCCACACTCCCTCCCCGCAGCGGGGAGGGAAGC
>JAVHLB010000011.1:22877-76928 GCA_031082425.1 Candidatus Edwardsbacteria bacterium | reverse complement strand
TTGATGTAGTCGGCGTGCCCGGGGCAGTCCATATGGGCATAATGACGCTTCAGGGTCTCGTACTCCGCATGATGTACGTTGATCGTCACCCCGCGGGCCTTTTCCTCCGGAGCGTTGTCGATCTCCTCGTAGCTCTTGGCTTTGGCCAGCCCCTGCTCCGCCAGGTATTTGGTGATGGCGCTGGTCAACGTCGTCTTGCCGTGGTCAACGTGACCGATCGTCCCGATATTTACGTGCGGCTTGGTTCGCTCGAATTTTGCTTTGGCCATGGCGCTTCTCCTTATAAAAGGATTTATTCTTTAAGAATTCATATTTTCAAATGGAGCCCACCACCAGAATTGAACTGGTGACCTCGTCCTTACCAAGGACGCGCTCTACCGACTGAGCTAGGTGGGCGTTGGTTTCAAGAGGAAAAAACAATAAACCCCTATCCCCCCAAGTCACCACTACTTTGGGCGGCAGAGTCTGTTTTTTCGGAAGAATTGTAATTATATCAAATTTTCAGGATTTGTCAACTATATTTTGTCAAAACTGAGATATATTTTATCCACTGGGCCCCGGATCGGTTTTTTGCCAAAGGCTCATATTTTCATGAGGCAGCTTGTTATAATGCAAACGACCTCCCCAGCATAGACTTACAGACAAAAAGCTGAAAAATACAGCAGGTGAACGGAATCTCCGCCTATGTCTTCAGAACAGGCATAATCTGCGGCGGATCCGCCGCCCTGCTACGAAGTTGAGCATCAGGCGGGGAACCGTCATCCTAGCTCCGGATGCGACGGTTCGGGCAATAAAATGGAGCGGGTGAACGGAATCGAACCGTCGTATCCTGCTTGGAAGGCAGGAGCACTAACCGTTGTGCTACACCCGCTCGGAAAACTTATCCGCCGATATTTTGACCCCACCTTGATTCCTCCCCTTGATCTGGGGGAGGGTCGGGAGGGGTCAAGTAGTGGTGGTGAGGGGAGGATTCGAACCTCCGAAGGCTTAGCCGACAGATTTACAGTCTGTTCCCTTTGGCCACTCGGGAACCTCACCACGTTTATAATATTTACTTCCGGTCCTCTCGGTACTGGCCGGTCGTCGATTCGCATAAAAGCATATCGAGATGTCGGCCAACTCGAGCCCCGTTGCTGAAACTCATCTTTATGGAGCCACCGAAGGGACTTGAACCCCCGACCAGCGGTTTACAAAACCGCTGCTCTACCAGCTGAGCTACGGTGGCCCTTCGGGTTCCTAAAAGTGTTTGTAATTATAACCAAAAATATTTACTAAGTCAATATAAAATTAAACCGTCGAATCTTTGAGCCAGTATGGCCTTCAAATATTATCGCTTGATAATAGATGTTTACGTCTTCAACTGTTTCTTCTTGGCCGCCGGGAACAATATATTGTTCAATATAAGACGATACCCCGGCGAGTTGCGGTACAGCCGCAGATCGGTCTTGGGATCGCCCACGAAATGCTGGAAATCCTCGGGGTCGTGTCCGCCAAAATAGGCAAAGCTCCCCTTGCCGTATATCCCGTGCAGGTATTTCACTTCGTCGCTGCCGGCTACCTCGGCCAGCAGGACTATCCCTTTTTTTATCCTGTCCCGGCGGAAGCCGGTATCCTGTCCCAAAAATTCGCTGACCAGCGCCACGTGGTTCTGCACCAGCATGCATGATACCGGATCGTACTTGGCCGAAAAATCGAACATGGTGAAATAGGTGTCCTTCCCCCGGGACAGGGCGTCGGTGCCAACATCTATGTCGGAATGTTCGTACACCAGGGGATTGGTGATGACGTTGAAGTCGCTGAAGGCCAGGGTCTGGGAAAAGTCCAGCCTGGCCTGCCAGTCCGGCTCGGCCGGGTCGCCGTCGAACTCTTTAGGCACGATATCGGTTCCGGAGGCGGACAGGGCGATATCCAAGGTGGCCGGGGCCGAACACATGGCGAACAGGAAGCCCCCGTCGTATAGGTACTGCCGCAGTTTCCGGGCCACCTCCAGCTTCATCCGGGAGACCTTTGGGTAGCCCAGCTTTCCGGCCAGCCGGGTGTTGGCCCGGACATCGTTCTGGTACCAGTCGGTGTTGCGGTAGCTGGAATAGAACTTGCCATATTGCCCGGTGAAATCCTCGTGGTGCAGGTGCAGCCAGTCATACTGCGCCAGGGTACCGGAGAGCACCTCCTCGTCCCATAGGGTGGTATAGGGCACCTGGGCGTAGTCCAAGGCCAGACGGACCGCATCGTCCCAGGGATCGTGGGTCAGCGGAACATAGACCGCCAGCTTGGGAGCCTTCTCCAGTTCTATCCGCTCCATGTTCCCGGATTCGATCTGGCGGCATATCTCCGAAGTTTGATCATCGGAGATAATGCCGTAACTGACCCCGGAAAGCTTGCACAGATCCGTCGTGGTTTGATTCTCCGAAGCCATGAAAGATCCGCCCCGGTAATTTAGCAGCCATTCCACCTTGATGCCGTTCTGCAGGCAGCGGTACACCACCCCGTAGGCCCGCAGGTGATCGGCCTGGGTCAGGTCCATGGGAATGAAGATATTGGCGGCAGAGGATTGCCTGGCGGAGGATATTGCCACCGCCAGGAAGAATAGTGACGAAATGAAATGTTTTTTAAGCATCGGTTGTAAATATTTATTGTGCCCGGGTGCCGGGGCAAATCTGCTGGAGTCTCAACTTCCCTGGGGCCTTGTTAAGTTTAATTGCATTTGTTTGATTTGTCAATTGAATTATGGGACACTTTGCTATTGAAATTCTGTCCGTTAAGTGATATCCTAACGGTGGAGGAGAAAATATCATGCGACGCTGTGAAAAATGCCGAAGGGCCCTGCCCCAGGGCAGCATATATTACCGCCTGAACATCTCCCTGCTGCAGGGGTTCGACGGGGTGCTTGATCAGACCGATGGCACCAGCATCAAGGACCTCATAGCCCGGATAAACGAGCAGACCGCCGGGGTGCCGGAATCCCTGCTGGAGGAGGAGGTGCACCGCGAATTCAGCTTCATATTATGCAGCCGCTGCAAGGAAAAATACTGTGCCAACCCCCTGGACCTTCCCCTCAACGGCAACAGCGTACCCAAAAAACTCTCCGACCTGCAGGAATAGATCGTCCGATTTTGATGATTGCCCCCAAAGGTCCTCATCCTGGGTATTGCCCGCAGCCGGCCAATCGCAACCTGACACACAGCCCAAATTTCCGGCAGTGTTTTGGCAGCCATTTCACTTTAACCATCCACCATCCGTAATCTAAAGGCAAAACTGTCATGCCTCACTCCCGATTCACCCATCTTCACCTTCATACCGAATACAGCGTCCTGGACGGCCTGATCCCGGTTAAAAAACTGGTGGAGAAGGCGGCCGAGCATAAGATGACCTCGCTGGCCATCACCGATCACGGCAATATGTTCGGGGCCCTGGATTTTTACACCACCGCCCGCTCGGCCGGGATCAAACCCATCATCGGCAGCGAGATGTACCTGGCCCCCGGCAGCCGGCTGGACCGTTCGGCCGACGCCGGCGGGGAGACCGCCTTTCATTTGATACTGCTGGCCCGCAACGAGACCGGCTACCGCAACTTGATGAAGCTTTCCTCGGCCGGGTTCCTGGATGGGTTCTATTACAAGCCCCGGATCGACAAGGAGTTTCTGGCCCAGCACTCCGAGGGCCTGCTGGCCCTCTCCTCCTGCATTCAGGGCGAAATCGCCCAGGCCATTCTGAAAGGCAATCCCCCAAAAGCCCGGGAGGCCGCCTCCTTCTACCGTGAATTGTTCGGGCCGGATTTCTTTCTGGAGATCCAGAACCACGGCCTGCCCGAGGAGCTTCAGGTCATCCCCGAGATCGCCGCCCTGTCCAAGGAGCTGGACATCCCGCTGGTGGCCACCAACGACGTCCACTATCTGGAAGCCAAGGATGCCAAGGCCCATGACGCTCTGCTGTGCATCCAGACCGGCAGGATCATCAGCGATCCCGACCGGATGAAATTCTCCAACGACAACTTCTACTTCAAATCACCGGCCGAGATGGCCCGGCTTTTCGAGGAATTCCCCCAATCCATCGACAACACCATGGCGGTGGCCGAGCGCTGCAACCTGCTGCTGTCCGATCTGGGTTCCGGCAAACTGAACATCCCCTCCTATGCCATCCCCCAGGAATTCGACAGCCAGCATGCCTACCTGAGATACCTGGCCGAGACCGGCCTCAGCAAAAGATACCAGACGGTCACCTCCGGGATCAGGGAGCGGCTGAACAAGGAACTTGAGATCATCGAGAAGATGAACTTCCCCGGCTATTTCCTGGTGGTCAAGGATTTCATCGATTTCGCCCGGGCCAACCAGGTTCCGGTGGGACCGGGCCGGGGCTCGGCGGTGGGCAGCCTGGTGCTGTATTGCCTGGGCATCACCGATGTGGAACCGCTGAGGTTCAACCTGCTGTTCGAGCGGTTTTTGAATCCGGAGCGGGTCACCATGCCGGACATCGACATCGATTTCGGCGACACCCAGCGCGGCAAGGTGATCGAATACGTCAACCAGAAATACGGTTCGGACAGCGTGGCCCAGATCATCACCTTCGGCACCATGCAGGCCAAGGCCGCGGTGCGGGACGTGGGCCGGGTGTACAGCTTAAGCTACAGCGAGGCCGACAAGATCGCCAAGCTGATCCCCTTCGGCAACACCATCGCCGAGGCCCTAAAGCACGTGCCCGAACTGGACAAGCTGGTGAGATCCGACCCCCGCTTCCAGGAGGTGATCGAGATCGCCCAGGCGGTGGAGGGCCGGATCCGAAACGTCGGCACCCACGCCGCCGGGGTGGTGATCACCCCGGGGCGGCTGACCGATTATCTGCCCCTGTTCAAGAGCAGCAAGGGGGACGTCTCCACCCAGTACGAGATGGGCTGGCTGGAGAAGTGCGGCCTGCTGAAGATGGATTTTCTGGGCCTGCGCAACCTGACGGTGATCGACGACACCGTCCGGATGCTCCGGGAACGGGGCGTCAACGTGGACATGGAGGCCATCCCCTACAACGATGAGCAGACTTTTGCCCTGCTGAAGAAGGGCAACACCACCGGGATATTCCAGCTGGAATCGGCCGGCATGCGCGATCTGACGGTCAAGCTGCAAACCTCCTCCCTGGACGACATTATCGCGGTGATCTCCCTGTACCGGCCCGGGCCGATGGATCTGATCCCCCAATTCCTGGCCCGCAAAAACGGCCAGGAGCGGATCGAGTACGAGCACCCCCTGCTGGAGCCCATCTGCAAGAACACCTACGGCATCCTGATCTACCAGGAACAGGTGATGCAGGCGGTGCAGGCCCTGGCCGGTTATTCGCTGGGCGCCGGATATCTGATGCTGAAATCCATCGGCAAAAAACGGCTGGAGGATCTGGAGAAACAGCGCCCGGCCTTCATCAAGGGATGCTACGAAATCAATAAGATCCCCAAGGATCGGGCCGAAAAGATATTCGACCTGCTGGCCAAGTTCGCCGGATACGGCTTCAACAAATCGCATGCCGCCGGTTATGCGGTGCTGGCCTACCAGACGGCTTATCTCAAGGCTCATTACCCCTTGGAATACATGTCGGCCGTGCTGACCAGCGTGATGGGCGACACCAACAAGACCATCTCCTTTCTGGCCAATTGCCGGGAGACCGGCATCGTCATGCTTCCCCCGGATATCAATGCCAGCCAGCACCACTACCAGCCGGAGGGCCCGGCCATCCGCTTCGGCCTGGGGGCGGTGAAGAACGTGGGCCGTAACACCATCGATTCCATCATCGGGGCCCGCCGGGAGCTAAAAAGCTTCGATTCACTGAAGCAGATGCTGGAGAACATCGACGCCCGGGTGGTCAACCGCAAGGTGCTGGAAAGTCTGATAAAATCCGGCTGCTTTGATGCCATCCAGCCGGACCGCGAGGGCCTGCTGAACGATCTGGACCTCACCATGGAATCGGCCGCCCAGATCCGCCACGAGCGGGAGATGGGCCAGACCTCCTTCTTCGACTCCGCCGAACCGGCGCCCGGCCCCGCCCGGGATCAGGCGAAAAAAGCCCCGGCCCAGGTGAGCCGCAAGCAGTTTCTGGCCTTCGAAAAGGAGGCTTTGGGGTTCTATCTGTCCGGGCACCCCCTGGAGAAATACGCCGCCGACATCAAATGCTTCGCCAGCCATAATTTGGACCAATTGACCGGCCTGGATGATTATCAGGCGGTGATCGTGGCCGGCCTGATCTCCTCGGTCAAATCCATCACCCAGAAGAACGGCAAACCGATGGCCTTCGTCTCGCTGGAGGATCTTACCGGGTTCACCGAGGTGGTGGTTTTCTCCGACCTGTACGATGCCAAGCGCAGCCTGATAAACAGCGACGGAGTGGTGCTGGTGGCCGGAACCGTTTCCACCAAGGAGGACGAGGCTCCCAAGATCGTAGCCTCGGACTTTTACGCCCTGCCGGAATGCCGCAAGGGCCTGGTGGAACAGCTGGAGATCCTTCTGGAGCAGACCAAGATGAACGACGAATTCACCCGCCAGCTGACCGGGATACTGCAGCGCTATCCCGGGGTCTGTTCGGTGACCTTTGTGATCAAAAACGGCCAATCCCAGCCGGTGAGGATACGCTCCCAGAAACTGAAGGTGATGCCGGAGCAGGAACTGCTGGCCGAACTGAACCAGTTCCTGGGCGGGCCCCTTTACCGATTCTGCGGCAAATGGCAGCCGGCCCCGCCCCGCAAGCAGAGCAACTACCGGAAGAACGGCCCGGGTGGAAGGTACCAATAGGCTATGGACCTTTTTGCCACCGAGGCACAGAGCGCACAGATTTTTCTTTTGATCTTTCTCTATGACCCACCTCTCCCCTAAATAAGGGGAGAAACAGAGGGGTGCCTTGGCCTGACCGAGAACTGGGGAGGTTGGGTCTTTACTGTTAATATTTTTAAGGCATTTATTTGTCTTGCAAAAGTTTCCTTAAATATATATAATTACCGAAATGCTATTTGGGAGATATTATGAAGAAGATTTTCATCATAACTTTGACTCTGGCCCTGTCGGGCGGCGCGGCCTCTGCCGTGCAGTTCGGTGAGATGGTTGATTACCCCACCGCCGGGACCCTGGCCCGGGCCACCTATTCCATCAACCTGAAGATGCAGCCGGTGGGCGGTCTGCTGCTGGGTTTCAATTTCGGGCTGTTCGACCGTCTGAACTTCGGCTTCGCCTACGGCGGCGACAATATCATCGGCTACGGCAATCCCGAGTGGAACCCCCAGCCCGGGTTCATGGCCAAGTACCGGATCTTCGACGAGAGCTATTACGGGCCGGGCATCGCCCTGGGCTTCAACAATCAGGGCAACGGACCCTACGCCAACAACCGGTACCTGACAAAATCCCCCGGATTTTACGCCGTGGCCAGCAAGAACTACCGTTTTATGGGGACCCTGGCCTTTCACGGCGGGGCCAACTACAGCATCGAGGACCGCACCAATCCCGACAATACTCTGAACTTCTTCGGCGGGCTGGAGAAGTCACTGAACCCGGAGCTGTGGCTGGCCGCCGAGTATGATATGGCCCTGAACGACAACCTGGAGGACCAGCAGTACGGCGAGGGCTACGGTTATCTGAACCTGGGCCTGCGCTGGCTGTTCAACCAGAAGTTGATGATGGAATTCGATCTCAGGAACATCCTGCGCAACGGCCCGGAGGGCCAGGAATCGGCCCGGGTGGGCCGGACGGTGAAGATCTCCTATTACGACGCCTTTTGAGCTGCCCTCTCCTCAGCGGAGAGGGATAATGAAAAGCCCCGCACAAGGCGGGGCTTTTATTTTTACTTTGAGGATCATTTCTCCAGAGCGCTTTGCAATAGCCGCTGTTCGTAGAGCATATCCCTCCAGCAGTCCCCGTCCTGCTTGAACGGCCACCAAAGGATATTTCTTTCCCCCCATTTGATATCGAAGTCCAGATCCAGGATATCGCGGCTTTTTTTGTTGGCCAGCACCCTCAGCAGGACCTCCACCATGCCCTGGGCGTCCAGGTGGCCATAATAGCACAGGCCGTAATCCATGGACTTCTCCACCTCCTTCTCCGGCAGATCACGGTCCAGCTTCAGGCTCAGCGCCTGGCTCAGGTCGGCGGTGTAATTGATGAAATTGTTGACCTTGAAGGCCGCCACCAGCATCCGGGAAGGGATATCCAGGTCCTCCGGCCGGACATCCTTTCTCCGGCAGAACGCCTCCGTACCCTCCTGCTGAAAGGGGCTTTGGGGCGCATGGGCCGCCAGGCCGGATATTTTGGCCTGGTAGGATATTCGCCAAAACGGCAGGAGAATATCCGGTGGACCTTGGGACTGAATTATAACCTGATCCAGCTTGATGGCCGATTCCCCGGTGAATTCGGCGGCATGGCCGCAGTATTGGCAGGCCGCCAGCACGGTGTTCCCGGCTATTTTCAGCTTGGCCCCGCAATGGGGGCATTTTAATGGAGTGAGTTTCATGATTTTGTCAAATGCCTTGTTTTAATCCTATGAACCCATCCCCCGCCCCCCTTCTCCTTTTCCAAGAGAAGGTGGTCAGGAGGGTGAGTTGGATCACACCTTCCAGATGAAACGGGCGGCTTTCTCGGCCAGCCGGTCCAATATCAGACGATTCAGCGCTGTGCCGCCGGCCAGAAACCCCAGCAGGAAGAATGGCGCCACCAAGGACAGCCAGCCCTGCATGAAGACCTGGTGCGGGGATAATATCATTCCCAGGGCCAAGGCTATCGCCAGGGTGGCGATCAGGGGTTTGGTGGGGGGGGCGGTTTTAGCCTGGCGGTATTGCTTGACAGATATCTGCGTTCCGGTGACGCCGTCAACCAGGCATTTGAACCGGCCCTTCTTGGTAAACCCCAGCACCCGCCACACCGGGTAATAGATCAGCCTCCGGTTCTGCTTTAGCAGGGAGATGCGGCTGGTCAACCCCTGGTAGTTCCCGTAGGGATACAACAGCTGGCCTTTGAAATATTTTGTGGCTTCCGCCATCATCTCCGGCTCGGCTGCCGTGTCCGGTTCCAGCACCAGGCCCAGCTTGGACAATTCTGCATCGTCCTCCGGCATCAGGTCCATTTCGGGGGCAATGTCCTTGATATCGCTGCCCCCCAGCTCGTTCCATCTGATGCCCAGCATCCGGTAATCCTTCTTGATCCACAGGCTCTTTTTCACCACCTCGCCGCCGCTCTTCTGCTTGATCTCCTTTTCATAAAGGGTGTTGCCCTCGGCATCGGAGATGGGGATCTTCAGGATTCTCTCTACTATCGGACGCTGTCCGCCGATAAAACCAAAAGCCTCGGCATCAATATGCCAGACGGGAATGAACATCAGCTGGGCGGCAATGGGCTCAAAGGAAAGCCCGGCGGCCTGCCCGGCCAGGGATATGGCCCCATTGCGCTTGATCCCGGGCTCCACATAGTAGCGGTAGAAGCCCATCTGCGAGCCCAGGGCCACCGAAGCCTGGCAGGAGCGGCATTGGGCCAGGACGCTGCCGGATTCCGCCACCAGCCCGGAGCCGCACACCGGGCAAAGCAAGGCGGTTACTTTCGCCATCCCCATCCCTCCCACAGCAGGCTGATGCCGATCTCCAATATGGCGAAGCTCAGGCCCAGCACTATGGTCTTGGCTATCACCGGCCTTATCAGCATGCCTTCTAGCAGAAATATGATGCCGGCCAGGGCCAGGCTGCCCCAATGGAGGGAAATTTTCACCCTTCGGTCGGGAAGATACCCGGCCATGCTTCCGGTAGAAGCTTCTATTGCCGCGCTTCTCCGCTCCCCGCCGTAGCTGAAGCTGGCAACATGAAAGGGAACGTATATAATGACTCCTCCCGGCCCCGGCTTTTCATCCGGAAGCTCTGGCAGAACGAAACCGGCGGTTTTTTCATCATCGAACCGGACATATTCGCCCGGCGGGATTTTTACCCTGGCGATATGCGGATCAGCGGGGTTTTCCGCCAGTTCATAGCTGTGTCCGGCAATCTGGCCATCCTTTCTCCGCTCCTTCCTCAGCCAGGGGACCCACCGGCTTGGGCCGATCTCCAGACCTGATGCCGTTCCCTGATAGTTCTCCCACAGCCAGGCTGACAGTATCCGGTGGCATTCGGAGCGCATCAGGACCGGGCGAAGCATCCAGCGGGTCTCAACTTCCCGGGGTTCCAGATACAGCCGCGAACCGCAAAAAGGGCAGTTGCCCAGGCGGCGTTTTGGCGAGAGGCTGATGTCGGCCCCGCATTGCGGGCACTGGCACCGGTCGTTATGTCCTTGACTTTTGTCCATAGCTCCATTATCATTGAACAATGAAAAATATTTCAACCCCCTCCCTGAAGGGATTAAACCTCGAAGAGATGCAGAGAACTCTGGCCCCGCTGGGGGCCAGGGCTTTCCATGCCCGGCAGATCATGGCCTGGTTCTATCAGCGAGGCGTCTCGGAGTTTTCCCGGATGACCGACCTCTCCAAGGAGCTGCGCACCGGTCTGGAGAAGACTTTCCGGCCCGATGAACTGCGGTCAAGGACCGAGCGCCGGTCCCGGGACGGCAGCCGGAAGATCCTGCTGGAGACCGCCGACAGCCAGCTGATCGAGAGCGTGCTGATCCCCAGCAAGGAGCGCCTCACCGCCTGCCTTTCCACCCAGCTGGGCTGCAGGCTGAACTGCGGCTTCTGCGCCACCGGGTCCCTGGGCTTGGTCCGCAACCTGACCGCCGGGGAGATTGCCGACCAGCTGTTCCACCTGCAGGGCATGATGGGGTGGCAGAATCGCATCACCAACATCGTATTCATGGGCATGGGCGAGCCGATGCTCAATTACGACGCCACCCTCTCGGCCGCCCGGCTGATCAATTCGCACCAGGGGTTCAACATCGGCGCCCGGCATATCACCATCTCCACCTCGGGCATAGTGCCCGGGATCATCCGGCTGATGGAGGAGCCGGAGCAGTTCAAGCTGGCCATATCCCTTAGTGCTACCAGTGATGCCGTTCGAGACAAGATCATGCCGGTAAATAAAAAATATCCTTTGAAAGAGCTATTGACCGCCGCCAGAAATTTCAGCAATAAAAAAGGCAAGCTGGTATTCTTTGAATATATCCTGCTGGCCGGGATTAACGACAGCTTGGATGATGCCGACCGGCTGGCGAGGCTGTTGAAGAACATTCCGGCCAAGGTCAATCTGATACCCTATAATCCGGGCGGGAGGGAAGGTGTTTTCAAACCCTCGCCGCCCCAGGTCCAGCAGGCATTCTTTGAAAGGCTGCACCAGCTGGGGGTGGCGGTGACCGTCAGGATCAGCAAGGGCCAGGATATCAGCGCCGCCTGCGGGCAGTTGAGGGCCGCGGCAATATCAAAACAAACCTGAAGAGACGCTGCCACCACCAAGACCCAGCCCTTGCGGGCTGGGTCTTTAATATTTTATTTGTAGAATTTGGCGATGGCATCCACCACCTGGTCCTGCTGTTCCCGGGTGATCTCGGGGTATATCGGCAGGGAGAACACCTGACTGGCGGCCTCTTCGGCCACCGGGAAGCTCCCCTTCTGGTGGCCCAAAAAGTCAAAGGCCGGCTGCATATGCAGCGGGATGGGATAATGTACCGCGGTCGGCACCCCGTTCTGTCCCAGGAACTCCACCATGGCGTCCCGCTTGGCGGTCCTCAGGGTGTACTGGTGATAGATGGCTTCATTGTTTGGGCGCACCTGGGGAATTTTGATGTCGCCGATCCCGGCAAAGCGCTGATTGTAATATCCGGCCTTCTCCTGTCGGGCCCGATTCCATCTTTCCAGATGCTTCAACTTGACCGACAGCACCGCGGCCTGCAGGGCGTCCAGCCGGGAGTTGACCCCCAGCTTGAGGTGGTGGTATTTCTTGTCCTGCCCGTGCTGGCGCAGCATCTTGACCATCTTCATCATCTCCTCATCATTGGTCAGCACCATGCCGCCGTCGCCGTAGGCCCCCAGGTTCTTGCTCGGGAAAAAGCTCAAGCCCGCAATGTGGCCGATGCTGCCGGTCTGCTGGCCCTGGTATTTGGCCCCCAGGCTCTGGGCGCAGTCCTCGATCACCGCCAGCTTATGCTTTTTGGCAATCTCCATGATCGCGGTCATGTCGGCCGCCTGCCCGTAGAGGTGGACCGGGATGATGGCCTTGGTCCTGGGGCTGATGGCCTTCTCCAGCTTGGCCGGATCGATGTTAAGGGTGTCGGGGCAGATGTCCACGAACACCGGCTTGGCCGGTATCCAGCAGATCACCTCGGCGGTGGCGATGAAGGTGAACGGGGTGGTGATCACCTCGTCCCCCTCCCTGACCCCGGCGGCCTTCAGGGCCAGATACAGGGCGTCGGTCCCGGAATTCACCCCGATGCCGTATTTCACTCCCACGAACCCGGCCACCGATTTTTCAAACTCCTCCACGGTCTTGCCCAGGATGAATCCTCCGGTGGAGACCACCTTGGCGATGGCCTCATCAATCTCCGGCTTGATGGTCTGGTATTGGGCGGCCAGATCCAGCAATTGCAGTTTCTTCTTCTCGTCCATTTTTCCTTCTTTGATTATATTTTTAGGTTTGAGGTTGATCGTTCCCTTTGATATCATGATCATTCCAGGGCACAACTCAGGGCCAGGTCGGGAAAGATGTCCAGCACAAACTCCGAAAGCACGGTCCTGGCCTGCAGCGCGCTTTTTGCCTCCATGGCCCTCCCGGCCACCTTTTGGCAATCCTCCAACCTGAGTTTGAGGATCATCCGTTTGACCTCGGGGACCGAGACCGCATTCATGCTGAACTCATCCAGACCCAATCCCAACAGCAGCGGCACCGCCAGGGGATCGGCGCACATCTCCCCGCACAGGCCCACCCAGATGCCTGAGCGGTGCCCTGATTCTATCACCTGCTTGATCAGTTTAAGCACCGCCGGATTGAAAGGATCGTACAATTTAGCCACCTTCTCGTTGACCCGGTCCACCGCCAGGGTGTATTGGGTAAGATCGTTGGAGCCGATGCTGAAGAAATCCACCTCTGGGGCCAGGATGTCGCTGGTCAGGGCTGCGGCCGGGGTCTCTATCATCACTCCCAGCTGGCAGTTGCGGTCATAGGCGATCTTCTTGTCGTCCAGCTCCAGCCGGATGGAATCCAGAATGGCCTTGGTCTGGGTTACCTCCTCCAGGCAGCAGATCATGGGAAGCATGATCCTGACCGAGCCGAAGGCCGAGGCCCTCAGGATGGCCCTGAGTTGGGCCCGGAAGATCTCCGGACGGTCCAGGCAGAACCTGATGGCCCGCCACCCCAGGAAAGGATTGGCCTCGGGCGAGAAACCGTGGCCGTTGATCTTGTCCCCGCCCAGATCAAAAGTGCGTATTATCACCGGATCCGGGGCGATTTTCTCGGCCACCTGTCTGTAGATGGCGAACTGCTGCTCCTCATCGGGCAGTTGGGAGGATGTCAGGAAAAGGTATTCCGTCCTGAAAAGCCCGATGCCCTTGGCCCCGTGCGATTTTACCGAGGGGATCTCTTCCGGCAGTTCTATATTGGCAGACAATTCTATCCGGCGCCCGTCCAGGGTCACCGGCTTGCTTTTCCGCAGCCTCCTCAGGTCGGAGATATGCTTCTGGTATTCCTTCTGCTCCTGCTGGTAAGATTCCAGGGTCTGGGGCAGCGGGTCCAGTATCACCACCCCCCTGGTGCCGTCCACGATGACCATGGAGCCGGGCAGGGGCTGCTGCAGAGCGTCCTTGATGCCCACCACCGCCGGGATCTCCAGGGAGCGGGCCACAATCGCGGTGTGCGAGGTCTTGCCTCCCACCTCGGTGATGAAGCCGGCTATGTTCCGGGCCGACATCAAAGCAGTATCGGCCGCCGACAGGTCGTGGGACACCACCACCGAATTCCGGGAAAGCTTATGCAGAACCGAGGGATTCCCTGACTGGATGTGTTTTATCACCCGCCAGGAGATATCCCGGATATCGGCCACCCGCTCTTTGAGATACTGATTGGAGGACGACTCGATGGTCTCGGCCACCTGGCCGATCGTCTCCTGGAAGGCCGAGGCGGCATCCTGTTTCTTCTCCCTGATCCGGTCGGCGGTGGCTTGGATCACCGTCACGTCCTCCAGCATCATCAGCTGGGCGGTCCACAGCTCGGCCTCGTCCCTCCCCAGCCGGCCGGCTATCATATCCCGAAGTTCGGCGATCTCCAGCCGGGCATTGCTAAGGGCATTGTGAAATCTGGCGATCTCCTGGTTGGCATTATCCACCGTCTGCCGCTTGAGCACCGGCAGGTTTTTGCGATAGATGAAAGCCTGGCCGATGCCGAAACCCGGGGAGACGGGGATGCCGTATAATCTGGTCTCATTGGCCATGATCAATCCTCATAGAATTTATCGGCTACCAGCTTGGCCAGGGCCTCCAGGGCCTCCTGCTCGTCCGGACCGTCGGCTTTAATGATCAGGCTGCTGCCGGGTTCGGCGGCCAGCATCATCACCCCCATGATGCTCTTTCCGTTGACCTCCAGATCATCCTTGCGGACCCAGATCTTGGACTGGAACTTGCTGGATGTCTTGACGAACAGGGCGGCCGGCCTGGCATGCATGCCCAGGCGGTTGACGATTAGCGCTTTTATCTCCTGCATCAAACCCCTTTGTATCCTACTTCAAAGTTCAGGTTGTATCCTTCCCCGGGTTCCAATCTTAATTTGGCATGCCATAAAAAACAGGAGCACTGGTAGTTCCTTTCCAGGCCGGATTCCGACTGGGATACCGTCTCCACCGGGAACCGCCACAGGTCGGCCGGCCGGCTCAGGGAGAGAACGATCTCCATTTTACGATGCTGGTCGTGGACCGTCAGCCGGCTGATCGCATCGTCGGATGCCGGCTGATCCAGCCTTTCGGTGGACAGAGGGTCCGGCGAGCTGCAATGCCTCCCGGGCCCGGATGACAGCAGGCCGAAATTGAACTCCACCCCCGGCCAGATATCAAGGCCCGCCTTTCCGTTGTTGGTCCACCGATAGTGAACCCCAAACGAGCCGTCCGCACCTAGAGAAATGGTTTTCGATATTTGAAGATCGCCCGATATTTTTGTCAGCTCTACTTTTATCAGCCCTCCCTCCTGGGATGTCCCGGCCTCCCATTTGGAGCCCAGCGTCTGGTCGGCCTCTTTATGGGCGCAGGCAATGAATTCCTCCAGGGTGGTTCCTGCGACGAGCAGATGGTCCACCGATCCCACCCGGCGGAATCTGTCGTAATGGAGAAGTTTCTCCAGGCCCTGCTCCTTGGCGGTCAGCATCTCATGAATGCTTTTGCCCTGCCCCTGTTCCCCGTGGCCGATGTCGGCTATCTGGCGGTGATAATTCTCCGGCCGGCGGGCCAGGGTGTCAAAAAGGTTTATTTCCTTTTCTTTAAGGTCCCATTCGAATATCGTCCCCCCCTGTTCCGGGGAGAGGTAGAGGTTCATTTTGTCGTTGGACAAAAGGATCTCCTGATGCCCGTCCCCGTCGAAATCTTTCCTTTCAACCGTGGGATATTCCGGCGGCCGTTCCTTGTTCGCCAAATTCTCCGCCCGGATCAGGTGCCGGTACAGGGCTTCCCGCAGGTGGGGCAGGTAAAGCCCGCCGAAGATCCCGTGCCAGTAAGCGCAGTTGCACTGTCCCCGGTACAGCTCCCGCTTGATATCATCCCCGGAGCCTGCGGCTTTGCCGCTGATGTGAAGCATCTTGCGGTAGATATTGTTGGATTCGGGATATTTCACCAGATAGTTGCGCCAGATCCCCCCGCGGACGAACGGGCTGTAGCGCTGGTAGCTGCCATCATTCTTCAGACGGTCCGCCAACTCCCGATAGATCCCTTCGGATTCCGGCTCCAGCACCCACTCCCCCATCTCGGCGTAGGACCCGGTGGGCAGGTATATCCGTCCCAAGGGGGATGTTTCCTTGAGCGCTTCCGAGAAGGTGCTTAGCTCGATCCAGTCCAGGTTCTGGGACAGTTTTTCCAGGAAGCGTTCCAGCCAGCCCTTGGTATAGACATGGTCATAGGTTCCGGGCCAGATGCCGAATTTTTCCCCGTCGTCGGCCAGGATGGCCAGGGCCTTATTATTGGCATCATACAGCTCCCGGAGATAAGCCATGACCTCGTCCACGTCATGGAATGGTATCAGGTACCTGAGTTTCTGGCTGATGGGAAAAACCGACAGGGTTTGGCCCTGGTCGTCGGTCAGGTAATAACCGCCCAGGTCCTTCTCCTGTTTTCCGGCGCACTTGAAGTGGTAGTCGTCCAGCACCGTGTATTTGACGCCGGCCCCGGCCAGGGTCGATGCCAGGCAGGGCTCCCACACCCGTTCGGCCACCCAGGCCCCGGCCGGAGTTTCACCGAACCTATCCTTCAGATATCCGGACATCATCGCCAGCTGGCCGCGGCGGTCGTCCTCCGGAATGGCCGGCAGCACCGGTTCATAAAAGCCCCCGCCCATCAGCTCCACCTGCCCGGATTTGACCAGGGCCTTGACCTTGTCCAAATATTTGGGCTGATTGGCCTCCAGCCATTCCCACAGGCATCCGCTGTTGTGGATGGTGAAGCGGAACCAGGGGTATCGGGCGGCCATCTCCAGGAACGGCAGATAGGCCTTTTGATACGCCTCCTGGAAGACGAAATCAAAATTGCCCACCGGCTGGTGGTTGTGGACCCCGAATATGAATTTTAGTTTGGGCATAACTGATTGATTGTTATTTGAACTCGTCCTCGACGATCATTCTTGGCCCGGAGCTGGGCCGGTCTAAGCAAAGAGAAAGGAAAATATAGCTGATTGGGTTGATTTAACTGCCAGTAGCAACGTTCGGTCCGTCATTCATAAGGCCATAAAAGCCTTTAATCACAGCAAGTTCTGCCTTAACCCAGACCTTAAGGTCTGGGTTAAGGCGTGTACCCATAGCCACGCACATCAGCAGGCCGTTCACGGTCTTTGTGGTGAAAAAGATACCATCACTCCAGATCGTCCTCCACGAACCGGGCCGACTCGAACTTCTTTTGCATGGAATCCAGCAGCCGGTTGTTGAACTCCTCGGCACTGCTGTATCCGCACAGTTTCAGCAGATGGTTCATGGCCAGCACTTCGGAGATCACGCTGATGTTCTTGCCCGACACCACCGGCACGGTGATCAACGGGATCTCCACCCCCAGGATGGTGGTGGGCTTCTCCTCCAGCCCCAGCCTTTCGTAATCCTCGTCGTCCGACCAGCGCTTGAGCCGGACCTCCACCTCTATCCTTTTGCGCATCCGAACCGAACGGATGCCGAACAGGGTGGTCAGGTCGACTATCCCGATACCCCGGATCTCCATATGATGCTGCAGCATCTGGTTGCCGTAGCCCATCAGCACCCTCTCTCCCCGCTTCTTGATGGTGACCACATCGTCGGCCACCAGCCGGTGTCCCCGCTCGATCAGGTCCAGGGCGCATTCGCTCTTGCCGATGCCGGAGTCGCCGGTGTACAAAAGGCCCACCCCGTATACATCCACCAGGGTGCCGTGCATGGTGGTGGTGGGCGCCAGCATGTTGTCGATGTAGGACGACAGCCGGTGAATGAACTCTGTGGTGTCGATATCGGTCCTCAGCACCGGAATATTCCTGGCCCGGGCCTCGGACAGCAGCTCGGGGTGCACCCCCAGTTTCTTGGTGACCACGATGCAGGGCAGCTCGAAAGAGGTGACCCGCTTGATGGCCTCGATCCGTTTATCCGACGGCAGGGTCTCCAGGTAGCCGGTCTCGGTGATGCCGATTATCTGCACCCTCTCCCACAGGAAATAGCCCATATAGCCGGTGAAGGCCAGGCCGGGCCGGTTGGTGTCGGCGATGATTATCTTCCGGTCCAGGCCGCTATCCCCGGTCAGGACCTCCAAGTGCAGGGCCTCCTGGCGGTCGGCCAGCAGCTCCTTTACCAATACCGCTTTCATGGCGCCTCCGGTTGGTTGGTTTATGACGATTTCCTGAGGGTGGTCCGCTGGCGGTCCTTTTTCCGGTCCTTGACCTTCTTGACCTGGATCTCTATCTTCTTGATGGCCAGCTCTGCCGCGGCCCACATGTCCCCGGCCTCCTCCTTGGCCAGCAGCCTGACCCCGCCCGGTAGATGGATCGAGACCTCGGCGATCTGCCGGTTCTTCTCCTCGCTTAAGATCACCTTGGCCTCCACGATGCGGTCGAAGAATTTTTCCAGCTTGACCATCCTGGTTTCGATATCCGACCGCAGCGAATCGCTCAGCCCGTCGAAATGCCTGGTGGTGATGTTCAGATCCATTATGTCCCTCCTCGGTTAATGGTTTATGGTCTGGTATGTTTGATGGGCGTAATAAGAGCTTCTTACCAGGGGTCCGGCCACCACCGCTTTGAGGCCCAGCAGATCCTGGCCGTAGGCCCGGCATTCCTCGAATTCCTCCGGCTCCCAATACCGGGCCACCGGATAATGCAGGGCCGATGGCGCCAGGTACTGCCCGATGGTAATGATGTCGCATCCGGCATCGGCCAGGTGGGACATGGCACTTTTCATCTCGGCCAACGACTCCCCCAGCCCGGCCATCAGCCCGGACTTGGCGGTCAGGCCGTTCTGCTTGACCCTGGTTATCAGTCCCAGCGATCTTTTATAATCGGCCTGGGGGCGCACTAGGGGATACAGCCGGGCGATGGTCTCCAGGTTATGGTTGAAGATATCCGGCCCGGCGGCGATCACCGCATCGATCGATCCCGGACGGCCCCTAAAATCCGGGGTCAGCACCTCGATCAGGACCGGGGGGTTCAGCAGCCGGATATTTTCGATGACCGCCACAAAATGGCCGGCCCCGCCGTCCTCCAGATCATCGCGGGTGACCGAGGTCACCACCGCATATTTAAGTTTGAGTTCGGCGGCCGCCCGGGCCACCGCCCGCGGCTCCTCGGGATCCAGCCCTTGGGGAGCGCTCTTGCTGACGGCGCAGAACCCGCAGGACCTGGTGCAGCTGCCCCCCATTATCAGAAAAGTGGCCGTGCCCTCGGAATAGCAATGGTTGCGGTTGGGGCACCGGGCCTCCTCGCAGACCGAATGCAGGCCCAAGCGGCTCAAAGTGTCGGCCACCTCCTCCACCTTGGGGGATCTGACGATCCGCTGTTTGAAATGGCCGGGCAGCCGCCCCGGACCGGACTTTATTATTTTGCTTTCCGTAAATCTCATCTTTTTCCCCGGCGGTATTTGGTGGGAAGTATCTTCAGCTCCTCGCGGTACTTGGCCACCGTCCGCCTGGCGATGGTGATCCCCTGGCGGCTCAGCTTATCGGCGATCTCCTGGTCGCTTAATGGTTTGTGGGAGATCTCCTGCCTGATCATTTCGGCGATGGTGTCCTTGATCGATTTGGCGGAATCCTCCCCGGAATCGGACTTCAGCCCCACCCCGAAGAAATACTTCACCGGCAGCATCCCGTTGGGGGTGATCACGTATTTGTTGTGCACCGCCCGGCTGACGGTGGATTCGTGCATCTCGATGTCCTGGGCGATCAGTTTCATGGTAAGTGGCTTGAGATACCTGATGCCCTTGTCCAGGAACTCCGTCTGCCTTTGGATGATGGCCTGCATTATCCGGCTCATGGTCCGGCGGCGCTGCTCTATCATCCGGACGATGAACCGGGCCGCCTCCAGCCTCTTGACCACATACTCCCGGTCCTGGGGGCTGGATTTTCTGGATTGGGTCAATATCTGGCGGTAGCCGGTGGTCAGCCTGACCCGCGGTACCGCCTGGTCGTTGGTCCTGACCAGGTATTCCCCGTCCCTTTTCTCTATCACCAGGTCGGGATAGACATACTGCGACTGGTCGCTGGTGAAACTGGCCCCCGGCTTGGGCGACAGCGAAGAGATCAGCTCCCTGGCCTGCAGCACCTGGGATTCCAGGACCCCCAAAGCCCGGGCGATGACCGGGTACCGCTGGTGAACCAGATCGTCCAGGTGGCCGGACACGATCCTGGCCGCCAGGCTCTCCTCCTGTCCCAGTATCCCCAGCTGGATCAGCAGGCATTCCCGCAGATCCCGGCAGCACACCCCCGGCGGGTCCAGCTTCTGGACCTCGGCCAGGGCTCGCTCCACCGCGCCTATATCCTGGTCCAGGGCCTGGGCCACCTCCTCCAGGGTGGTGGTCAGGTATCCGTCGTCGCTTAGATTGCCGATCAGGTATTCTCCGATGGCCGTGGCCTGGGGATCGGCCGCCGAGGTCCTCAACTGGAACAGCAGATAATCCTGAAAGGTGTCCTTCTGGGCGATGATGGGGCCCTCGGGCTCCTCGGTGGGCTCCAGGTTCTTCAGGTAGCGGTCGTCCACCCCCTCCTGCATGTAATCCCGCCAGTCGATGCGGTCCAGCTCCGGGGACGGTTCGTTGTGCTCCTTCCGTTCCTCCGTCTCCTGCTGCTGCTCGATGGAGGGCTCCTCCAGGATCTCCTCCAGCAGGGGATTGATCTCCAGCTCCTGTCGCACCAGCTGCTGCAGTTCCAGGGTCGGCAGCTGCAGCAGTTTCAGCAGCTGCAGCATCTCCGGAGCCAGCACCTGTCTCAGTTCCTGTCTTAATCCCATTTTGCCGGGACTCATGGCTTCTCCAATTCGAAATAGGCACCCCGGGATTTTTGATCCACCTTCAGTTTGTCTATCTTGCCTTGGGTAAAATAAAATTCCATCTGGTCGCCGGCCGTGACGTTCCAGCCCGAGACTTTCCCTTTGTCGATCTGATGATATCGGCTCCAGGCGCTGCCGGTGGCCCGGGCCTGGGAGAGTTTTCCCTGGGAGAATTCTATCCACAGGCTGTCGCATTTGATCAGGTCGGTGTCTCCCGGCTCGGCCAAAAACTGCCGCAGGACCACCGAATCGCGCACCACCGAGTTCTTCAGGCTGTCCCGGTGGAAGGAAAGCTCAATGGTCCGGCCCGACAGGTCGGCATCGCTGCGCCACACCCGGGGCTGCTCCTCCAGGAACAACCGGCCCTGGTTCCTGAAGTAGGACATCCTCCCGGCCGAGGCCCAGACGCTGTCCTCGGAGTAATTGACGTTCCCGGTGGCGATGGCCACCTGGCCCTGCTGATAGGCCTCCATCCGGTCGGCGGTGATGGTGCTGAGCTTGCCTGTGCCGCCGGTGATGGAGTACTTGGGGCTTCCGGTCAGCAGGCCATAGCTCTCCTGGTGCCAATACTCGCCGTAATCGCTTTGGATATTGCTCTTGCCTGACGAGTCCCGCATTTCCACCTGGCCGAAGGCGTAACTCTTGGCCTGGTCCCGGAGATGGACCAGGGAATCGGCCGTCAGGGTCCAGCCGCCGTCCTTAAGGTTTGACCGGCCCTGCAGGACGCTCCGGCCGTATCTTTTAAAGTAGACCGCGCTCTGCCCGGCCAGCTCGGCCGTCCGGTCGGTTATCCGGACATGGCCCCAGATCAGGGCCTGCTCCTGCAGGGTGGACACCCGGGCGCTGTCGCCCCGGATGACGGTCGGACCGTGGATGATCTCCACCCCTCCCCGCAGCCAGGTCACCTTGTCCTGTCCCACCAATTGGACCTTCATGGAATTGGCCGACACCAGGTAGGGCTGGCTGGTGTCGGGCGCCGCG
Organism: Candidatus Edwardsbacteria bacterium; assembly: GCA_031082425.1. Lineage (NCBI taxonomy): Bacteria > Candidatus Edwardsiibacteriota > Candidatus Edwardsiibacteriota bacterium. The sequence continues at coordinate 55,358 of JAVHLB010000011.1, read as the reverse complement.
GCCGCCATCAGGGCGGCCATCAATATTCCGGCAAGGCAGCTCATCGTTCTATGTTCAACAGATCTTTTTGGCCCCTGACGTTCCTTTTGATCTGGATCTCCTTGAGATCCGAGCTGGCCTCCAGCCCGTCGCCGGTCAGCCAGTCGGTGCCCTTCTCCAGGCGGATGGCCGATTCGGTGAACAGTTTTTTGGTATCGTTGTTCCAGGTGAGGTGGTCGGTGGTCAGCACCAGGCTGTCGCTGGTCACCATCCGGACATTCCGGCTGGCCTCCATGTCTCGGGTGGCGGTGTTGACCTTGCCGAAATCCGCCGTCAGGGTGGCGTTGACCGAGTCGGTGCCGGTCTTGTAGAAATCAATATCCAGCTTGTGCAGGTCCACCTCCTGGCTCTGGTCGTAGGTATCGGCCTGGTCGGCCCTGAGCACCCAGGAGCGGCGGCCCAGGATGGTCTCGATCAGGTTGAAATCCACGATGGTCTGGGAGGGGGTTCTGCCTTGAACCGGCCGGATCCGGGCCGGTTGGTCCTTGGTCCCGCACCCCGCCAGTAATATTAATGACAATATGTATATCGATCTGTTTCTCATTGCAAAAGAATGTCAATTAAATGTCTAAGATTTTATATGTCTTTTTGATAGTGACTATCGTTTCCCTATTGTATGACGCTGTCCGACCATCTTATATCAATCGTTAACTCAAGGCTTTTCCTTCCACCGCAGGTGCATCCACACCCACTGGGTGATGTCGCGCCGGATGAACTCCTCCAGCTGGCGGGTCTGTTCCTGGACCATGGCCCGGATCCGTTCCTCCTTGGGCAGGGACCGGTCGAAGGCTATGGCCGGTTTGACGGACAGCAGGTACTTTCCGTTGGGTTGGCGGAGGATGGCCAGCGGCACCACCGGGGACCCGGTCTTGTCGGCCAGGGCGGCCGCCCCCACCGGGGTGCTGGCCTGATGCCCGAAAAACTCCACGTCGATGCTGGCCACCCGGGTGTCCTGGTCTATCAGTATCCCCACCGCATGGCCGCTGCGCAGGTCGCGCAGGGCGTCCTTGGCCCCGCTGTCCCGGTCGATGATGTTCACCCCCTGGCTGGAGCGCATCCGGGCCAGTATCCTGTCCAGCCGGGGATCGTAGACCCGCTTGCCGATGACGCTGATCTTGTAGCCTTTGCGTGAGAACCAGGCCGGGATGAACTCCCAGCAGCCGATGTGCCCGGTGACGGCCACCAGTCCCTTGCCCTGATTGTAGGCGGCATCGAAATGCTCCAGGCCCTCGACCGTTACCAGGTCGTTCAGCTGATCGTCGGTTATCCTGAAAAGGGTGAAGGCATCGGCCACCGACACCGCCACATTCCGAAAGACCTCCCGTCCCACGGCTTCGTGGTCCCTGCGCTCCGGAAAGATCAGGGCCAGGTTGAAGAGGGTCTTCCTTCTTTCCTTTTTCAGGAGACGCCAGGCCAGGCCCGAAAGCCCCGCGGCGGCGGAGACGGCCGCCCGTCTGGGAAGCATTTGGATGACAAAGAGAACTGCCCGGATCAGGATGTATTGTATATGGCGTCGTATTTTTTTTCGCACAGTTAAATTTACCACAGCCACCTGCCCTTTTCAAGCTAAAAAGCGGCCTTTTTAAATAAAAAGGCCGCTTGATAAGATCCGAAGTCTTTTATAACGATTTATAGGTCAATAAATTAGAGAAGTTTGAATTTTCATGTCAATAGCACAGCAAAATTTATACCAGAATTGCTATGCCAACTTTCCCATTTTACGAATCAATAAATTATTTTAGAAGTTTGATTCCTTGTAAGATTTAATAAGTCTTACTTGGTTTTATATACTTTCCATTCATTCTGCTTTTTCTTAAGGCTTAAACTGACTGTTATTACTTGAGAGCTATCCTTATTAAAAGACAACGTCACTTCTGCTGTGTTATCTATTATTTTTGTTTTAATAACTTTTAAAGAAGGTATTATTTGGAGAAACCATTCATTTTCCCTTAGTATGTCAGAATTGAAAGAGTGGCCTTCCAATATTGACTCCTTTTCAGATTGAAACAATTCTTGGGATTTACGTTTTTCTGGCGCTATACTTTCAATCCAATCTGTATATTTTGATAAAGAATCTTTATCACCCAAGATTGATGCTTTCATCCAATTATAAGCAATAACATCGGGCTTATTATACTCATTTATTGCACAAGAAAATAAAAGCAAACAAATTAAAATATAATACTTTTTCAAAACGTTTAAATCTTTTAACATTGCCCATCTGCCCTTATAATAAATTATTTTCAATCAATTCCCTCTCCGCATCGGGGATGGTTAGAGAGGTGTCCAAAATCCCTATCATCTAACATCTAACAACTAAGATCTACAAAACCCCCGCCTGCATGATGTCATGCAGATGGATTATCCCCACCGGCTTCTTCTCCTTGTCCACCACCAGCAGGGAGGTCACCCGGTGGTCCTCCATCATCTTGGCGGCCTTCACCGCCAGGCGTTCCTGGTCCACCGTCTTGGGGTTCCTGCCGATCACTTCGTCCACCTTTAAGGAAAAGATGTCGTTGGTCTTGGCCAATAGTCTTTTGAGGTCGCCGTCGGTGATGATGCCCAGCAGCCGGCCCTTATCATCCACCACCGAGGTCACCCCGCGCTTGGCGGTCATCTCTATCAGGGCCTCCTTCATGCCCGAGCCGCTGGCGACGATGGGAACATCCTTGCCGGTCAGCATCAGGTCGGACACCTTCAGCAGAAGCCTTTTGCCCAAGCCGCCGCCGGGGTGAAAACAGGCGAAGTCCTCCGGGCTGAAATTGCGCTGGTCCAACAGGGCCACGGCCAGGGCGTCGCCCATGGCCAGGGCGGCGGTGGTGCTGGAGGTGGGCACCAGGTCGTGGGGGCAGGCCTCTTCTTTGACCGAGACGTCCAGCACCACGTCGGACAGCCCGGCCAGCGGGGAATCCAGCTTGCCCAGCAGGGCAATGATCTTGACCCCCACCCTCTTCAGGACAGACAGCAGTTCGTACAGCTCGTCGGTCTCCCCGCTCTTGGAGATGATGATGGCCGCGTCGCCTTTGCGCACCAGCCCCAGGTCGCCGTGCAGGGCGTCGGTGGGATGCAGGAAGAAGGCCGGGGTTCCGGTGGAGGTCAAAGTAGCGGCTATCTTCTGGCCGATCAGGCCGGATTTCCCCACCCCGGTGACGATCACCTTGCGCTTGACCTTCAGCAGGACTTCCACCGCCTGGTCGAAATTGCCGTTGAGACGGTCGGCCAGGTCGTTCAGGGCCAGGGCCTCGGTCTTGATGACCTTCCTGCCCAGGTTGACTATGCTCTTATTGCTGTTCTTCATTTCGCTTTACTTCCCGTTATTAAGTAGAAAAATAAATTGTCATAAACTTTATTGGTCGAGTAATGGATCATATTTATACACTTCATTCAGACAATTATAACCGTTATCCCCGCCTATGGTATAGATAAAATTATTATCGGAGGCCGCCCCAAACCAAAACTTACCTGTCGGCATAGGTGTTTTTTGGGTCCAGCTATTTGCCACAGGGTCATATGCTTCTACATTTGTATAATAATAATTTTGATGATTTGATAAATCATAGTACAGTCCACCCATCGCATAAATAATCCCGTTTGATGTTGCTGATGACAAATAATATCTTGGGGTAGGAATCGGGCTTTTACTTGTCCAAGTGTTGGTAGCTGGATCATATTCATCGACATTAGTAAGTGGATCATTCCATGTTTCATTACCGCCAAATACATATATTTTACCGTTTACGGCAGCAGCTGTATGATTTTTACGGGACAGCAACATTGGTGCTTTTGTTGTCCATGAATCAGCGATTGGATCATAGGCTTCAACTATATTTGATGAAATCGTGGACTCCCAACTACACGATGTATCACCTCCCATAACGTAAATGATGCCATTGGCTGTTGCAACAGCAAAATTGACACGTTTAGTAGGCATATCCGCTTTTGTTGACCACAACCCTGTTGCTGGATCGTATTCTTCATTTAAATTTGGGAACCCAAAACCACCCAGAATATAGATTTTATTAATAACAGTTGCTGCACTGAACCTACTCCTGTACTGTACCATGCTCGGTCCAACAACCCATGTATTGTTATAAATCCCATATAATTGTACTGTGTTGGTGGTAAAATCATCGGTCCAGCCACCAAAAGCATAAAGACTACCATTTAATAGTATACAGCCAGGTGACCTGACACTTACCCGCATAGATGCCATTTGCATCCATGGGCTACGTGTGCTAAAAGACCATATAGGACCACTAACTTGGTTCCCGTGATTATCTTTGGCGACAACACGCCAATAATAAGTTTTACCCCTTGTAAGGTTACTCACTGACTGATAGGCGGCACTTAGATCATTCCCGATTTTCACGGTTGGCGGATAAAAATCATTTAAATACACATCATATTTAATTGTATCATTTGGATCGATATCCGAACAAACCCATGATAATGATACCGAGTTATCTAAATCTAATATGCCGTCTGCCGGAAAGGGATTCTTGGGAGCGATCGGTATATTATTAGTTAAAAAGGACCATGTCTTCGACCACGAAGACACTCTATTGCCATTTATCGCTCTGACACGCCAATAATATCTTGTTGATCCGGTCAACAACGCCTGCGGTGTTTGGTAGTTAATATCTAAAATGGATTGTTTATATATAAGCAGTTTTGAATATGTTGAATCAACACATAGTTGAACAGAGTATGATACCGCATCACTGACTTCTTGCCACTGCAATAATGGAGACAGGTCACTATTAGTCGCTTGATCTGCCGGCAATTGTAATATTGGGGTCACAAGGTCCTGCACCACCGATACTGGATTATCTTTGCTACACCCGGAAATATTTATAATTGCCAAAATTGCAATTATAAGAACAATATTTATTTTATTTATCATTTTGCCTCCCTGGGTCAATAGTGGGATCATATACTTGAACTATCTTTGATCCACCGCCAATAGTGTAGATTTTACCCCCCACCTGTATTACAGACAGTCCTTCCCCCCAATAGCTGGGAGGTGTAGTTTCAAAGGTGTTTCTGCTTAATATATCATATACATAAGTGTAATAAGAATCTCTGACCATAAATATTCGATCGCCATTAAGGGCGGCAGAACCATATTGTATATACGGTTGACTATGTTCGTATGTGATATCATAATCGGGGAAATATTCATAAAAATCATCACTAAGAATAAATATTCTCCTGCTTTCCACATGGGTTAGAGCCGCACGGGTTGTATTAATATAAATGCCGTTTTGGGGAAATACTTCGAAGGTATCTTTCACGGAATCATATCTCATACTCGGTAATGGATTGCCTTCACCATCAACACCACCAAAAAGATATATCTTCCCATTATACGACGTTGCGGATTGCCCGAATGCAGCATAGGGCATTGGTCTTTTTGGGGTCCAGGTATTCAATAACGGGTCATAAGATTCAACAACATGAAGAACACTGTCATTATAACCGCCAAAAACATATATTGTTCCATTTAAATTTGCCATTGACTGCCTGTATCTGGCGGTGGGCATATCTGCTTTAACGGACCAACTATTGCTGATAGGATCATATAATTCGACCAGGGATAGGGGCTGATTGCTTGAATTTTTACCGCCAATTACAAATATTTTACCAGAAAATGTATCGGCTGTCATATATGATCGTGCTGTGGGCATTTCTTGTAAAACCACCCAAGGGTCTAAAGTGGTAAAACTCCAGACAGGTCCGTTCCTAATATTGGCATGGTTGTCTTTTGAAATTATCTGCCAATAATATGTTTTTCTCCCCAGTAAATTATTTACATTTGATCTACATACATTCAAGTTGCTTTCATGTACGTCCAAATATGACGACGGTGGGTTTACTGTGCTCAACAACACAGTATATATTACAAGATCACCGCTATCAGGATCACCACCATCCCATGAAAGAACGATCGGAGTTAAAATATTTACTTCTCCATTTATTGGCAGGGGATTGACCGGTTCTATTGGCGGGAAATTGGGTTTGGCACTTGTGGTAAATTTCCATGCCTTAGACCATTCCGAATATGCTTTCTCATCCAATGATTTTACACGCCAAAAATATTTATTTGCTGGGGAAAGTTCCTGTAGTACTTTGCTGTTTAAAACAAGCCCTTCATAGTTGAATTCAATATTCACATTAAAAGTACTGTCCCCCGATACTTGTAGCCAATACCCATTGGCATTTGCAACTGAGGCCCAAGTTAGTGTTGGTGTACTCCCTATTCCCGTATCCCCGTTTGCGGGTGTTAAAAGCGTCGGTGGCAGTATAGTTTGGTCTGCCGATACAGGATTTTCCTTGCTACATGACGATAATCCAAAAATAATCAGGATCAATATGGAAAATGGAAATATATATTTCATGGTTTTCACACCTTATAGCCCCGTCACGCTGACCCCGCCGGGATACTCCAGGATGTACTCCAATTCCATCTCCTTCTTCTCCTGCGGGTCCAGCTCCATCTTCCATTCGATGATGCCGTTGGCCTTTTCCTTGATCCCGTATTCCAGCTTCTCGTCGTCGAACTTGGGCGACACTAATTTCACCTTGATCTTATCGTTGCGAGTTACCGGGTACTGTTCGTTGACGGTCAGGATCTCCTTGGTCTTCTTCAGGTTCTTCACCGTGATCTTATATCCGTAGGTCCGCTTGATCCTCTTGCCATTCTCGACCAGGTCCTTGACCTTCTGCCTTGTGATCTTAATGCCCTCGTCTATGCCCAGCGATACATCGAACTTCTCGGACGGAATGACGGTGTTGATGGCCGAGGTGCCCACGAAATTGTTCCCGAAGAAGACATTGATATCTCCGGCGATGAAGGGATACTCGGTGGTGTTCTTGACCTTGCCCTGCAGGTAGGCATACTGTTTCAGGCGGGGGGCCGAAGAATATTCGAATTCGGCCTTTAAAGTCTCGAAGGCTATGGGGATCTTGTGCGGCTCGCCGTCCGAGGGGATGTTGTTCTCGCCCGGGGTCTGGTAGACGTAGGAGGTGCCTGTGAATTCCACATCGGAAACATTGATGCTGGCTCCCCTGGCTCCAGCCAATTGATCGGTAACGGATGTCCCGTCCACGAAATAGGCCATCTCCGCCGGAGCCGGGGCCTGCTGCTCCTTGCTGTAGGCGATATTCTGCTTGGCCCTTTGCGAGGCCTGCCCCTTCTGGTAATACTGCTGGTAGACGTCAACATACCAGGGCTTGAGGGCCGGCATGGAGCCGGAGATGGACGGCTGGGCGGTGGACAGCGTTATTTTGACGTTCTTCCAGTCCTCGCCGGTGTTCTGGTAGATCACCCCGTAATAGGTGAACTCCACCTCCTTGTTCTCCGGGGACACTCGGATATCGTACTGGGGATGCCAGGAGGCCCCCATCATCATATAGCTTAAGGCTAGGGCCAAACTGCCCTCCTTTTTGACGGTGAAGCTGACGCTGACGTTCTTCTTGGTCAGGTTGGCCCCGGCCGAAATCTTGTGCAGGCGGCTCTGCAGGGCGTTCAGCCTGGCCTGCAGGGCCTTCTTGTTTTTCTCGATACTCCGCTGTTCCTTGTTTATGGCTTCGAATTTGGCATCGTAGAAATTATACAGCCCGGTCCATTCGCTGACCGTGGTGGATCTGGGCTTTTCGGATTCTCTGCCTGAAGGCAAAGCAGTGCTGGCATTTTTTATCTTCTCCAGGTAATCGGCCTCCTTCTGCAGCAGACCGTAGCGGTCGTCGTAGATTTTCTGCTGTTCCTTGAGCTGCTCCACCGAGTCCTCCAGGGCCTTGTATCTCTGGTTGGTGGTGGTGTCCAGGTAGACCGTCTCGATCTTCACCCCGTTGATCTTGACCTCGGCCGTGCCGCTCCCCGAGGTCCGCACCGAGTTCTCGTCCAGCGATGACGGCAGGTCGGTCATCTTGAGCTGGTATTCCCCGGGCTGGTAGCCGGTCTTGTGCATCCGGGTTATCTCCACCCGGTCATTGTAGATCACCACCTGCGAAATGGGGGTCTTCTGCTCTATGGTCTGCAGGGCATGGGCGCCGGCGGCGATCAGCATTAGGGCTGAGATCAGAATAATCTTTTTCATCACTTACTCCTTTGGCTTTATTTCATCCTATTTGTCATGCCCGTGAAAACTGGCATCCAGGCCTGGATTCCCGCTGTTGCGGGAATGACACTTTAGGTCCGAGTATTTTCTTTGTGCCTTGGTGGTTAATTATGCTTCCTGGCCACCTGGTCCAGTTCTATCAGGCTTTCCAGCAGCCGCTCCAGCTTGGACAGTTCCAGCATGCTGGCCGCGTCGCACTTGGCCTCGCAGGGCCTGGGATGGGTCTCGATGAAGATGGCGTCGCAGCCCGCCGCCACCCCGGCCCGGGCCAGCGGCTCGATGAATTCCGGGCTGCCCCCGGCCGGATCGCTGGACGGCTTGCCGTACTTGCGGATGGTATGGGTGACGTCGAAAACCACCGGGTAGCCCAGCGTGCGCATGATGGGCAAAGACTTGAAATCCACCACCAGGTTGTGGTAGCCAAAGCAGGAGCCCCGCTCGGTCAGCAGGATATTGGTATTGCCGGTCTCCTCGATCTTCTTGACGATATGGCCCACATCCTCCGGCGCCAAAAACTGCCCCTTTTTTACGTTGACCACCTTGCCGGTCTGGGCGACCTTTAATGTCAGCTCGGTCTGCATGCACAGGTAGGCCGGGATCTGGATGATGTCCAGCACCTGGGCGCAGGCCGCCACTTCCTCGGGATAGTGAACATCCGAGAGAACAGGCAGGTCAAACTGTTTCTTAACTTTTTCCAACAATTTCAAACCGTTCTCGAGTCCCGGCCCCTGGTAGCTCTTGGCCGAAGAACGGTTGTCTTTTTTATATGAGGACTTGAACACCAGGCCGATCTTCAGCTTTTCGGAGATCTTCTTTATCTCCTCGGCGGTCCTCATCACCACCGCCTCGTCCTCCAGCACGCAGGGCCCGGCTATCAGGGCCAGCGGATTCCCACGGCCTATCTTCACGTTTTTAAGTATCAGCTCTTTCATGGTTCCCTTTTATTAATGGGTGTTTGAATTTCTTTCAGCCGGTCACGGTAATCTATATTGCCCGATCTCTGCCAAAGTTCCCTATAAAGCCCGGCGGCAATTTCCCGGTTGACTTCCCGGCCGGCCAGCTTGAAAAGGTGATAATTTATCTCCGCCCGGTGTTTCTCGGTTTGAATGTCCGACAGCATGGTTTCCAGGCCGGAGACGGCCCGGGGCCTGTCATCCCCTGCCAGCAGAAGGTTCTCCAATATCCCCGCGTTTATGATCACCTCCCGGCAGTTGGTCTCCCGGGCCAGTTCCAATGCCCTTTGATTGTACTCCCTGGCCGGCTGCAGCCGCCCTTCCTTGTGATAGAAACCGGCCAGAAAAAAATAATTCTGCGCCAGTTGAAAATTATTTTCTGTTTTCTTGGCGCTTTCGATGCCCTTGACAAAATATCCCTCAGCCTGGACCATGTTTCCCAGCCGGGCCTGCAGTTTGCCGATGTTGGCCAAAAGGACCGCCAGATTCTCGGCATTGCTCAGTTCGGAGGTCAGTTCCAAAGCCTTGTCGTAATATTCCTGGCTGGCCGGGAAGTTGCCCAGAAACATCTCGGTGATCCCCATGTCGTCGCAGGCCACTATCTGGCCCGGTTTGTCGCCCAATTCAAGGGATATATCCAGGTATTTCTTAAAGTATTCCCTGGCCTTTTTCAGTTCGTCCAGTTCGAAATAGATGGATCCCACATTTCCCAAGGCATAGCTGATCACCTGTTTGTTCCCCTGGCTCTGGGCCATCTTCAGATAGCGGGTGCAATACTCCAAAGCCTTGGGATAGTCGCCTATCTCCTGGTAGATCATCCCGATATTGCCCACCGAGATGGTCTCGGTCTCCTGGTCGCCCAGCTCCCGGGAGATATCCATGGCCCGCTGGTAATACTCGACCGCCTTCTGGAAATCGCCCTTCTCATAATAGATGATACCGATATTGCCGATGGCCCGGCTGATGCCCTGTTTGTTACCCAACTCTTCGGCGTACCCCAGAGCCTCTTTCAGGCATCCCAAGGCGCTGTCGTAGTCCCCCCGGTTGTGATGGATACTGGCGATGTTGCACAGCACCCGGCCCTGTCCTCTTTTATCGTCCGCATCCTGAAAGATGGTAAGGGACCGATCGAATACCTTGCCGGCCTCTGCATACTGCCCGCGGTTGACCCTGAGGCTGCCCAGCCGGCTGCAGGCTTCGGCCAGCATGATCTTGTCATCGAACCTATCCAGTTCTAACAGCGAACCGATAAGGATGGCCTCAGCCGTTTCCCATTCCCCGATGATCTCCAGCGTGTCTATCTTGCGCTCCATTATTTCAAAAGGATAAAAATAGCCGGATACCGATTCCAGCCAAAGCATCGGTCTTTTGTACCTGGGGGTTTTCTGAGAACTGTCGGGGGAGCCGCTGTTCATATCCGGCCAAAGTCCTATTGTTATTTTTTAAGTTTTTTGAACAGATGTCCGGCATAGACCCCCAGGAAAGCCGGGATCAGGGCCAGCAGGGAGAAGAACAGGTTCTGCTTGAAAGCCGGCATCCGGTCGAACATCAGGACCGCCAGCTGCAGCAGAAATGGCCCGAACCCCAGCGAAAAAGCCAGGCTGCGGGGGTGCCGTTCGAAGAAATGTCCCAGAGCTGCCCCAGCCAGCAACACCAATAAGGCGGTCAATATCCAGCTGACCCGGAGCAGGTCCAGCCACCCGGCCAATAATCCCACGGCGGTGGCCATAAGATAGTCTTTGTTTTGTTGGAAATAATTACTCGGCATAACTCTCTTTTATAATTATATTTTTTCGGTATTTAGTTTGTACAAAAGCATTCCTGCAATGTCGTACCTATTACTTTCTTGTGACCAAGAAAGTAACCAAAGAAGTCCTGTCCGCCCAGTTGCGCGGACAGTAAGACCTGCGCCCCGGCATCCATTGAACCAGAACAAGCCTGATGCAAATGACACAATGACTGCTTTATCGGGCTGATGCTTACACCGCTCCACTTAAAGGCGGGGTCCCGGGTCGCATCAGCGCTGCTGTTTGGCAAAAGCTGCCGTAAAGAATGTTTTGCCTGCGAGTGCCCTGTTTCGTGGTCAAGACATTTAGGCAGACGGATATTAAAACTTCCAGGCAGCGGTGCAGCGACAGTTCTCTTTGTAGCTTTCTCTTCAAAGAGAAAGCGGTAAAAGAAGCCAAGCCTCAAAACGGTGTTTCTTCTCTTGCAACACTGCCATTTACAAATATTACATGCTATAAGCTGTATATCAATCTCATTTAGAGTCAAAATTATTAACCTAGCAGAATCAGAATCAGCGCCAGGCTCATCACCGTGAACAGTATGGCGGTGGCCAGTTTCACTCCGGCCACCGAGCGCTGGGCCCATCCGGCGATGGTCTTGGAGGACACCCCCCAGAAGGCGATGACGAAGGTGACTATCATCGGCACCTCGAACATCAGGTTGTACAACAGCAGATAGCCGTAGGCCTGGTATCTGGCCGAGGATATCTGGCTGACAAAGGCGATGGTGGGCAAATAGACCTGCCCGGTGCAGGCGAACTCCAGGACCGAGGTGATCAGCCCCGCCACAAAGGCACCTCCGATAAGCCCCCCGGCCCCCATTCGGTCGCGGATGACCTTGTGTATTCGCTGTTTGGTCTTGCTGGACAACTGAAGGTCCATTCCGGAGAGATCTCCCCGGCGGGCTTTCAAATAATCCCTGAAATTATAGAAGGCCAGGATGAACCCGGCGACCACCGCCAGCCAGTAAAGTATTTTGCTTAGCAGGGGAAGTGACTTGAGGGTCATCAGGAAAGACAGGCTCCCGATGCCGATCAGGAAGTACACCAGGAAGTCGGCCAGGGTGTAGGAGATGCCCACCGCCAGGATCTCCCATCTTTTGCGGCCCACAAAGGCCAGGTAGGAGATGAAGAACACCAGCACCGCCAGCGAGCAGGGGTTGATCCCGTCCAGCAGGCCCGCCCCCATCACCCCCAGCAGGCCGAAGGATTTGAAGCGCTGGAAGATGCTCTGGCCGGCCTGGGGGATATATTTTTTGGCCTCCTCCCAGGGGATCCGCTGGGTGCCTTTTGAATATTTGGTGATCAGGGCGGCCAGCGAGGCATCGTCTATCTGGGCGCTGATAAGGTGATCGTCCCCGATGTAAGCGATGGGTGCTAGCATCCTCTTATCTCCAGGGAGATCGTAGAGTATCCCCATGGCCTCGATGATCACCCGGTCGCCCTTGGCCTGCAGGTTGAATTTTCTGACCGCCAGTTTGGGATGTTGTTCCCGCAGGGCCCTCAGCATATACTCGGCCCGGCCGCATTTCTGGCAGCGTACATTGGAAACAAAGGCCAGATAAATGCTGTCGGTTGCTGTTTCTGATATTGTATTATTTTTGGATTGGTTTTCGGTTTCCGGTTTCCGATTTTCGGTTTTTTCTATATTCTTTCGGTTCAACTGCAGGCCCAGCAGGCCCTCCAATTCTTTTTCGATCTCCTCCACCCCGCCCAGGATCCGGCCGTTTATGACTACCGCCGGTATCTCATTGTTTTTATCGTTAAATAATCTTTCATAATCCAGCAGTAACTTGTATTCCCGGGAATCATCAACCCCGTGATACTGGATTTTCATTTGGCTGGAATATTGGCGGGCTATTTTTTTGAAAAGCCCATCCTCCAGCCTTTGGCAGTCGGGGCAGTCCGGGGCCACAAAGATATGAATGGCCGATCTTTCGATCTTGGCGCTGCTTACTGTGTCGCTATTATGATGGGAATAACCCGGCATTGGTCCTATAATTTTAGAAACTGCGGGATCGTCGGGCAGGTCGGAGGTTATTCCATAAAGCTTTGATTCCGATAACAGCCACTTGCCGTTCTTTCTGGTCAAAACCGCTCTGGTCAGCCGTTTGCCGCTGGAGCCCGATTCTACTATCGGCACGTTTCCGGTACGGTCCGCTTCATTCAATTCGGTCTGGCTGTGCCCGCCGATGATCAGCGACAGCTCCGGAAATTTTTGGGCGATCTCCGTTTCTTCATCGAATCCCAGGTGGGAGACCAGGAGGAACAGGTCAACCTTGCCCTTTAAACTGTCGATCAGGCCACGGAGCACCGGTTGGGGCGGAAGGATCTGTATGCCCGCCAGTTTTTCCTGGGGGTAATATAGCATGGTCTGGGGCGATATCAGCCCGATCACCGCAGCTTTTACCGCTGGTTTGCCTAAAGAGCAGATAAGGTAGGCTTCGGCCATCGGTCTGCCATTGTAAAGCAGATTGGCGGAAACAAAGGGAATGTCAAACCGGTCTTTCAATTGCAGGAAATAGTCGCCCCCCTTGGCCAGCTCCTGGTCGCCGACGGCCACCGCCTGGTACTTCATGGCCTGGTAGGCCGCCAAAACCAGCGAATCCGAGGGCCGGTCGGTGTTGATCCCGAAGATGTCCCCGGACTCCAGCAGCCAGTACGGTCCGCCGACGGCCAGCTTCTTTATCAGGGATGCCTGTTTGGCCAGTCCCCCCTTGGGCTCGCTGGGACAGCGGCAGGGGAATAGGTTCCCGTTGGTGGAATTGGTCTGGAATATCTGCAATTCCCGGGTTGTGGCATCGGAAAAAACATACCGCCCGGAGGATATGATCACCAGGATCGTTATTAAGAATATCTTTTTCATGGATACAAATACGGCGCCGCACAATCCAAAACCATGCGGCGCCCTTAAAGCCTCCGGTTACATTTTATCGGCCATCAATTTGGCCAGCTCGGCTATCCGGTGGGAGTATCCCCATTCGTTGTCATACCAGCTGACGATCTTGAAGAACCGCTTTTCACCCTTCAGATTGTTCTGCAGGGTGGCCAGGGAATCGTAGATGGACGAGCGCTGGTCGTGGATGAAATCGGTGGAGACCATCTCCTCATCGGCATAACCCAGATAGCCCTTGAGGTAGCTCTCGGAGGCCTTCTTCAGCAGGGCGTCTATGGCCTCGATGGAGGTCTCCTTCTCGGAACGGAAGGTCAGGTCCACCACCGAAACATCGGCCGTCGGCACCCGGAACGACATCCCGGTCATCTTCCCCTTGACCGCCGGGATGGCCTCGCCCACCGCCTTGGCGGCGCCGGTGGAGCTGGGGATGATGTTGATGGCGGCCGCTCTGCCCCCCCGCCAGTCCTTCTTGGATGGCCCGTCCACCGTCTTTTGGGTGGCGGTGTAGGAATGAATGGTGGTCATCAGGCCGGTCTCGATCCCGATCCCTTCTTTCATCAATACGTGAACCACCGGGGCCAGGCAGTTGGTGGTGCAGGAGGCATTGGAGACGATATTATGCTTGGCCGGGTCGTACTCCTTTTCGTTGACCCCCAGCACGATGGTCTTGACCTCGCCCTTTCCGGGGGCGGTGATCAGCACCTTCTTGGCCCCGGCCGCCAGGTGTCCCTGGGCCTTGTCGGAATGGGTGAACAGGCCGGTGGCCTCGATCACCAGCTCCACTCCCAGGTCCTTCCAGGGCAGCTGGGCGGGATCCTTGGTGGCCATGATGCATTTGATCTTGTGGCCGTTGACGATGATGACGTCATCCTCGGCCAGGGAGGGATCGCTCTTGGCGGTGGACACCTGGCCGGGGAATTTTCCGTGGACCGAATCGTATTTCAGCTGGTAGGCGAAATACTTGGCATCGGTGGAGACGTCCACCACCGCCACTATATCCAGCGGCTGGCCCAGTGTTTTCTGTTCCGCCATGGCGCTGATCACCAGACGGCCGATCCGGCCGAAACCGTTGATGCCGATTTTCACACCCATAGTAAACTCTCCTGTGTTTAAATTTTTATATTTGTTTGATGGCTTCATTAATGATGGCGATGATCCCCTGGCTGTTTATCCTGGCGGTGTTGATTATCAGGTGATATAATGCGGGATCGTTCCAGTCCCGCTGGTAGAAATCCTTGATGTAGGACGAACGGGCCCGGTCCTTTTTGTGGATCAGATCCCTGGCTTCCTTCTCCCCCACCGCCTGCTTCTCCATCACCCGCTTGATCCGGTAATCCAGGGGCGCCGCCAGCCGCAGGTGCAGACAGTCCGGTTTGTCGGACAGGAACACCTGACTCCCCCGGCCCACCAGCACCACCTTCCCCTTGCTGCAGAGATTATCCATCATGCTCTGGGTGAATTTGAGATATTGCTCGGCATCGAAGAAATCATATCCCGCCGGCAGCATCCCCGGCCCGGCCATCGGCATCTCGAACCCCAGTCCGGAGTACAGGGAGGGATTGGCCAGCAGCAGGCTGTTCAGGTGCTTGCTCATGGAATCGTAGCCCTCCTGGTCGAACTTCTCCACCTTCTCGGCCGTCACTTTGGCGTTCTGGGCCACCTTGACGATCATGGCCTTGTCCACCAGTTCATAGCCCAGCGCCCGGGCGATGTCCTGGGAAATCTGCTTGCCGCCGGCCCCGTGCTCTTTGGATATGGTGATCACCGGCATATGGCTCTCCTCAAAATTGATTTATGGGCTTTTAGGGGTATATATGATTTTAGATTCATCTGTTCTTCATCAGGACCCCGATCCCGCCGTTCTGGTCCAGTTCGGCCGATCCCTCCACGAATTCCACCTTGACCCCGTGCCTCAGGGCCAGGCCCACCATCTCCTCCTTCATATCCGGATCTTTGTCGATGGCCTTGCCGCCGCAATAAACGCATACCTTGGGTTTGCCCAGGGCTCCCAGCATCAGGCAGTCGGCGCACTGCCAGCCCTGCCCGGAGTATTTTTCCGAGATCACCAGGGTCTCGGCCCGGCCGTCCTGCAGGGCCGCCAGGATGGCCTTGGTGCCCAGCATGGCCCGGCCCCCCTTGCTTTTAGCCAGCACCACGGCCTCCCGGGCTATCCTCTGGGACTCCTGGTTCTCCAGGTCATGGAACAGCTTCAGCGATTCATCCAGCACCTTTTTGTTGGGGGATTTGATGTCGAATTTGGCGGTGGTGATCACCTTGTCCTTGAGGGCGGCCGGCAGCTGCCGGTTGATCTCGGCCAAAGTCCCGTTCTCCGCCGCCACCAGCAGATGGGCGGTATCGCCCTGGAAGAATCTCTGGGCCTCCCGGATGACGCTTTTTACGTGTTTGGCCCGGAGGTCCTTCAGGTGCCGCTGGTGTTTCTCGTCGGACAGGCCCAGCCGGCCCTTCCTGGTCTCGTAGCCCTTGGCCGAGATGTCGTCGGCGGCGGTGACTATGTCGGCCTCCTCCTCCAGGTTGCCCAGGTATATCTTCAGCATTCTGGCCTGCTTCTCGTCGCTGATGATCACGCCGTAAGGGTAATAATTGTCGGCCATCCTGGCCAGGGGATAGATGAACGGGACCCGGGACACTATCACCCGGTTGGCCATCGGCAGCACCGTCTGGAAGCTCTTGAATATTTTCTTGCTCTGGGAAATGAATAGAGCGGCCCCCTTGCTCTCCGGCTTCAGGTCCTCCTCCAGGTAACGGTTTATCTCCTTGACGTCCTTGGGAAAGCTTTCCGCTTCGGGGCTGTGGGGGTTTAAGCTCTTCTCGATCTCATTGAATTTCTTCTTGAGAAAAACGTTGTAATTCCTGCGCCCCTTGCCGTCCGGGGCGGCGTTGACATAGACGCTCAGCACGTAGCCCTCGCCGGGCTGCATCTTGGTAAGCTCGCGAAGTGATTTTTTGATATCGGTGCTCATGATGTTCACGCTCCTTTTTAGTTTACTGGTTGATTCAGATAGTCTAAAAGGACGTTAATTGTCGCCCAATATCATTCCTCCTTAAAATATATTGTTTTATTCAATGTATGTATCGGCCGGTTATCTCGATAGGCCCCGCCGTTGGCCGAGTGGCCGGCAATTCTATGCGGGGTAATAATTTGCAGTCCGGCCGTATCGAGGACCGGCGGGGCACTCGACAACCACCGATATTTCCAGTATTCTATGCCTTCCCGGCGCAGCCGAACAGCTTGACCTTGCCCTTGACCACCTGCTTGACCGCCTCCCGGGCCGGACCCAGGTACTTGCGGGGATCGAACTCCGAGGGGTTCTCGGCAAAAGCCTTACGGATGGCCCCGGTCATGGCGATCCTCAGGTCGGTGTCCACGTTGATCTTGCAGACCGCCATCTTGGCGGCCCGGGCCAGGAATTCCTCCGGCACCCCGCGGGTGCCCGGCAGTTTGCCGCCGTATTTGTTGCAGATATCCACCAGCTCGGCCGGAACCGAAGAGGCCCCGTGCAGCACTATGGGATATCCCGGCAGCAGGTTTTGGATCTTTTCTAGGCGCGGGAAGTCCAGGGTGGCCTCGCCCTTGAATTTGTATGCCCCGTGGGAGGTCCCGATGGAGATGGCCAGCGAATCGCATCCGGTCTGTTTGACGAATTCGACCACCTCGTCCGGGTCGGTGTACACCGCCTCCCGGGCCCCCGGCTCGTCGGAGGTGGAGGTCAGCTTGCCCAGCTCGGCCTCCACCGGCACCCCCTTGGCGTGGGCGTAGTCCACCACTTTTTTGGTGAGGGCCACGTTATCCTCGAAGGGGAAATGCGAGGCGTCGATCATGACGGATGAGAAGCCGCCGTCCACGCAGGCTTTACAGAGTTCGAAGCTGTCGCCGTGGTCCAGGTGCAGGGCCACCGGGATGTCGGTGGTCTCCATGGCCGCCTGGACCAGGTGGATCAGGTATTCCTGACGGGCGTATTTGCGGGCTCCGGCCGATACCTGCAGGATCAGCGGGGAACGCTCCTCGGTGCCGGCATCCACGATGGCCTGCAGCAGCTCCATGTTGTTGACGTTGAAGGCCCCGATGGCATAGCCGCCGTCATAGGCCTTTTTGAACATCTCGCGGGTTCCGACTAACGGCATGATATCCTCCTGCTATATGTTAAAGATTATAAAAACTTGTTTTACTTCAAAACAACCCACATAACTTTTCTTTTGACAATGTAGTCACGGGTGCGTTTTATAATATCATCAACTATCAGATTTGTTTTTTCTAGAGACCCGGAATCCATTGCTATTGTGATTATCACCAGACTTGCACCCCAAATGATACGCAACGCAGTATGTTTCCTCCCTATTACTTCCGCTGTCAAAATAGCTGCCGCCTCGAAGCACACGGTATATCCCTGACGATGGACCTGTCGGGTTCCTACTTGTCATTTTTTTATCGTATTTGCCACCATACCAATCAGCACACCATTCCCAGAGATTGCCCGCCATATCAAAACAACCGTAGGGCGATACGCCGCTGGAGAAACTACCAACTGGGGAAGTATTGGGATAATTATCCGCATTTTCGGAACTGTTACATTTGCTGGCGTCCCAAGTATTGCCCCAAGGATACATCCTGCCATCAGTTCCCCGGGCCGCTTTCTCCCATTCCGCTTCTGTTGGCAACCGCAAACCCGCCCATTTACAGTAGGCTTTGGCGTCATGCCAGCTTATGCCGGATACCGGATAATCGTCTCTATCATCCCATCCTTCTTGTTCAGGCATAGTCTGCCCTGTAGCATTGCAAAATATTTTATATTGGCCCACCGTCACTTCGTATTTACCGATGTAAAATGTATCCAAATATACTTTGTGTTCAGGCCTCGCGTATTTGCTTCCCATTAAAAACTCACCGGCTGGAATTTCTACAAGGATCGATCCGTCTTTTTCATTGCGGTATTCATTGCATCCCTGTTCATTTTTTTGCATTAAAGTCATCTTTGGGCTGTTGTTTTGTCCTGTGTTTGCCATAGAAGACGTTTGTGCCCTTATTCCTGAAAATTCAAAAGCGGCCTCTTTCATAGCATCTAGCAGATTAGATACGTTCCCAGTATATTTTCGCGAAAACGCCTGATCAATCACCCCTGTCTTAACATCCATAACCCGCAATTCCACTGCAAAGACGTTTCCCAGCTTGCCAATGGTGCCACCCACCATCTTTTGCACACCTAACAATTGTCCGGCTTCAACCAAACAGGCCCCTTGGTCGCAGGCCCCACTTTGCTGAAAGCCCTGCTCTTTCAATATTTCATCGCGTTTGCTTCTTTCCACGACCTTGAAAATACCAGCCGTCACAAACTCGTTCAACAGCTTATCGGTAAGCATCATCACTTCCTTACCGGAAAGCCCTTCGGTAACATTCAAGTCCATCACCGAGACGGTCAGCTTTTGGGCTTTGGCTGCAACACATGTTAGCAAAGTAATTAACAACACTAAAGCCATTTTCTTCATACTATTATCCCTTAAACTTTTTCAACCCTTTAAACAGTTTGAACCTCTTTATCCTTTTCAACTTTAAAACTTTTGTGGCTTTTACTCTTTCTCTTTTAACTCCTTCAGTCTCTCCGCCCCCAGCTTCTCCAGTTTGTCCCCCAGATTGCCGAATTCGGCCAGAAAATCCTTGAAGCTGTAGGAGTCCAAAAACAGCACGCTGCCGTCGGTTTTGGCCACCACGTTGGCGGTCCGGGGCACGTCGGTCAGCAGGGCGATCTCCCCGAAGGGATCGCCCTTCCTGAGGGTGGCCACCGGGGTCTTGTCGTCCTTGCCCATCACCTCCAGCTCGCCGTCCATCACGATGTAGAAGCACTGCCCCAGTTCGCCCCGCCGGATGACCATCTGCCCGGGCTTGATGTACAGCCTTTGCACCAGGCTTAACAGACGGATGATGGCCTCCGGCCCCAGCCCTGAAAAGACATCGGAGTCCCGCAGGACATCCAGGCCCTGCAGGATATTCAGAATGTCCTCGCCCTGCTCCAGCGCCAGGGTCATGGTACTGCGGTCGCAGACCTCGGCCGGCCCGAAATACTGGATCGGCCCGGGATAGATGTAGTCGTTGCCCTTGGCCCAGCCATCCCGCTGCCGGGCGAATTCCCTGAACGGTCCGCCGTTCAGGTTCACCAGGGCCTTCCTGATCACCGGAACATCCCTGCCCTGCCGCCGCTCCAGGTTCATCATCATGGTCAGGGGAATGCCGCCCGCCACCCAGTTGCCCGGAGGCTCGGCCAGATTGGCGATCTGGGCCATATAGCCGGTCTTGCCGCAGGTCGCCAGGGCCGCCGCGGCATAGCCCAGGCTGTAGCTGTAGTCGGCGTCGAAATTGGAGGGCGCGGCGCACCGCCCCTCGTAGCCGAAGAAATGGTTCTGGGGGCTGAATTTGCCGGAGAATTTTCCCTCGGCCCTCCATTCCCGCAGCAGGTCTCCCACCATGTCGATCAGCAGTTTCTCGGTCTCGATCCGGGACACCTGGACGTTGCCGTGGGGGTCGCGATCCTCCAATAATTGCCACTGGATCTCCTGGGGGATCGAAGCGAAAGCCTGGGCCGACTGGGCGGTCAGGTTCTTGTTGATGAACTGGTGCTTGTCCTCCGGGGTGGTCAGGACGTTGAAATAATCCTTGTGCTCGGCCATCAGGTCGTTGAGCTCGGCGATCAGCTTTTTGATCTCCGGGATGAATTCTATCAGCCCCTCGGGGATCACCACCACCCCGTAATCCATGCCGTTCCGGGAGCGGTCCCGGACCACCCCGGCGATGTATTCCACAATCTCCTTAAGCCGCTGGCCCTGCTCGGCCACCTCCTCGGAGATGATGGTGATGTTGGGATGGCATTGCAGGGCGCATTCCAGGGCGATATGCGAGGCCGCCCGGCCCATCACCCGGATGAAGTGCCAGTATTTCTTGGCCGACTGGTCGTCCCGCTGGATGTTGCCCAGCAGTTCGCAGTAGACCTTGGTGGCGGTGTCGAATCCGAAGGAGATCTCGACCTGCTTATTCTTCAGGTCGCCGTCGATGGTCTTGGGGCAGCCGACCACCTTTATATCGATGTCCTTCTGCAGAAAATACTCCGCCAGCATGGCGGCGTTGGTGTTGGAGTCGTCGCCGCCGATGATCACTATGGCCCCGATCCCGGCCGAGCGGCAGGTGGCGGCCGCCTGGTCGAACTGCGCCTGCTTCTCCAGTTTGGTGCGTCCCGAGCCGATGATATCGAACCCCCCGGTGTTGCGGTACTGGTCTATGATCTCTTCGGTCAGCAGCAGCTGCTTATTATCTATCAGCCCGCCGGGGCCCTCCAGAAAGCCGTAGAGCTGGCTCTGCTGGTTGAATTGCTTCAGGGCATCGAACAGCCCGGCGATGACATTGTGCCCGCCGGGGGCCTGCCCGCCGGAAAGCACCACCCCCACATTGACGGCCGGAAGTTCGGCCTTCCCGGTGGTCTCAAAGGTCAGTAAGGGAAGCCCGTAGGTCCTGGGAAATCTTTCGTTGACGGCTTTCTGGTCGGACTGCGGCTCCGCCTGCTCCCCCTCCCGCACTTTGACCGATGTCTCTTTCTGGATGAAAACCGGAGGCAGTTTGGGCTGGTAATTTGAGCGGTGTTTCTGCAGGATGGATATTTCTTTCATTGCTGACCCCTTATCAACTGTCAAATTTTAGTTTAGCACTACCTTACGGGCATGTCAACCGAAATCGGGCGTTTATTATCCGCCTGGATTCCCGTCGGCACGGGAATTACATAATGAACCCTTTGCGTTATCTGACCTCTCCCCTGCCCCTCTCCTAATGCATTAGGAGAGGGTAGGGTGAGGTCGTCACAGCGGGGCGGCGGCCGCGGTCATGGCCAGTATCCGCTTGGCGCCGGCCTTCATAAGAGATTGACCACAGGAGCCGATGGTGGCCCCGGTGGTCAATACATCATCAATCAGAATGATGGTCTTGTCTCTTATCTTCTCCGGAGATTTCACTTTGAATATTCCCTCGACATTGCGGAGTCTTTCCTCCTTGTTCAGGGTGGTCTGGGATCTGGTGTGCCGGGCCCTGAAAATTATGTCGTGATGAGCCGGAATCTTAAGAACCTTGCCCAGTTGGTCGGCCAGCAATTGTGCCTGGTTGTAGCCCCGCTCCCTTTTTCTGGCATTATGCAAGGGAACCGCCAAAACCATGTCGGCCTTTTTATATTTTTCCTCGCTGGCAGCAATATCGGCCATCATGGCCCCCAGCCGGCGGGATACGCTCTTGGCATCCGAATATTTGAGCCTATGAACGGCCTCGGACAGCGGGGCCTCGAAAGGCCCGATGGTCTTGATATCGCTGCAGGACCATTCGGGGATCAGACAATGCCGGCATAGGGATCCGGCTTCAGCCACCGGCTGGCCGCAGCGCTGGCACTGCCCGTCCTGCCATTTTTTGACCAAGGACCAGCAGCCCCGGCAGATCCCGCCCACCAGCCCTTCCGAGGTCCTCCGGTGACAGTGACTGCAAAAGGGAGGAAAGACGAAATCCGCCAGGCTGCCGAAAAAAGAACTTATATGCCGGTACATGGCATTCATCTTTATGGAAGACGATGACCGCTGGGTCGGAATTTAAAAGCTGAACTTGACCGCCAGCCGGGGCGAGAACTTCTCCACCGACTTAAAGTAGGCCGGAATGGTGTTGCCGGCATCATCCTGGGTGATCTTTTCGTAGGTCTTCAGGTAGGTCAGGTACAGCATCACATGGGAATACACCTGGTAGCCGCCCTCCACCGTCACCAGGGTGTTCTCGTTGTTGGTGAACAGATCCTTGCCAGAATTTATATGGGTCTGATCGTAGGCCGCCCGGATCTCCATCTTGTTGTTGGGGATCAATTTCGACAGGTCGGTGCCGAAATGCAGCATCCCGCTGTAGGGCACCTTGTGAATGGCCTGGTAGCTTCCCAGAATGGTCAGCTTGCCCACCAGGGTGGCTGCCAGCTCGCCGTAGGTCCCGTTGCGGGATTCTGTCATGGAATTAAGCACATAGCTTTTCCAGACCGGAATGGTGTCGAACAACTGATAGCGCTCCACCTCATAGAAACGATCGAAATACTGGGGCAGGTAGCGGGGGCCCAAAAATCTCTGCTCCAGCTTGGAGGACAATACCAGGATATCACCGGGAAATTTAAGATCGGCCGAGATGCCCACCACATTGCCGGAGCCGAAACTCTTGATCTTGGCAAAGTCGTAATACAGCTGGGTATAAAGCAGGCTGGTGTTGATGATCGGCAGGCCCAGATCGAATCCGAACACCGTTACCCCGTCGTCAGTCCCCGATCTCTGGTCGGGGTCCAGGTCGCTGGCTACCGTCGCGCCTACCTCGAAATTCTTGATGATCGGTATCCCGGTGGATTTAAGCGGCCGCACGTAGCCCCGGCCGCCGTAGATCTCGGCCCGCCCGAAGTTGGACACCACCGTTTCGAACCCGGCCCTGCCGAAGTCCAGGTCCAGTTCCATGCCTATCTTGCGGTCGGCATCGTTGACCTGGTTGCCGTAACGGTACATGATGGAGCCGTGCCCCAAAGTGGCGGCGTCCAGCGCCCCCAGCCGGATATAAAATACGTCATGCTTCTGCCCCCAGCGGGCATAACGGATGATACGCACCCAGCGGCTCTTGGGGGTCCAGTCCTCCTTGCGGATGCCGTCGTTGTTGAACAGCAGGTCCACATCCAGTCCCAGGCCGATCTTGGAGAACGAGAGCTCCGGAACCAGCTGGACCCGATAGTACAGGTCGCCGTCTATCATCACCACTCCCAGCCCGCCCATCATCTGGGCGGCAAAACCGCCGGTGGCAGCCGTCTGGTCGGCCGGTTCCTCGGTCTGGGCCAGGGCAAAAGATGCCGAAATAATCATTAAAACCGCCAAGAGAGCCGAGATCCTTTTAGCCATTTTGTTTCTCCTTAAATTATTGCTGTTTTATAGATTACAGAGTGTCTGCCTAACCTTTAAAATTATACTATTATGGGCCTGCTCTGTCAATCTAAAAGGGTAAAAAATTATACATTTTACGGGTCGCGATGTGGCGTAAAATATTGTCCTGTTGGCGTTTTTTTATAGGCCAACACAGGCCGTTTATTACCCAAAATAATAGAGCCGGGAGGTTACTCCCGGCTTAAGATGCTGATCCTCCTGCCCCCGCCAACAGCGGGGTACGGCGGACAGGCTCGGGACAGAGTTTCCGCCAGCCGCATCACTGTCCTGCCATCCGGCGGCGGATCAGCCGTCGCTTTGTAGTATATCATTACTGCCGGCTGGGAACTGCCAAAAACACAACCTATAAAAATCTGACTCATAAAAGAAAGCCGGGAGGTTACTCCCGGCTTAAGATGGTGCCACGGGACAGAGTTGAACTGCCGACACCCCCGACTTCATCGGGGTGCTCTACCATTTTCTATAAGAGCTTGAACAGCTTTGTGGCTTTTAAGCGATTTTAATTTTCTTTCCCGTATCCTGGCAGTGATTTTATCCGGCAATTCTTCTTTATAAACCAACACCAAAGGCCTTCTGTGCTTTGTGGCATCGACCCCGCCGGCGTTATGCTTGGCCAGGCGTTTCTCAATATCGGACGTGTTTCCGATATAAAATTTGCTGTCTTTTATGCTTAGCAAGATATAGACAAACCATTTCTCCACAACAACACCTGTAAAAGGAGCCGGGCTTAACGCCCGGCTTTATTATGGTGCCACGGGACAGAGTTGAACTGCCGACACGGGGATTTTCAGTCCCCTGCTCTACCACCTGAGCTACCGTGGCTTAACTATTGTTTTAAACTGCCGCCACCCCCGATTTCATCGGGGTGCTCCACGTCAGAAGCTACCGTGGCTTGGAATCCCTCAAAGAAAGTAATTATATCAGATATATAATTGAAAAGTCAAATAATTTTACTTTTTGGGCAGCTGGTTCCTGGTCTTCATGATATCGTCTATGATCCCGTATTCCCGGGCCTCGTCGGAGGACATCCAGAAGTTCCGGTCGGTGTCCTTGGATATCTTGTCCACCGGCTGGCCGGTATGATCGGCCAGGATCCGGTTCAGCTGCTCCCGGATCAGCAGGATCTCCTTGGCGTGGATCTCGATGTCGGCCGCCTGGCCCGAAACACCGCCCAGCGGCTGGTGGATCATCACCCTGGCGTTGGGCAGGGCGAAGCGCTTTCCCTTGGCACCGCTGGACAGCAGCAGGGCCCCCATGGAGGCGGCCATGCCCATGCAGATGGTCACCACGTCCGGCTTGATGTACTGGATGGTGTCGTAGATGGCCAGCCCCGAGGAGACCCCGCCGCCGGGAGAGTTGATATAGAGAAAGATGTCCTTCTCGGGGTCGTCGGCCTCCAGGAACAGCAACTGGGCTATGATCAGGTTGGAAACGACATCGTCCAGCGGGGTCCCGATGAAGATTATCCGCTCCTTCAACAGCCGGGAATATATGTCGTAGGCCCGCTCCCCCCTGCCGCTCTGCTCGATCACTATCGGTACTAAACTCATGGTTGCCTCCTGATATTTTATGATTGATCTGTTTTTCTATTGAACCTGCCCGGATTCCAGCTCCTGGCGCATCATCTCGGCCCACGAGGTGTTGGGATATTTCATGATCCCGGCCCGCCAGCACTCCAGGGCCGCCTTTTTCTGCTTGACCTGGTGGTAGTATATCCGGCCCATCCGGTGATAGGCGCTGGCCGCGGTGACCGTGTCGGAGGTGCTTTCGGCCAGTTTCTTCAAGGATTCAAGAGCCCTTTCGAAACGGCCCCGGAAGAGGGCCATCTCCACCAGCTCGGTCAGGGCCAGGTCTCCGGCCATGGTGCCGGGAGCCGAATCGGCCAGTTGGGCGAAAATCATTTCGGCCCGGTCCTGATCGTCCCGATATTTGAAGGCCATCGCCCGGCCCAGCAGCTCGACATCAGGGATTTTATCAGTTTTGGCCTGGGAAATCAATAGTATCCTGGCCAGGGCATCATTGGCGTAAGATCCTTCGGGTTCGGCCCGGGCCGCCTGCCCGTAATATTTCAGGGCCTCATCGGCTTGATTTTGGGCCAGTTTTATCTCACCCAGCATATAATAGGCCCGCTGTTTTACCCCGGGCGGGTATTTCCCCTCAGCCAGTCCGGCGTATTTATACCCGGCCTGCTCCCAATCGCCCTGAGCCATCAGGCACAGGCCTAAGGTGAATTCGCCCTCGATCTTCAGCGAATCGGGCCAGTATTTTTTCTGATCGTCTATCAGAGCCAGGGCCCGGCGGGGGTCGTTCCTGTGTCTCAGCCAGAGACTGGCCAGTTCCAGCTGGGCCTGGGGTACCTTTTTGCCGGATAATGAGGTCAACATATTTTCGGCCCTTTGATGATCGCCTTTGGCCAGATATAATCCGGACAGTTTCATCTCCCAAAAGATGCTGTCGGACCTCTGCCCCTCCAAATATTCGGCAATGACCGAAATGACCGAGGAAACATCCTGGCCGGGCCGGGCCGTCAGCTGGCCGACCGCCATTCGCAGGCGTTTTTCTTCCTTTATTTTCTTGTAATAATGCCAGGCCCTTTGATGATCGCCGGATTTCCGGAAAAGCTCTCCCAGCAGCCATCTCCCGTCGTCAGTTTCGGCATTCACCTCGTTCTCGGCCAGAAGGGCGATGGCCTTGTATCCGGTCTGCAGGGAGAGCTCCTCGAATTTTCCCAGAGCCCTCCCCGGCTGTTGTTTCATGGTCCAAGCAAATTCCCTAACTGCCTCCCGGTATTTCAACTGCTGTTGGTAGATCTCCCCCAGCTCGTAAGCAAAAAGCTCCTTTTCTTTCCGAGCCTTCCGGCCCCACAGATAGAGGGCCTCGGCCTGGTTGGCGGCCTCCGCCTGCTGCAATATTCGTCCGGCCTGCCGGACCATTTCCTGGTCGGGCTTGTCGCCCAGCGACAATTTGAATTGCTCCAAAGCCGCCTCCCGCTTGCCATCCCTCAGGCAGGCCACCGCCTGCTGCCAAATTGATCGGTCGAAGCGTTGGGGCTTCTGTCCCTGGGCCGCAAAGATGGCCAGGCAGAGCGCCGGCACTATCAGCAGATTTAATTGTATTTTCATTGTCCCAGCGATCTGAAGTACTCCTCCAATATTTCCTTATATTCCAGGGGGTAATATTCCTGCCGCCAGTTCTTCCAGGCCGGCAGGCCCTGCGGGGTCCATTTCCCTTTATCCGTCCTGGGCGGGCGATAACTGTCCACCGGCCGGCGGCCGCTTTCCGACCGGCGCTGCTTGGAGAAATCCCTCTCCTTAAGGGACTGCTGGGCGTCCAGCATCCGGGTCAGTATCCTCTCCTGCCTCTCGATGGTCTGGCGGCTGACCTGTTGTTTCTTGAGGTCCTCTATCACCTGTTTCATCTCCTCCACCAGGTCGTCCATTCTCCCGGTCTTGTCCCGCCGGCCGCCGTATTTTTGGTTGAACTCCTCCATGCCCTGGCGGACCGCCTCCTGCCTGGCTGCCATCCGGGACATCTGGCTGCGGGCCTGCTGGGAAAGCTGTCCCCCGCCCTCCTGGGGCAGGGGCAGCATCGAGCTGGTGCCGTCATTTATCGATTGCTGCTGGCCGGAGAGACCGGCCAGGTCCTGCATCATGTCGCCGGAGCCGCCGCCCTGGCCGCTGGATGATTCCATCAGGCTGATGGCGGCCCCGTTGAGGGCGGCCAGGGCCTTCTGGCCGCCCTTTTGGGCCTGGTCCCCGCGTCCCTCCGAATGGGCCTGGGCGGCCTGGTCCATCTGTCTGGAGGCCTCCTGCATCATCTGCTGGGAGCGGGGCGAAAGCAGCAGGTTGTTCCGGGCCATGTTGTCCAGCTCCTGCCTGATTCGTTCGGCCTGACGCCGGATTATCTGCTGCTGGTTGGCCAGATCGTTCCGGTCGGCCGCCGCATCGGTTCCGCTCTGGTTCAGGCTTTCCTGCTGGCGGGAAAGGTCCAGCAGGTCCCGGACCCTTTGCCGGACGGCCTGGGCCGCCGCCTTACTTTTGGCCTGCCGCATGCTGCTGCGGGCGCTCTGCATCCCGGCAGAGATCATCGAGAGCTCCGACAGCACCTGTTTCTGCAGGTCGGCCGCCTGTGAATTTTCATTCCGGGACAGCGATTGAGAGGCTTTCTCCATTTTTCGCCCGGTCTGCTTCTGCTGCAGGCGATCGGCGCTTTCGCTCAGCTTCTGCGAGGCCTCCCGGTTGGGCTCCCTGAGCTCCCTGGCCAGCTCCTGCATCTCGCCGGAGATCTTCTTGAGGTCCTCCGCCAGTCCTTTCTGTTCGGCCGACAGCCTTTGGTTGAGGTTGTCGTTCGGACGGCCTTCGGTTTTCTCCTTCAGGTCCTTCTGCCGTTGGGTCAGATCCTGCAGCTGGCGGTCCAGCTTCTCCATCTGCCGTTCCTGCTGCAGCTCCTTCAAAAGCTCCAGGGTCTGGTCGAGCTGGCGCTTGAAGTCCTCCTGGGATAGTTTGAGGTTGTCCAAGGCCCGGCTGACCTCCTGCTTGTCCAGCTTGTCCAGGGCCTGCCTCAGCCGTTCCATGTCCTGCCGCATTTTATCGGTGGCCACCTGGTCGAACAGCTCCCTCAGCTGGGCCAGCTTCTCCATGGTCTCCTGGTCGAAGCTCCACTTGTTCTCCCGCTGGGCCAGATCTTGGGCCGCCTGTTCCATGGCCTTCTCCAGCTGATCCGCCAGCTCCTGCTGTCTTTCCAGCACCTGTTCGGCCGCCGCCTGCTGCTGCCAGTCGATCTTCCTGGCCTCCTTCAGGCTCTGGGCCAGTTTGTCGATCTCCTGGTTCAATTGGCTGCGGGATTTCTCGGTCTGTCCGATCTCTTCCATTACGGCAGAATCAGTTTGAGCCAGCGACCGGTAGATGTCCTCGATGGTGGGGACCCGGATAATCTGGACCCGGCTGCGTCCCATCTTGGCCCCGGATACCGCATCGTTGTCCAGGGCCTCCAGCCAGTAGGCCACCGAATCGCCCGGCAGGACGTCCAGCCGCCCGACATCCCAGACATATTCCACCGCGGCCTCCACCGGGCATTTCTGCCAGCGGCTGATATCCTGGTGTTGTTCCCGATCGCGGCTGAGATAGCCCAGCCTTACGGCCGAAAGGCCGAGATCATCGCCGGCCAAACCCGTTAATGACACCTTCATGTTCTCGCCCAGCAGGATCTCGCCCTCCGGGGAGGTGATCTCGATCACCGGCGGCTCATCCTCCAGGCAGGTTATTCTATATTCCGCCGGGTTGACAAAGGTGTCGCCCTGGGCGGTGCGGCCCCACAGGCGGTAATTTTCGCCTTTGCCGACATAAAAGCTTGCCGACAACTGCCGGCCCTCGGTTATCGCCACATCCTTCTGTCCGCTCCGGTCAAAGGTCAGCCCGGCCTCCTCCAGCGGCAAGGTGGAAACGGCACTTATATCCACCCGGGAACCCCTGATGGCGGTGATATCCCCCTGGTTCTCCGTCTGCCGGACCTGAAAGCCGGTGTATCTGGGGGGTGTTATCTTGATCCTGATGTCCGACAGCAACAGCGGAGTGTAGCAGTCTATCCGGTAAAACCGGCTCTGCCGGCGCCCCAGCACTATGCGGTAGGCAAGTGAAGAGTCGATCGCTTTTATCCCGGCCTCCAGCTTACCATTGGTGATGGTCATGGGAGCCGAGCCGTTGGAGGCTCCCCGCCACTCCACCCTGCCCGATGTTCGACCCGGATTGGCGACGTCGACCATAATTTCGCTTCCCCTGGCCACCCGGGCATCTCCGGGGTTTATTTCGATCCCCTCCCAATTGCCAATGACCCCATCGGGATGAATAAATCGCTCCAGGCTGATGCCAAGCTCCGCCGGTTTGATCAGACTGATGAGCGCCAGCGATATTAAAATATATACCGCAGGCTTGCCGAAAGGCAAAGCCCTGACGGGGAATATACCCCCGCCCTGGATCCCTTTCAGCCTCTCCCCTGCCCTTTCAATGAGGTCGTCTATCAACTGAGCCGAATAGTTTTCCCGACTCTCCGGCTCCAGTCCGAACTGAACCGCAGTGGAGATCTCCTGTTTAAGGGCCGGGATGGCTTTTTCTATTTTGTAAGATATCTTCCGGTGATCCACCGGGCGGAGCCCTAAGTACAGGAGATATATCGCCAGAATCGGCAAGGCCAGCACAGTGGCAAATGATAAAATAAGTCTGACCGATGATGGCAGGACAAGGATCCAGTCGGCCAGATGCAGCAGCAACAGCCAGCCCATAGCAAGATAAATTACCTTGATCAGGACGTTGGCAATATCTGTTGCTTTCTTACGGCGGTGAAAATTCGTCAGCAGTGATCTGAATGATTTATTTTCCTGATTAAAATCCATTTTTAATCAACCATTTATTATGGATTGGTAACGGCATACCACAGGATGTTTATCCCCATCCTGATGGCCTGCTCCCGCACCTCCGGCGGGTCGTTATGGGCGTTGGTCCAGCCGTCGGAGATATTGGTATTGAAGCTGTAGAACAGCACCAGCCGCTCCTGGGAATATACGCCGTAGCCCACCGGCCGGCCCTTTTCGTGCTCGTGGATATTGGGCAGCCCGCCGCTGAAGTCGTAATAGCAGTTATAGATGGGATGGGTGAAGGGCAGTTCCTGCAAGGAACATTCCGGCAGGACCCTTTTCATCTCCCGGCGAAAGGTGGTGTCCATGCCGTAATCGTCGTCGGCATAGATGAAGCCCCCGGATTCGATGTATCGCCGGAGCCGTTTGACCTCCCGCTCGGTGAATTTTATCCCGCCGTGCCCGGTGATGAACAGAAAGGGGTGCGAGAACAGCTGGTCGTCGTCGGCCGAAATATTGTATTTTTCGGGATCCACCTCCTGCCCGGTGCGGGCGGAATATTCCTTCAGCAAATTGGTCTCCTCGTCGGGATCGTTGTACCAATCCCCGCCCCCGCCGTATTTGAGCCGGGCAATGTCTATCCCCCCGGCCAGACAGGCGTTAATGCCGGCAAAGACGGCAATCAGAGCTATGATCGCAAAGATTCTTTTCATAATGTAATTTTACTCTCAGGGTTGAATAAATGCAAGACATAAATAAAAAGCCTGCCGTTTATGACGGCAGGCGGTCAACTTAAATAAAGGTCAGAACCCCCGGTGTTTCAGCATCTCGAAGCTTATCTTGCGCTGGGCCAGCCCGTCGTAGGAGAACAGCACGATATCGTTGATCCCGGACTTACGCAGCGCCCGGATCTTCTCCATCAGCCCGTCCATGCTGTCCCGCCAGGCGCCCAGACCCACGTAGACCTGCCCCTGCCCCTTGTAGGCCGCGGCCTTTCGGGCCAGTCGCACCACGGTCTCGGTGTTGGCCGAATAATCCATCAGCACCACGAAATCGGCCCAGCGGTTCTCCAGCCAGGCCGGCCAGTCCTGGCCGAACGACAGCCGGGCCTCGTCGGGGTCCGGCTTTACCGCCGCCGACAGCTGAACCCAGGGGTTGAACTTGAGGATGTCGAACTTCAGCTGGGCCACCAGGTCGGATATCTGGTACATCCGCCACTGCTGCCAGGTGGCCCAATACGGCTCCAGTGCCCGGTTCCCGTCCAGCAGGGCGAAGGGATCCACCTTATATTGATTGTAGAAGCTGGTGCGGCTGGAGAGGTCGTAGGAATAGTTGATGCTGCCGTATCGGACATAGTCCAGGTGAATGCCGTCCACGTCGTATTTGAAAAGGATCTCCCTTACCAGCTCCCGCAGGTAGGTCTTCACCTCCGGGCTGGAGGGCGAAAGGTAGACGCCTTCGAGATTTCTCTGACCCAGTTCCTTTTGTGAATAATCCTTTAAACTCCGGCCCTGGGGGTCGGCGGCAAACCAACCGTCGTCCTTGTAGTAGGCGTGGCGCCCGTCCCGGGGCCTGCGGTCCGAGGACCAGACGAAATAGACATTGATCCAGGCGTGGATCTTGATCCCCCTGGCCTTGCATTCCTTGACCATCAGGGCCAGCGGGTCGAAATTTTTGGTCACGCAGTCGGCGGTGGGCGCCAGCTTGGAGTCGTAGTAGGCCTCGCCCCGGGCGTAGAACTGCACGAACAGGTGGTTGACCCCGGCCTGATGGGCCTGGGCCACTATCTTCTTGACGTTCTGGGGCGAGGTCAGCGAATAGCGCACCACCCACATGCCCTTGACCTGGGCCAGGGCCGGGGCCGACAGTAGCAGCAGGAAAAGGCCGGATATAAGCGACCTATGGAATATTGTTTTACTCATTCAGGGTTAATGATACCCGAAAAAACAAAAAGGCGCAAGGTGAAAATCACCCTGCGCCGGGAAGCCGGGTATTCCCAGCGGGACCTGCAGGCCGAGACCGGCATCTCCCAACGGGTGATCGCCTACTATGAAAAAAATAGCCAGCGGCCGCCGACACACCTATTGCCGGTGTTAGCCAAAGCTCTGGGCGTTACTGCCGATCAATTTTTGGGAATGGAAAAGACTGAACGTACGCCTAAAACCCGTGACAACAGGCTTTACCGCCGTTTAAGCCAGTTGGAGAAGCTGCCTGCCAAGGAGCGCAAGCAGATCGTCCAGCTATTAGACACCTTTCTGGAAAAGGAAAAGCTCAGAGTAGGCCAGTTAAAACAGGCAGGCCGTTAAAAGTAAAAGCCCGGCTAACAGCCGGGCCTAAATAACCACACCACA